>NZ_JBWKZE010000003.1:0-313018 GCF_059424205.1 Pseudomonas sp. GW456-12-1-14-TSB6
GCCAGCGTTCAATCTGAGCCATGATCAAACTCTTCAGTTCAAACATCTTTGGGTTTTTAAGAAACCCTAAACTTGGCTCAGCAATCGTTGGTTACATCTTTGATTTCTCGCGGAGTAACTTGTGATGCTGATAATCTTGTTGACTATCAGTCTGACTCCACAAGCACCCACACGAATTGCTTGATTCAGTTGTTAAAGAGCGGTTGGTTAAGATCTTTCGTCTCAACCGAGGCGCGCATTCTACAGCAGCCTCATTTGCTGTCAAGTGATTATTTTCAGAAGTTTTCGAAGATTTCTTCAGCAACTTCAACCACTTGCGCTTCCGATCTCTCGTTAGCGGGAGGCGAATTCTACAGCGTTACACACTGCTGTCAACACCTCTTTTTCCCCGCTTTCGACCGAGAAGATCGAACCGTTGAAAGCACCAAAAGAACCGGCATTTCCAACTGCTTCCAGGCTTCGATGAACTGAAGCGACCCGCCTTCGAAACCCACTTAACTCATTGAATATCAAGGAGTTTTCCGTTTCGACTGCGCCGGAAGTGGGGCGAATTATAGAGACTCAGAATCTGCCGTCAACACTTAATTTCGCTTTTCCTGAAAAACCTGCTTTTTACCCATCAAACGCGGGATCCGGCGGGTCAAGGGAGGAATCCGCAGCGCCAAAAGGAAAACACCTATAAAGGCATAGACTGCCCACTCCTTAAGATCGGCGCGCACGATCCACAACATATGCAGCAATCCCAACCCGAGAATCACATACACCAACCGGTGCAGCTTCTTCCAGCGGGTACCTAAACGGCGCTGGCTGTATCGGTTGGAGGTAACCGCCAATGCCAACAATCCCAGAAAACCCAGAGCACCCACAATGATGTAGGGACGCTTGCGCAGCTCGACACCCAGTTGCGACCAGTCGAAACCGAGAATGAACGCCATATAGCTGCAAAGATGCAGAACCACATAGGCAAAACACCAGAGCCCCAACTGACGGCGCACGGCAATCCACCCGGCCCACCCCGTAAGTTTCTGCAGCGGCGTCATACTCAGGGTGATCAACAGCAATACCAATGTCCCAAGCCCTAGCCGATCAACCAGGACTTTCCCCGGATCGGGTCCAAGCAGATCCGCAAAAGCCTGATAGAACCAGAACAGCGGCCAGATCGCCGCAGCCAGGAAAACACCTACGCGCCAGATCGGATATCGCATCAATAGTTCTTCCGCAGATCGAGCCCTGTATATAAAGAAGCGACCTCGTCCGCATAGCCGTTGAACATCTGCGTATCACGCACATTCGGCTTGAACAGGCTGTTGGGCAACCGCCTCTCCCGCGCCTGGGTCCAACGTGGATGGTCGACCGTAGGGTTCACATTCGCATAAAACCCGTACTCATCCGCCGCAATGCTCTGCCAGGTCGTCTTTGGCTGCTCGCTGACCAGACTGATCCGCACGATGGATTTGACGCTCTTGAATCCGTACTTCCAGGGCACCACCAGACGCAAAGGCGCACCGTTCTGATTTGGCAATTCGCGGCCATACATACCTACCGCAAGAATCGCCAAGGGATTCATCGCCTCATCCAGGCGCAAACCTTCAACATAGGGCCAGTCGATCAGGGCAAATCCCGAACGCTGTCCGGGCATGCTCTTGGGATCCTGCAAGGTTTCGAAGCGAATGTATTTGGCATTGGAAGTGGGCTCTACCTGCTTCAACAACGCCGAGATGGGGAAACCGATCCAGGGAATCACCATCGACCACGCTTCGACACAACGAAGACGGTAGATGCGCTCTTCCAGCTGGTAAGGTTTCATGAAGTCTTCCAGAGCATAACGCCCCGGCTTACCCACCTCCCCGTCCACGACAACACTCCACGGTTCGGTTTTCAACGACCCGGCATTGGCCGCCGGGTCGCCCTTGTCGGTACCGAATTCATAGAAGTTGTTGTAATGGGTCGCGTCTTTGAAAGGTGTGATCGCCTCATCCTTGACGTTCACCGCTCCCCATTTGACAGAAGGCAGTTTCTCGGCAAACCAGGCGGGCGCCTTTCCGGCTTCGACATCGGCATAGCGGGCGGCCTCTTCGGCACTGGCCCAGCGCGGCAGACTGCTCATGGCCAACCCGGCCGCAGTTGCTCCGAGCAATTGTCGGCGAGAGAGATAAATGGATTCAGGCGTGACGTCCGACTCATGGCAGTCGGACGCTTTGGGGACTTTGATCAGCATGGCAACTCCGCAGCTTTGGAGGACAGATGCACCATAGACTGCGGAGTATGAGGGAAATTACATCACTCGGCGTGTTTGTGACGACGAAGATGCAACAGATACTGCACCGGGCCCGACGCGGCATAAGCGAGGAACACCAGCAGCAGAATGCGAGGCGGATCGCTGAACACCACGGCAAACACCAGCACCACCGCCAGAATCGCCACGAAAGGCACGCGCCCCTTCAGATCCAGCTCCTTGAAGCTGTTGTACTTGATGTTGCTGACCATCAGCATGCCGGCGGCGGCCACCATCAGCGCAACCAGGAATGACATCTTCGAACCCTGGATCCCGTAATCGCTGAACGCCCAGACAATCCCCGCAACCACACCGGCAGCCGCCGGGCTGGCAAGACCGATGAAGTAGCGCTTGTCGGCGGTCCCCACCTGAGTGTTGAAACGCGCCAGACGCAACGCCGCACCCGCCACATAGATGAAGGCAACCATCCAGCCGACCTTGCCCATGTCACCCAGTGCCCAGCCGAAAGCCAGAAGCGCCGGCGCGACACCGAAAGCAACCATGTCCGACAACGAGTCGTACTCGGCACCGAACGCACTTTGGGTATTCGTCATGCGTGCCACGCGACCATCAAGGCCGTCGAGCACCATGGCGACGAAAATCGCGATGGCGGCAAAGGCGAAATACTTGCTCGCATTCGCCGCGTCCCCGGCACTCAAGGCAGCCTGGGCACTCATCGAGTTGATGATGGAATAGAACCCCGCGAACAGATTCGCAGTGGTGAACAGATTCGGCAGAAGATAGATACCGCGATGCCGGACTTTACGGCCTTCTGCGTCATGCCCTTCTTCGATGTGCTCATCGATGGGCAGCAGGCTTTCGGCGTCTGAAGCCTGGTTCGGCTCTTCGGGACGTTCGCTCATGGACAGTACCTTGCAACGGATTGGACATTTTCGACAGGTGTCTGGGACGACGGTTCGGCCACAAACGATGCAGCTTTATACCAGAACCGCCGGCCCATACGAAAAAACGCGGCCGAGGCCGCGTTTTTTCATACAACGTTCGACGACTTAGTTTTTGGCTTTGTCGACGATCTTGTTGGCACCGATCCACGGCATCATGGAGCGCAGCTGCTCGCCGATGATTTCGATACCGTGAGCGGCGTTGTTACGACGCTTGGCGGTCATCGAAGGGTAGCCGGTTGCGCCTTCGCTGATGAACATTTTGGCGTATTCGCCGTCCTGAATACGTTTCAGGGCGTTGCGCATGGCCTGACGGGATTCGGCGTTGATCACTTCCGGACCAGTCACGTATTCGCCGTACTCAGCGTTGTTGGAGATCGAGTAGTTCATGTTGGCGATACCGCCTTCGTACATGAGGTCAACGATCAGCTTCAGTTCGTGCAGGCACTCGAAGTAGGCCATTTCCGGCGCGTAGCCAGCTTCAACCAGAGTTTCGAAACCGGCTTTTACCAGTTCAACGGTACCGCCGCACAGAACGGCTTGTTCGCCGAACAGGTCGGTTTCGGTCTCGTCCTTGAAGGTGGTTTCGATGATGCCGGTACGACCGCCACCCACGCCGGCGGCGTAGGACAGCGCGACGTTCTTGGCGTTGCCCGAGGCGTCCTGGTAGATCGCGATCAGGTCAGGGATACCGCCGCCCTTCACGAACTCGGAACGTACGGTATGGCCCGGGGCTTTCGGCGCGATCATGATCACGTCGAGGTCGGCACGCGGAACAACCTGGTTGTAGTGAATCGCGAAGCCGTGGGAGAAGGCCAGGGTGGCGCCTTTCTTGATGTTCGGCTCGATTTCGTTCTTGTACAGCTGGGACTGGAACTCGTCCGGGGTCAGGATCATGACCAGGTCGGCACCGGCAACAGCGGCAGCCACATCGGTCACTTTCAGGCCGTGGGCTTCAGCCTTGGCAACGGTAGCCGAACCTTTACGCAGACCGACGGTAACGTCGACACCGGAATCTTTCAGGTTGCACGCCTGGGCGTGGCCCTGGGAGCCGTAACCGATGATGGCAACTTTCTTGCCCTGGATGATCGACAGGTCGCAGTCTTTATCGTAGAAAACTTTCATGAATTTCCCCTTTATATCCAGGCCGTTCAGGCCATTCGCTAATTTGGTTTAGATGCTGAGTACTTTGTCGCCGCGGGCAATACCGGTGACGCCACTGCGGACGGTCTCCAGAATCGATGCGGTGCCGATGGACTGAATGAAGCTGTCGAGCTTGTCGCTGGTACCGGTCAGTTGAACGGTATACACGCTGGCGCTGACGTCGACGATCTGTCCACGGTAGATATCGGTGGTGCGTTTGATCTCGGCGCGCTGGGCGCCAGTGGCCTTGACCTTGACCAGCATCAGTTCGCGCTCGATGTGAGCGCTTTCCGACAGGTCCACCAGCTTGACCACTTCGATCAGCTTGTTCAGGTTTTTGGTGATCTGCTCGATGATTTCATCGTGACCGACGGTGGTCAGCGTCAGACGCGACAGGGTCGGGTCTTCGGTTGGCGCCACGGTCAGGCTTTCGATGTTGTAGTTGCGCTGCGAAAACAGGCCGACTACGCGAGACAAAGCACCGGGTTCGTTTTCCAGAAGCAAGGAAATAATGTGCCGCATGATTAGGTACGCTCCGTCTTGCTCAGCCACATATCGCGCATGGAGCCGTCTTTGATCTGCATCGGATAGACGTGCTCGCTGGTGTCGACCGAAATGTCGATCACCACCAGGCGATCTTTCATGGCGAACGCCTCTTCCATCTTCGACTTCAAATCTTTCGATTCGGTGATGCGTACGCCGACGTGGCCATAGGCTTCAGCCAGCTTGACGAAGTCAGGCAAGGATTCCATGTAGGAGTGCGAGTGACGGCTGCCGTAACTCATGTCCTGCCACTGACGAACCATGCCCAGAACACCGTTGTTCAGGATGACGATCTTGACCGGCAAACCGTATTGCAGGCAGGTCGACAGCTCCTGGATATTCATCTGGATACTGCCTTCACCGGTGACGCACGCAACATCGGTGTCAGGGAAGCTCAAAGCGATACCCATCGCGGCCGGCAGACCGAAGCCCATCGTGCCCAGGCCACCGGAGTTGATCCAGCGGTTCGGCTTGTTGAACTTGTAGTACTGCGCAGCAAACATCTGGTGCTGGCCCACGTCGGAAGTCACAAAGGCGTCGCCCTTGGTCACTTCGCACAGGGTTTCGATTACGGTCTGTGGCTTGATCTTGCTGCCGTCGCCCTTGTCGTAAGGGAACAGGCCGCGATCACCGCGCCACTCGTCAACCTGCTTCCACCAACTGGCGACCGCTTCCTTGTTCGGGGTTTCGCCGATTTCCTTGAGGATCGCGACCATTTCAGTCAGGACGCTGTCCACCGGACCAACGATTGGCACGTCGGCCTTGATGGTCTTGGAAATCGAAGCCGGGTCGATGTCGATGTGAATGATCTTGGCGTTCGGACAGAACTTCGGCGCGCCGTTGATCACACGATCGTCGAAACGCGCACCGACCGCCAGGATCACGTCGGCATGGTGCATCGCAAGGTTCGCGGTATAGCTGCCGTGCATGCCGAGCATGCCGATGAACTGACGGTCAGTGCCAGGATAGGCACCCAGGCCCATCAAGGTATTGGTAACCGGCAGGTTGAGCATTTGCGCCAGTTCGGTCAGCGGCGCGGAGCCGTTGCCGAGAATCACACCACCGCCGGAGTACAGCACGGGACGCTTGGCCGCCAGGAGCATTTCTGCCGCCTTGCGGATTTGCCCGGAGTGACCGCGAACGGCCGGGCTGTAGGAACGCAGTTTGGCTTTCTTCGGGAAGATGTATTCGAACTTCTCGGCCGGATTGGTCATGTCTTTCGGGATATCGACCACGACCGGGCCCGGACGACCGGATTGCGCCAGGTAGAAGGCCTTCTTCATGACTTCCGGGATTTCCGAGGCGTGCTTGATCATGAAGCTGTGCTTCACGATCGGCCGGGAGATACCGATCATGTCGGTTTCCTGGAACGCATCGGTGCCGACCATGGTGCTTGGCACCTGACCGGAAATGATCACCATCGGAATCGAATCCATATAGGCAGTGGCGATACCGGTGATGGCGTTTGTGGCGCCTGGACCGGAAGTCACCAATACCACGCCGGCTTTACCGGTGGCACGGGCGTAGCCGTCAGCCATATGGGTAGCCGCTTGTTCGTGACGAACCAGGATGTGGGTCACTTCCGGTTCTTTGAACAGGGCATCGTAAACATGAAGGAGAGCACCACCCGGGTACCCGTAGATATATTTGACGCCTTCGTCACGCAAAAAGCGGACGAGCATCTCACCGCCAGATAAAAGCTCCACGTTGTTCACCTCTAAAACGCCAGAATACCGTCCACAAAAAGGCGAACGGGTCTTAATAGGTTTACTTCTCGGCAGAGCATGAGCGACGGTGGTCGCCGACTACGTCAGCACTGACTGAGCAAGTATTGGGATCGTCCCAAGTGTTGCGGGCCTTTCCCACCCAGCGCGAGGTAACGCGTTGCGGGTGTAACAGGTCGACGCGGATATGCGCCTCATGATCTGCCGAGAGGGTCTGCTTCTGGCAGTCCCTGTACAGCGGACTTTGGATTCTTCTGTTTCGCCCTCTGCAAGTCAAGCCGTCTATGTGCTTAATTGTGGGTAAGCACATGAGAACGCAAGAAAAAACCTGGAAACCGCTACTCTGTTAGCTTCAATTGCGCAGTTTTGCCAAGGAATCAGCATGCGAACGCTTCTCTTAACTCTGCTAATAGGCGCCAGCCCATGGTGCATGGCCGCTCAGATCTACAAATGGGTCGACGCCCAAGGCGTCACCCATTTCGATCAACAGCCACCACAAGGGCAGTCGTCCACCGCCGTTAAGACGCCCTCCTCTCCCGCACCAATACCTGCCGCATTACCTGGCAGCGGCGCGCTGGGCGATCAGAAAGCCATCGATGACAAGGTCAAGAAGCAAGTGGCCGAACAACAGAATCAACTCAAGGCATTTTGCGAACAGGCGCGCACGAATCTCGCGCAACTGCAGAACAATCCGCGCTTGAGGGAGGAGGTGGAGGGAGAACTGCGGCGGCTGAGCGACGACCAGCGCCAGCAGCGTACTGAAGAGGCAAAGAAACAGATAGCGGAAAACTGCCAGTGACGACTGGCAGCTCCCGGCTCAGCGTGAAGCGGTGATCAGCAGGTCGAACTCTTTGAGCAACACCTGAAGCTGCCGATCCTTGCCCTGCAGGTTGCGTTGGGCAAAAACCATCTCGGCCATTTCCTGAATGCCCGAAGCATTGGGCAACGGCAGATCCTGTTCGAGGATCATCTTCATCCGCGGCAGGAAGATCCATTGCAGCCACTGCTCGAAATCAAGCGTGTCGACCGAAAACGGCTCGACGCTGCTCAGGGCTTCGACCGAGGGCTGGACGTCATCCCACCAGCCCTGGGCGCGCAGTTCGCGCTCGATCAACAGCAATTGATCGGCGACTTTGGAGAAACGACTGTCCATCACAGCGAAACCTTGGCCTTCTGACGGGCCAGGGTGGCGCCGGCGGAATCACCTTGTTTCTCACGCGCCTGAGCGATCAATTCCCACAGACTGGCCTGCAAGTCCGGACGACCATTGGCCATGGTCAGTGCGCGACGAGCGGTCTGCTCGGCTTGTGGCGCATCGCCCTGGGCCATGCGCACCTGCGCCAGACGGTAAAGCACTTGCGGCTCGCGCGGCGCTACACGCTGGGCGCGTTCCAGGCTGGAGGACGCGCCGTTGAGGTCGCCACCGGCCTGCTGCTGTTGCGCAGTGGTCAACAGGGCGAGAACCGGGCCGTCCAGTTGTTCATCGGCAGACAGACCGCCGCCGCTGCTGGCCGATGGAATGCCGCTCGGCGTCGAAGGCATGCTGTAGCTGCCGGAGCTGATCGGCGCCGACTCGACCGCCGACGGGTTGTACGGCCCCGGTGTGATGCCACCCGACGCCGGGCCCGGAACGATCGGCGAAGTGCTGATCGGCGCCGAAGCCGCTGCGCCGCCCGGCACCATCACCACCACACCGGTATCGCCTTGCGGGATCGCCTGGGTCTGGGCCTGTGCAGGACGTTTCACCGTCGTTTGACGGAAACCGCCATTGGCCGAAATGCGCTCGCTGTTGGACACGGCGGTGCCGGAATCCACGACCGGGATCGAACCACGCTGTACGGTGGAGCAGCCGCTGAGCAAAGCCACGGCGGTCACCGCTGGAATCAACCACTTGTTCACTTGAAACCCTCTTTGCTTAATTCATCCAGCCCTTGACCCAATCCATCACCGACTCGCCCGAGGCCGGGCTTTCGCTCGCGCAAGAGGCGCCGGGTGGCGGTTCGCTGCCGCGAATATACGGCATCTGCACGGCGCCCGGACAGTTGGCATCGGAGCCTTGGCCGGTACGCGAATCGACCCAGGCCTGCACCACGTTATCCGGCTGCGGCATGTCCAGCGGCAGCGGATCGGCCTTGCGCATGAAACTGGTCCAGACCTGCAACGCACCGGTGGCCCCGGTGAACGGCGTCTTGCCGTTGTCGTCACGGCCGAGCCACACCACCGCCAGCAGATCCTGGCTGAAGCCGGCGAACCAGCTGTCGCGCGAATCGTTACTGGTGCCGGTCTTGCCCGCCAGTGTCAGGGTTCTTGGCAACACGTTATAAACCGAACTGCCAGTACCTTCACGCATGACCCGCTGCATGGCGTTCTGGATCAGGTAGATAGAGGCCGGATCGAAACGCTGCTCGATCTGGAACGGATAACGCTTGAGCGGCTCGCCGTCGGCAGTCAGCACGCTACGGATCCCGCGCATCGGCGTATTGAAACCACCGTTGGCCAGCGTCTGGTACATGGTCGCGACTTCAATCGGGGTCATGCCGCCCGCACCGAGCAGCATCGAAGGGAACGCCGGAAACTCGCGGGTCACGCCCAGGCGACCCAGCGTCTTGAGGACATTCGGAACGCCAACCGCCAGACCGAGACGCGAGGTCGACAGGTTGTAGGAATGTGCCAGCCCCTGATACAGGAACACCGTACCGTGGGAGCGACGGTCATAGTTCTGCGGTTTCCAGACCTGACCATCCGCACCCTTGATTGAAAGCGGCTCGTCCGACAGCCAACTGGTCAACGTGTACTGGCTCGGTTTCTCCAGCGCCGTCAGATAAACCGCCGGCTTGATCAGCGAGCCAATCGGCCGCACCGCATCCAGTGCCCGGTTGAACCCGGCAAAACTCGCCTGACGGCTGCCGATCATGGCCTGGACTTCACCGGTTTCCGGATTGGTCACGACCATCGCCGCTTCCACGTCGTCGGAACCCTTGCGACCGGACAGACGCTTGAAGGTGTCGTTGACCGACGCTTCGGCTTTCATCTGCAGGATCGGATCGAAGCTGGTGAAAATCCGCAGGCCTTCTTCGGTCAAGTCTTCGTCGCGGTAGTCTTCACGCAACTGGCGTTTGACCAGATCGATGAAGCCCGGAAACGAACTGTCGGCCAGCTTGCCGCGCGTGGTTACGCCCAGCGGCATTTTCTTCGCGGCAGCCACCTGCTCGGCGGAGGCGACACCCTGCTGCTCAAGCACATCGAGCACCAGATTGCGTCGCTCCAGCGCCCGCTCCGGATTGCGGCGCGGGTTGTAATAGGACGGACCTTTGACCATCCCGACCAACAGCGCGACCTGGTGCAGCTTCAGCTCAGACAAAGGCTGGGCAAAGAAAAACTGGCTGGCCAGACCGAAACCGTGCACCGCTCGCTGACCGTCCTGACCGACAAAGACTTCGTTGAGGTAAGCCTCGAGGATTTCCTTTTTGTCGTAATGCAGCTCGAGCAGCATCGCCATCATCGCTTCGGTGAGCTTGCGGGTCAGGCTGCGTTCGTTGGTGAGGTAGAAGTTCTTGACCAGTTGCTGGGTCAGCGTACTGCCACCCTGAGTCATCTTGCCGCCAGAGGTGTTGACCCAGACTGCGCGGGCAATCGATTTCGGCGATACGCCCCAGTGGCTGTAGAAATCCCGGTCTTCCACGGCGACCAGGGTTTCCAGCAGGTACGGCGGCACCTGATCGAGCTTGATCAGAATCCGGTCTTCAAGATTTTTCGGGTAGATACCGCCGATCATCAGCGGCTCCAGGCGTACCACGGAGAGCTTCGAACCGTTGGTCGCCGAGAGTTCGGCCACGTAATCGCCGGAGAAACGCACGCGCACCGGCTGCGGTTTCTCGAGGCCTTCATAGAACTGGAAGCCACGGGTATTCAGATCAACCGTGTTGCCATTGACCGCCGCCGCGCCGGGACCGTTGCTCACGGCTTCGCGGCGATAGCCCAGGGCATCGAGTTCGGTGAGGAAATCGTCCTTGCTCAGCTTTTGTCCGACGAACAGCTCAAGCGGGCGCGCATACACCTTGGCCGGGATGGTCCAGCGCTTGCCGGAGAACTTCTCCTGCACCACGGCATCGAGGTAAACGGCGAAGCCGGCCAGCACCACAAGGCCGACCAGACTGAGTTTAAGGGCCCAGCCCAACCATGGGCGCAGGCCCCGGGAAGCTGGTTTTTTAGGGGTACGGGGGGATCGAGTACGAGTCATGGCGGCGGATTATACGCACTTTATTCATACTCAACAGGAGCGCTCCGAGGTTTGCGTCGGGCTGGCGAGCGGCCATAATGAGCGCCTTGAATTTCCCCCAGTCTCTGAAGGATCGTCCGTGAGCCAGTCCCTGATCGCTGCCCTGCAAAACCCGGCCCTCTACCCGCATCCCGTCGAAGGGTTCCAGGTCATCGAAACCCATATTTCGTGGGTGCTGCTCACCGGTCCCTACGCTTATAAAGTGAAGAAACCGGTGAATTTCGGTTTCCTCGACTTCACCAGCCTCGACTCCCGTGAGCACTTCTGCGGTGAAGAGCTGCGCCTGAACCAGCGCCTGACCGAAGATTTGTATCTGGAAGTGATTCCAGTGACCGGCAGCGCCGAAGCCCCGCAATTGGGTGGCGAAGGCCCGGCCATCGAATACGTGCTGAAAATGCGCCAGTTCCCGCAGACCGGCCTGCTCAGCACCCTGCAAGCCAACGGCGAGCTGACCACCGCGCACATCGACGCGATGGCCGAGCAGATCGCCCGCTTCCACCTCAACGCGCCGAAAGTCCCGACCGAGCACGATGCCGGCACGCCTGACAGCGTGATGGCGCCGGTGCGCCAGAACTTCGAACAGATCCTGCCTTTCCTCAGCGACAAGAACGATCTGCTGCAACTCGACGCTCTGCAAGCATGGGCTGAAAGCAGCTTCGATCGCCTCAAGCCGCTGTTCGCCCAGCGCAAGGCCGACGGCTTCACTCGCGAGTGCCACGGCGACATTCACTTGGGCAACGCGACGCTGATCGACGGCAAAGTCGTGATCTTCGACTGCATCGAATTCAACGAACCGTTCCGCTTCACCGACGTCTGGGCCGACACCGGTTTCCTGGCAATGGACCTGGAAGACCGTGGCCTGAAATCCCTCGCCCGTCGCTTCATCAGCCAATACCTGGAACTGACCGGCGACTATCAAGGCCTGGAAGTGCTGAACTTTTACAAGGCTTACCGCGCCCTGGTGCGTGCGAAGGTTGCACTGTTCAGCATGCCGGCCGATGCGACGCCGGTGCAGCGCGCCACCACCCTGCGCCAGTACCGCAACTACGCCAACCTGGCGGAAAGCTACAGCACCATTCCTTCGCGCTTCATGGCGATTACCCACGGCGTGTCCGCTGTAGGCAAAAGCCACGTGGCCATGCGTCTGGTCGAAGCGCTGGGCGCGATCCGTCTGCGTTCCGATGTCGAGCGCAAACGTCTGTTCGGCGAGCAAACCGTTGCCAATGATGTTCAGGCCGGGATCTACAGCGCCGATGCCAGCACCGCGACTTATGCTCGTCTGCATGAAATCGCCGAAGTGATCCTGCACGCCGGTTTCCCGGTGGTGATCGACGCCACTTATCTCAAGCGCGACCAACGCGACAACGCCGCCAAGGTCGCCGAAGCCACTGGCGCGCCATTCCTGATCCTCGACTGCAATGCTCCGCAGGCAGTGATCGAGAGCTGGCTGGCGATTCGTCAGGAGGACAAGAAGGATCCGTCCGACGCGACCCTCGCCGTGATCAAAGCCCAACAGGCCAATCGCGAAGCCCTGACTCCGGAAGAAATCCTGCGCAGCAAACGCGTGCAGACCAATGAATCCGGCACCCTGGACACCGTTGTGGCGCAGATCCGCCAGCGCCTGCCAGGCCTGTAAGAAACTATTTCGGCCGTGAAGCCCTCGCTCGCTTCACGGCCGTCAAATAGTGGCACTATACTGGCGTCATAAAACCAACAGGTGATTTGACATGAGCCAGCCGAAACTTCTCGACACCCCGCTTTATGCCTTGCTGCACAAAGACGACATCACAGGTTTCAACAATGAACGGCCGAAAGACGGCCCGATCGATATGGTCGGCGGCGACTTCCGTGGTCTCGACCTGCGCGAACTGAACGCCGATGGCGTGGATTTCCGGGACGCCTACTTTCGTTCCGCCGACCTGCGCGGCATCGACTTTCGCAACGCTTCGCTGGAGGGCGCAAGCCTGGCCCACGCGCAGATTTCCGGGGCCTACTTCCCGCCGGAGCTGAGTGCCGACGAAATCCTGATGTCGATGAATTTCGGTACGCGCCTGCGTTATCGCACTCGCTGAAGCTTTTAAAAACCTGAACCGTCCAGCGCCCCCGCTTTGCGCTGGACTGCGTGCTATTGGTAATTCCCCCTCGCCCTGCTCCGTGCTGATTCATCAGCGAAAAACTGACGTTTCTTAGAAGCGTTTGCGTCGAATCCGACCAAACAACCACGCTTTTCCTACTGATGGCTACACTCCTGAGAAGCTCGCCCACGCACCATTCGGCCGTCGCAAGGAGGCTTGATGAATGATGAACTGCAACACCTGAAGAATCTTGGCAAGACGTCGGCGCAATGGCTGCATGCCGTGGGCATCCATAGCGCCTCCGACTTGCGTCGCCTGGGCGCGGTGGATGCCTACCGGGCCGTGCGTACCCGCGGGTTCCGGGCGTCGAAGGTGTTGTTGTACGCGATCGAAGGGGCGCTGATGGATGTGCACTGGAACGACATTCCCGCCGAACGCAAGGATGCGCTGAACAAGCAATTGGAAGCCATTTCCTCTCGCCACAAGAACTGACGGGCACTGACCGCCATGTACCTGCTCGGGGAACAATCGGCCCAGGCCGATGCATTGATCAACCACTTGCAGAGCTTGCCTGCGCAATGGCTCGAAGCCTTGGCGCCGTGCGGGCCGACGCTGGAACTGGAAGCCACGGATGATTTGCTGACACGTTTGCCGGACGACCAGCTGTTCTTGCTCACGCAAGGTGTCATCACTGGCCGACTGGGCGGTCGCGGTCTTTTCTATTGGCATGAAGGAGATTTGATCGGCCTGCAGCAGGGGCCGGAATGGGCGGATTGCACGCTATACACGGAAAACCCGCTGACTTTACTGCCCTATCGTCGAAGCGATTTGTTTCAACATGTGTATTCCGATTCATCTCGCTCGGAGCAGTTTCTGCGCTACCTGCTGGGGCAAATGGCGCTGCTGGCCCACGCCGTTGCCGAGTTCAAGCCACGTGAGTTTCGCAGCACCAATGGGTTCAAGCGTTTCGAGGCCGGAGACGTTCTGATACGCCAGGGCGATGTCGCTGACCATGTATTCGTGATTATCGAAGGACACGCCGAAGCCTTTGTTAATGGGCACAAGGTAGGCGATGTGCCCAAGGATGAGATCTTCGGCGCGATGGCTGTGTTCACAGGTGAACCGCGCAATGCGACGGTGATTGCCCGGGAGGCGAGCACGGTGATGCTGATTCCCGGCGATCAGTTTCTGAGCATGACCCGCACCAATCCGAAAATCGCCCACAGCCTGATCGAAAGCATGGCGCGGCGTATCGACCAGCTCAATAGGCAGCTCACGGGATTTAACAGCCAGAACTGAAGCCCTGTTCACGGGGCGTTTACGCCATTGCCGGGACAAAACGACAGAAATGAAAAAACAGCAGTTGACTCGTTAATGAGAATCGCTATGATTATCACAACTGATCGCGAGATCAGTCGATATTCTGAAAAGCCCTTGGTTCGGACTCTCAGATTATCTCCTCATCAGGCTAATCACGGTTATTTGACCCGGTTTTTACCGGGTCTTTTTTTGCCTGTGGAAAAGTCATTCCTTGCCGAACTGCTTACGCATCTGCGCGCAATAATCCGGTTTCGGCGTGGCTGAGGTGAGCCAGACATAATCAGCCATCGCCGCCGTAACCCCACTGCCCTGCTCCGCCAGCATCAACACCGTCGGCGCTTGCGGCGCGCCCAGATCCAGCACATGCAGCGGCACCCCGACATCCTTGCGCGCGTGATACGCACCCGCCAATAACAAGGCAGGCGCAGGCGCTGCCAGCAACCGCGAAGCCATGCGCCGATCCCGTTGTTGCTGAACGGCCAGCATCGCCGGCATTTGTGATGACGGCAGCAAGCCGCAGTGAGAATCGCCGATCTGCTCCAACAGCGTCTCTTTCACAGATTTGGCATTGCTGCGCTCACCGCTCAGAACCGGAGGATCGCGATAGAACGCACGGATTTCGATGTTATCGAGGTTCGCCGCCAGCAACGGCCAGGATTGCGTCAGGGCGAACCGCACAATCGGTCCGTAGAGATTCCAGTCCCAACCGTCCTGCCAGGCCAATGCAGCAGGAAGATCGGCCGGTGACGTTGCGGCATGGCGCACGTCATCGACACGCGACTGTTGATCGGGGGTCAGCATTTCCAACAGGAGACTGCCTTGGGGCCGCGCTTCTTCGAGGTTCTGCAACAACCACAATTGAATGGCATGGTGATCGGCGTTGTCATGCTGTTCGCCAATAATCACCTGCGATGGACTGCTCAACCGAGCCAGTAATTGCTGCGCCGTCAGATGCTCGCCGCTGCGCAGATCACGGATCTCGCCCACGACCGGCGGCGCCGCAACATGCTGGCAACCCGCAAGCCACAACACCGCCAACAGCAAAATCCCGCGCATACACTCACCTCGATGACGAAATCAGCGGGCGATGATCAGCGGATGCCCGCGCTCCGGGTGCGGTTGCACCAGCACTTCCAGACCGAAAACCGCCTTCAGCGATTCCGGGCGCAATACCTGTTGCGGGGAATCCAGTGCGACCGGCCGCCCGCCTTCCAGTAGCAGGATGCGATCACAATAGCGCGCCGCCAGATTCAGATCATGCAGGATCACCAGCACCGCCGCGCCGCGATCGGCAAATTCGCGCACTGCTTGCAGCGTCGTGTGTTGATGCAATGGATCAAGCATCGAGGTCGGCTCATCAAGCAGCAGAGTCTGCCCCGCCCGCCCCGGCCAGAGTTGCGCCAGCACTCGCGCCAGATGCACGCGTTGACGCTCGCCGCCGGACAGCGCCAGATAACTGCGACCGCTCAGATGCCCGGCATCCGCCGCCCGCAAAGCGGCAACGACAATTTCGTCGTCGCGCACCCGCCCGCTCTGATAAGGCAGACGCCCCATGCCGACCACTTCTTCAACGCGAAAGGCAAAATCCAGGGTCGATACCTGCGGCAACACCGCCAGCCGCTGAGCGCGCTGAGTGCCGCCCCAATGGCTCAATGCCTCACCGTCCAGCAGCACCTCCCCTTCGTGTGCGCTCAGCTCACCGCACAACGCGCCGAGCAAAGTGCTTTTGCCGGCGCCATTGGGCCCCAGCACGCCAAGCACTTCGCCCGGTTCGAGTTGCAGGCTGACGTCGGCCAGAACGGTCTTGCGGCCACGGCGGATGTGCAGATTGTGCGCACGCAGCATCAGGCACGCCCTCGCAGCAGCAGATAAAGGAAGAACGGCGCACCGATGAACGCGGTGACGATGCCGATCGGCAGCTCCGCCGGCGCCAGCGCCAGCCGCGCAACCAGATCCGCCAACAGCAACAGACTGGCCCCGGCCAGCACCGATGCCGGCAGCAACACCCGGTGATCCGGCCCGGCGAGCAAGCGCACCAGATGCGGCACCACCAGCCCGACAAAACCGATCATTCCTGCCGCCGCCACCGCCGCACCGACACCCAGCGCCGTGCAAAACACCAACTCGCGCTTGAGCCGTTCGACATCGATTCCCAGATGCCCGGCTTCCGATTCGCCGAGCAGCAACGCATTGAGCGCCTTCGCCCGACGTGGAAGCCAAAGCGCAACACCGGCAGTGATGATCAGCAGCGGCCACAACCGCGCATAGCTCGCGCCGTTGAGGCTGCCCAGGTTCCAGAACGTCAACGTGCGCAATGTCGCGTCGTCGGCCAGATAGGTAAACAGCCCCACCGCCGAACTGGCCAACGCCGTCAGGGCAATCCCCGCCAGCAACATGGTCGCCACATTGGTCTGCCCATTACGGCGGCCTAGTCGATAGACCAACGCTGTTACGCCGAGGCCACCGAGAAACGCGCAAACCGACAGCAGATAGGGCCCGAACCACTCCGGCAATCCGCCAAAAAAAGAACCACCGACGATCGCCACCGCCGCGCCCAACGCCGCGCCGCTCGAGACGCCCACCAACCCTGGATCGGCCAGCGGATTACGAAACAGCCCCTGCATCGCCACCCCGGACAGCGCCAGCACACCGCCGACTGCCAGCCCGAGCAACGTACGCGGCAGACGAATCTGCCCGAGAATCAGTTCAGCCTGTTCCAGCCCGTCCGGCGCCAGCGGCACACCAATCATGCGCAATGCAGCGCGCAAGGTATCGAACAACGGCAGGCTTACCGGCCCCAATGCCAGCGACAGCCAGATCGCCAGCAGACACAGCAGGATCAGGCCGATGAACAAGCCACGGGGTTTGACCAGCGTGGTCATTGGCCGCTCGGGGCCGGATAGAAACCGTCAGACAGAGTCTTCATCGCAGCCGGCAAACGCGGCCCGAGCCCGCCCACCAGCAGCGTCGGATCCAGCTCCAGCACACGGCCGGTCTTGGCCGCGCGGCTGGAATTGAGGATCGGGTTCTCCTTAAACAGCGCCGCTTTCGCCGCCTCGCCGGTCAGCGCACGGTCAGCGAACACCAGCACTTCAGGATCGAGACTGGCCAGGGACTCCACGGAAAACGGCTTGTAACCGGTGTGCGTCGCGAGGTTATGCCCGCCCGCCTGTTGCAGCAGCCAATCGGCGGCGGTGTCTTTGCCGGCGATCAGCGGTTTGCCGCCGGCATGTCCGAGCAGCAACAGCACACCCGGTGCTTTCTGCTTGGTCTGGGCCTCCGCTACACGAACCTTTTGCGTATCGAGTTGCTGTTGATAACTTTGCAGCAATTGCGCGGCCTGGCTTTCGGCACCCAGCAACTGCCCAAGATGGGTAACGTTTTTCTCCAGCGTCGGAAGATCCGGCTGAGCCGAGAACAATTCCACCTGCACCTTGGCGCTGCGAACCTGGGAGATCACTGGCGGCGGGCCCATTTCCTCGGTGCCGATCAGGATGTCCGGGCGCAGGCTGAGAATACCTTCGGCCGACAGGCTGCGCTGATAGCCGATGCTTGGCAGGGACGTGAGGGACTGCGGGTGCTGGCTGGTGGTGTCGACGCCCACCAGTTTCGCCTCACCGCCCAGCGCACTCACCCACTCCGACAAGGCGCCGCCGGCGCTGACCCAACGTTGCGGCAACTCGGCCGCTGCAGCCTGGTGGCTGACCAAAAGTCCGACACACAGCACGGCAACGCGGGTACTCAGGCGCATAGACAGCTTCCTTGAAAGGTTTTCCCGGGCATCGGGACGGCAGGCCAAGTATCCTCGGCAGCGGTCACCTCGCCACGGGCGAAGGCGGCCATTTGATAATTGTTTGCATTTGAACGTCAAGCTCGGACATATCCGGACACGAGCCGACATTTGAGGATAGCCATGAAGTTTCTTTGCGCGGGTGCCGATCTGGTTGAGGACGGCAGTCGCGGTTTCGATATCGACGGGAAAAAACTGTTGGCCGTGCGCCGCGCGGGGCAGGCGTATGTCTACCTCAATCGCTGCCCGCACCGGGGCGTTGGCCTGGAATGGCACCCCGACCAGTTTCTCGACCCGAGCAACAGCCTGATCCAGTGTGCCACCCACGGCGCACTGTTTCTGATCGAGGACGGTGAATGCGTCGCCGGCCCCTGCGCCGGACAATCGCTGACGGCCATCCCTTGCCGTGAAGACGTGCAAGGGCTGTGGATCGACGTTTAACCGTTGAGCAGCACGTCCAGCCGCCGGTCGATCACCATCTCTTCATGGCTCAACCGCACGCCGTACGCCAGGACCTCGACCCCGCACGCCACCGCCTCCCGCAGCGCAGCGGCATAGGCCGAGTCGATTTCCTCGGCAGGACGCACCGCTTCGATACCGGTGAGATTGACGCAGTACAACTGCACCGCGCGAATCCCGTCCCGGGCCAGATGCGCCAGCTCACGCAAATGCTTGGCGCCGCGCTGGGTCACTGCATCGGGAAATGCCGCAATCGCCGTGCCGTCAAAACCGAGAGTGACGCTTTTCACTTCCACGTAGGCCGAGCCCGTCGGGTAGTCGAGGCGAAAATCGATCCGGCTCTTTTCCTGCCCGTACGCCACTTCACGCTTGAGCCCGGTAAAACCGTTCAGCTCACTGATGACGCCGGCCTGCAAGGCCTCTTCGACCAGTGCGTTGGCGCGTCCGGTGTTGACGCAAAACAGCCGTCCCTGCGGGGTTTCGCCGACCTCCCAGGTGCCGGGTAGCTTGCGCTTCGGATCATTGGAGCGGCTGAACCAGACCTGGCCGCCCTCGACCTGGCAATTGAGCATTGAGCCGGTGTTCGGGCAGTGAATGGTCAGCAATTCGCCGCCAACGGTTTCGATATCGGCGAGAAAACGCTTGTAACGGCGGATCAATCGACCTTCTTCGAGCGGAGGATGAAAGCGCATCAGCCTTGCCAGCTCTTCAAGCCACGGGCGATACGCTCTACCGCTTCCTGTAGGCGTGGGAGGTTTTGCGTGTAGGCAAAGCGCACGTGATGACCGGCCTGATAGCGGCCGAAATCCAGCCCCGGCGTGAATGCCACGTGTTCGGTTTCGAGGAAGTGCCGGCAGAACGCGAAGGCATCGCCGCCGAACTGGCTGATATCGGCATACAAATAGAACGCGCCTTCCGGCTCCACGGCGATGTTGAAGCCCAGCTCCCGCAATGCCGGCAGCAGGAAGTCACGGCGACGGCCGAATTCGGCGCGGCGCTCTTCGAGAATCGCGATGGTGTCCGGCTCGAAACAGGCCAGCGCCGCATGCTGGGCCATGCTTGGTGCGCTGATGTAGAGGTTCTGCGCAAGCTTCTCCAGTTCACTGACGGCGGCATCCGGCGCCACCAACCAGCCGAGACGCCATCCGGTCATGCCGAAATATTTGGAGAAACTGTTGAGGACAAAGGCGCTGTCGTCCACTTCCAGCACACTGGCGGCGTCGGTGCCGTAAGTCAGGCCGTGATAGATCTCGTCCACCACCAGATGCCCGTGACGCGCCTTGATGGCTGTGGATAATCCGGCCAGCTCATCGCGGGTCAGAATCGTGCCGGTCGGGTTGGCCGGCGAGGCAACCAGCGCACCGACGCTGTCGTGATCCCAGTGCCGCGCCACCAGGTCCGGCGTCAGTTGATAGCGAACGTCCGGGCCCACCGGTACAAGCTGTGCCGCGCCTTCGACCAACCGCAGAAAGTGTCGGTTGCAAGGGTAGCCGGGGTCGGCCAGCAGCCAGTGCTTGCCCGGATCCACCAGCAACGCACTGGCCAGCAGCAACGCCCCGGAACCGCCGGGGGTGATGAGAATCCGTCGAGGATCGATGTTCAGGCCGTAGCGCGTTTGATAGAAACCGGCAATCGCCTCGCGCAGTTCGGGAATGCCACGGGCCGCGGTGTAGCGGGTTTTCCCCGCCGTCAGGGCTTGCTGGCCGGCGCGGATGATCGGCTCGGCGGTGGTGAAGTCCGGTTCGCCGATTTCCAGGTGGATCACGTCGTGGCCGGCGGCCTGCAATTCATTGGCTCGCGCCAGCAACGCCATCACATGGAACGGTTCGATCGCACGACTGCGCGCACTGTAGGGCTGAGCCATTGGCCTTCCTTCAACGAGGGAAAAGAAACGATTCTACCCATCTGCCGGAACGAGCGAGAACCCACAGCGGTCACAGCCTCAAGAACACTGGACTGTAACGACCCGCGCGTACGCTCCAGGATTGACTAAAATCAGTGATTGAGCAGGTTTGCAGCACCGCCGGACATGGCTTGGCAAACATTTGCAAGTCCCATCGGCCACGCGCTCGACATCCGGGAGTAGCGCGGGTCGAATTGATCTGGTAAGTTCGCCCGCTTGCAGCCGCAGGGCCGGCAGGTGTCGGTGATGGAGCAATCCTGCGCAATGGATTACAAGAGTAGAGGCGGTCCATTTCATGCCCACCCAAGCAAAGCAACAGGCAAGTCAGACACTCAGCGGTTTCGAACCTTACGTCCCTAAAGAGGGCGAAGAGTACATGGGCGCGCCTATGCGTGCGCACTTCACCAAGATCCTGACCAAGTGGAAACTCGACTTGATGCAGGAAGTCGACCGCACTGTTGATCACATGAAAGACGAAGCGGCCAACTTTCCTGATCCGGCCGACCGTGCCAGCCAGGAAGAAGAGTTCGCCCTCGAGCTGCGCGCCCGCGACCGCGAGCGCAAACTGATCAAGAAGATCGACAAGACCCTGCAACTGATCGAAGACGAAGAGTACGGCTGGTGCGACTCTTGCGGCATCGAGATCGGCGTCAAGCGCCTCGAGGCCCGTCCGACTGCCGACATGTGCGTCGACTGCAAGAACCTGGCGGAAATCAAGGAAAAGCAGGTCGGCAAGTAATCCCGGCCTGAACGAAAAACGGAGCGTGCGAACGCTCCGTTTTTGTTTCTGGCGTTTTTTGACTCTCAAGTAACATCGCCCTCATGACTGCCAACACCTCCCCCGCCTACATTGGCCGCTTCGCCCCGACACCCAGCGGGCACCTGCATTTCGGTTCGCTGGTCGCCGCCCTGGCCTCTTATCTGGACGCGCGCTCGGTGGGCGGCCGCTGGCTGGTGCGCATGGAAGACCTCGATCCGCCCCGTGAAGAGCCGGGCGCGCAAGCGGCGATTCTCAAGGCACTGGAAAGCTATGGCTTCGAATGGGACGGCGAGATGGTCCGCCAGAGCGATCGGCACGAAGCCTACGCCCAAGTGCTCGACAGCCTGTTCAATCACGGCCTGGCCTACGCCTGCACCTGTTCGCGCAAACAGCTCGAGCCGTACCATGGCATTTATCCGGGACTGTGCCGCAACGCCGGCCATGAGCCGGAAAATGCCGCGATCCGCCTGCGCGTACCGGAGCTCGAATACCATTTCATCGACCGGGTACAGGGCGAATACCGCCAGCATCTGGGCCGTGACGTGGGAGATTTCGTGATCCGCCGCCGCGACGGCCTCTACGCCTACCAACTGGCGGTGGTGCTGGACGACGCCTGGCAGGGCATCACCGACATCGTGCGCGGCGCCGATCTGCTCGACTCCACGCCGCGCCAGCTCTATCTGCAAGAACTGCTGGGCCTGCGCCAACCGCGCTACCTGCATCTGCCATTGATCACCCAGCCGGACGGCAACAAGCTCGGCAAGTCCTATCGCTCGCCACCGCTGGAAGCCGATCAGGCCACGCCATTGCTGCTCCGAGCCTTGCGTGCACTGGGGCAAAACCCGGGGCCCGAACTCGCCCACGCCTCGCCGCATGAACTGTTGAACTGGGGCAGCGCCCACTGGGATGCCTTGAAAATCCCGCGCACACTGACCCTGCCCGAAGCGCAACTGCTGTGACGACACTTGCAGTGGCGCGCCCATCCGTTACCATCGCCGCACGTTTTCGGGCACGCGCATAAAAAAGAGAGGCCGGGATGTACATCTATCGCTTGGTCCTGCTTCTGGTCGTGGGGATCTACCTGTTTTCTCCTGCCATCATGGATTGGTGGATCGACGCTACGGGCGCCTGGTATCGCCCTTATCTGCTCTGGCTGATCCTGATTGTCGTGACCTTCATCCTGCAGAGCCAAAAAGATGCCGATGAGCTTTAGCCTGACCCAGATGCTGCTGATCAGCGCCGCCTACCTGGCCGCGCTGTTCGGCGTGGCCTGGATCAGTGAACGGGGCATGATCCCGCGGGCGATCATTCGCCACCCGTTGACTTACACCCTGTCCCTCGGGGTCTACGCCAGTGCATGGGCGTTCTACGGTACGGTGGGTCTGGCCTATCAGTACGGCTACGGTTTTCTGTCCAGTTATCTCGGGGTTTCCGGCGCGTTTCTGCTGGCGCCAGTGCTGCTGTACCCGATCCTCAAGATCACCCGCACCTATCAACTGTCGTCGCTGGCGGATCTGTTCGCCTTCCGCTTCCGCAGCACCTGGGCCGGTGCGCTGACCACGATTTTCATGCTGATCGGCGTCTTGCCGCTGCTGGCGTTGCAGATCCAGGCCGTGGCCGATTCCATCGGCATCCTCACCGGCGAACCGGTGCAGAATCGCGTCGCCCTGGCGTTCTGTGCGCTGATCATTCTGTTCACGATCTTCTTCGGCTCCCGTCACATCGCCACCCGTGAAAAGCACGAAGGGCTGGTGTTCGCGATTGCTTTCGAATCGGTGATCAAACTGGCCGCTCTCGGCGGCGTCGGCCTCTATGCGCTGTACGGCGTATTCGATGGCCCGCAGCAACTTGAACTGTGGCTGCTACAGAACCAGACCGCCCTCGCCGCCCTGCACACACCCCTGCAGGAAGGCCCGTGGCGCACATTGCTGCTGGTGTTTTTCGCCTCGGCGATCGTGATGCCGCACATGTATCACATGACCTTCACTGAAAACCTCAACCCGCGCTCGCTGGTCAGCGCAAGCTGGGGCCTGCCGCTGTTCCTGCTGTTGATGAGCCTGGCCGTGCCGCTGATTCTCTGGGCCGGCCTGAAACTCGGCGCCACCACCAATCCGGAATACTTCACACTCGGCATCGGTATCGCCGCCAACAGCAAGTCGCTGGCGTTGCTGGCCTATGTCGGCGGTCTGTCGGCGGCCAGCGGCCTGATCATCGTCACCACGCTGGCGCTGTCGGGCATGGCCCTGAACCATCTGGTGCTGCCGCTCTATCAGCCACCGGCCGAGGGCAATATCTATCGCTGGTTGAAATGGACCCGCCGGGCGCTGATCGTCGCGATCATCATGGCCGGTTTCTGCTTCTACCTGATGCTCGGCGCCGAGCAGGATCTGGCCAACCTCGGCATCGTCGCCTTCGTCGCGACCCTGCAATTCCTGCCGGGTGTGCTGTCGGTGCTGTACTGGCCGACCGCCAATCGCCGTGGCTTCATCGCCGGTCTGCTGGCGGGGATTGTGGTGTGGGTCGTGACCATGCTGTTGCCGCTGGTCGGCAATCTGCAGGGTTTCTATATTCCGCTGCTGAACATGATCTACGTGCTGGACGACACCAGTTGGCACATGGCGGCCATCGCCTCGCTGGCAGCCAACGTCCTGATGTTCACGTTGATTTCGCTGTTCACCAATGCCAGCCCGGAAGAGGCCAGCGCCGCCGAAGCCTGCGCGGTGGACAACGTACGTCGCCCGCAACGCCGCGAATTGCACGCCGCCTCGCCGCAGGAGTTCGCCACGCAACTGGCCAAGCCGCTGGGCGCCAAGGCTGCGCAGAAAGAAGTCGAACAGGCCCTGCGCGACCTTTATCTGCCCTTCGACGAGCGCCGCCCTTATGCCCTGCGCCGCCTGCGTGACCGGATCGAAGCCAACCTCTCCGGCCTGATGGGCCCGAGCGTCGCCCAGGACATGGTGGAAACCTTCCTGCCCTACAAGGCCGGCGGTGAAAACTACGTCACCGAAGACATCCACTTCATTGAAAGCCGTCTCGAGGACTACCACTCGCGCCTGACCGGTCTGGCTGCCGAGCTCGATGCCCTGCGCCGCTACCACCGCCAGACCTTGCAGGAACTGCCGATGGGCGTGTGCTCGCTGGCCAAGGATCAGGAGATCCTGATGTGGAACAAGGCCATGGAAGAACTGACCGGAATTGCCGCGCAACGGGTCGTCGGCTCGCGCCTGAGCACCATCGCCAATCCGTGGAAAGACCTGCTGCAAGGCTTCATCCATCTGCCGGACGAGCATTTGCACAAACAGCATCTGGCCCTCGACGGCCAGACCCGTTGGCTGAACCTGCACAAAGCGGCGATCGACGAGCCGCTGGCACCGGGCAATAGCGGCCTGGTGCTGCTGGTGGAAGACCTGACCGAAACCCAGATGCTCGAAGACAAACTGGTGCATTCCGAGCGCCTGGCCAGCATCGGCCGACTCGCGGCGGGTGTGGCCCACGAAATCGGCAACCCGATCACCGGCATCGCCTGTCTCGCACAAAACCTGCGCGAAGAGCGCGAAGAGGATGGTGAGCTGACGGAAATCAGCGGCCAGATCCTCGAGCAGACCAAACGCGTGTCGCGCATCGTCCAGTCGCTGATGAGCTTCGCCCACGCCGGCAGCCATCAGCACAGTGACGAGCCCGTTTGTCTGGCGGAAGTCGCCCAGGACGCCATCGGTTTGCTGGCGCTCAATCGACGCAATTTCGAAGTCCAGTTCTATAACCTGTGCGATCCCGATCACTGGGTCGAAGGCGATCCGCAGCGACTCGCCCAGGTGCTGATCAATCTGCTCTCCAACGCCCGCGACGCCTCGCCTGCCGGCAGTGCGGTGCGGGTCAAGAGCGAAGCCGGCGAACACACGGTCGATCTGATCGTCGAAGACGAAGGCAGCGGTATTCCGTCGAGCATCATGGATCGATTGTTCGAACCCTTCTTCACCACCAAGGATCCTGGCGAAGGCACCGGTCTGGGCCTTGCACTGGTCTATTCCATCGTTGAAGAGCATTATGGACAAATCACCATCGACAGCCCGGCTGATGTTCAGAGCCAGCGCGGCACCCGTATCCGGGTGACATTGCCGCGTCATGTCGAAGCGACGTCCGCTGTGAACTGAGACCGTCGAGAGTATCGAATCAATGCCGCACATTTTGATCGTCGAAGACGAAACCATTATCCGCTCCGCCTTGCGCCGCCTGCTGGAACGCAACCAGTACCAGGTCAGCGAAGCCGGTTCAGTGCAGGAAGCACAAGAACGCTTCAGTATTCCCACATTCGATCTGATCGTCAGCGACCTGCGTCTGCCGGGTGCTCCGGGCACCGAGCTGATCAAGCTCGGCCAAGGCACACCGGTGCTGATCATGACCAGCTACGCCAGCCTGCGCTCGGCGGTCGACTCGATGAAGATGGGCGCGGTGGATTACATCGCCAAGCCTTTCGACCACGATGAAATGCTTCAGGCTGTCGCGCGGATCCTGCGTGATCGCCAATCGGCGCCTGCCGCTGGCGAGGCAGTTGCTGCCAAACCGGCCAATGGCAGCGGCAAATCCGCCATCGACAACAGCAATGGCGAAATCGGCATCATCGGCTCGTGTCCGCCGATGCAGGATCTTTACGGCAAGATCCGTAAAGTCGCGCCGACCGATTCCAACGTGCTGATCCAGGGTGAGTCCGGCACCGGTAAAGAGCTGGTGGCCCGCGCCCTGCACAACCTGTCGAAACGCGCCAAGGCGCCGATGATCTCGGTGAACTGCGCCGCCATCCCGGAAAGCCTGATCGAGTCCGAACTGTTCGGCCACGAAAAAGGTGCGTTCACCGGCGCCAGCGCCGGTCGCGCCGGTCTGGTGGAAGCGGCGGACGGCGGCACGCTGTTCCTCGACGAAATCGGCGAGTTGCCGCTGGAAGCCCAGGCTCGCCTGCTGCGCGTGTTGCAGGAAGGCGAAATTCGCCGGGTGGGCTCGGTCCAGTCGCAGAAAGTCGATGTCCGCTTGATCGCGGCGACCCACCGGGACCTCAAGAGCCTGGCGAAAATCGGCCAGTTCCGTGAAGACTTGTACTACCGCCTCCACGTGATCGCGTTGAAACTGCCGGCCCTGCGCGAGCGCGGCGCCGACGTCAACGAAATCGCCAATGCGTTCCTCGCTCGTCAGAGCGCGCGCATCAACCGCACCGACCTGAAATTTGCCGCCGATGCCGAACAGGCGATCCGGCACTATTCCTGGCCGGGTAACGTGCGGGAGTTGGAAAACGCCGTCGAGCGCGCGGTGATTCTAAGCGAAAGTCCGGAAATCTCTGCCGACCTGCTGGGCATCGACATCGAACTGGGCGATCTGGAGGACGACGAATTCATCGGCCTGCCGGCGCAACCGGCCGGTAACGCCAGCAACAGCAGCCACGAACCGACGGAAGACCTGTCACTGGAAGACTACTTCCAGCATTTCGTGCTCGAGCATCAGGACCACATGACCGAGACCGAACTGGCGCGCAAACTGGGCGTCAGCCGCAAATGCCTGTGGGAACGTCGTCAGCGTCTGGGCATTCCACGGCGCAAGACCGGGGTCGCCAGCGAGAGCTGAACGTTACCTGTCGAGTGTGCGGGTTACCGTTGAAGAGGTGAAAAAACTGTTACCTCAGTCTTTTCACGTAACAGAAGCCGGGGTTATCGGTAACGAAACCCCGGCTTTTTTTCGCCCTGCGAAAACGGTTATATCGACCTAACCCCTTGTTTTATTGGGGTTCGCAAAAGTTGGCACGGCACCTGCTATATGTTTGGTACAAGAACAATAACAAGCAATGCACAAGACAATAAAAATAAGACGAATCGACTCACGCACAATAAAAACAAGACGGCGAGAGGCGCAGCTAACTGATTCTTTTGGAGAGGCGTTGTATTTGGGGCTAGCCCCACGACCAGGCCGAGAACAACAAAAACTGTCTTAAGACAGAGCCTGTACTGGTTGGATCGCAAGATCACTGCAACACAGCGACCAAAGCAATCCGTTTGCTCTTGGCTCCCGATTGGGAGGGTCATGAAGGGAAAGCTTCATGACGAGGGCACTCAACAAAAACAAGAAGCCCGAATCAATAATAAAAAGAGCACGCAACTACTTCTTGGGGAGCTTCGGCTCCCCTTGTAGTTTCTCCTTTACGGCAAATCTCTCCTTCACACGCCCCTACACCCCTCTAGCCCGCGGCTTGCAGCGCAAAACGGCAGCGTCCTACACCATCCCTCGACTAAATGCTAGAATCCTGGCCCATCATGCGGTCATTCTCTGGTATGGCCGAACATTCCTTCAAACAGTGCATCCCATGCTGAAGAAGCTGTTCCAGTCATTCCGAACTCCCCTGCGTCGTACGCAACACATCCGTAGCACGCCTGAAGTCCTCAACAGCGGCCAACATTCGCTGCAAAAGGCGCAATTCAGCCGGTACGCGGTCAACATCGTCGAACGTCTGCAGGGCGCCGGCTACCAGGCGTACCTGGTTGGCGGTTGCGTGCGAGACATGCTGCTGGGCATCACACCCAAAGACTTCGACGTCGCCACCAGCGCAACCCCCGAGCAGGTCCGCGCCGAATTTCGCAATGCGCGGATCATCGGCCGCCGCTTCAAGCTGGTACACATCCATTTCGGTCGCGAAATCATTGAAGTCGCGACCTTCCGCGCCAATCACCCGCAAAACGAAGACGACGAAGACAGCAACCAGTCTTCGCGCAACGAGAGCGGGCGTATTCTGCGCGACAACGTCTACGGCACCCTGGAAGAAGACGCGCAACGCCGCGACTTCACCATCAACGCCCTGTATTACGATCCGGTCAGCGAGCGCATCCTCGACTACGCCAACGGCGTACACGACATCCGCAACCACCTGATCCGCCTGATCGGCGACCCAAAGAAACGTTACCAGGAAGACCCGGTGCGGATGCTGCGGGCCGTGCGTTTCGCCGCCAAGCTCAATTTCGGTATCGAGAAGCACACCGTCCAGCCGATCCGCGAGCTGGCACCGATGCTGCGCGAAATCCCGTCGGCCCGCCTGTTCGAGGAAGTGCTCAAGCTGTTCCTCTCCGGTCATGGCGCGATCACCTTCGAGATGCTGGTCGACCTGCAACTGTTCGCGCCGCTGTTCCCGGCCAGTGCCGATGCGCTGGAACACAACCCGGAATACACCCACACGCTGATCAGCGAAGCACTGACCAACACCGACCTGCGGATCAAGCAGAACAAACCGGTGACCCCGGCGTTCCTGTTTGCCGCCCTGCTGTGGCCTGCCCTGCCGGCCCGCGTGTTGCGTCTGCAAGAGCGCGGCATGCCGCCGATTCCGGCCATGCAGGAAGGTGCTCACGAACTGATCGCCGAGCAGTGCCAGCGCATTGCCATTCCAAAACGTTTCACCATGCCGATCCGCGAAATCTGGGACATGCAGGAACGCCTGCCACGCCGCAGTGGCAAACGTGCCGACCTGTTGCTGGACAATCCGCGCTTCCGTGCCGGCTACGACTTCCTGCTGTTGCGTGAAAGCGCCGGCGAGCAGACCGATGGCCTGGGCGAATGGTGGACCGATTATCAGGACGCCAACGACAGCGAACGTCGCGACATGATCCGTGACCTCAGCGGTAAGGGTGATGACGCCAGTGGTGCACCGCGCAAGCGTCGCCGCAGCAGCGGTTCCAAGCGCAAACGCGCCGGCGCACCGAGCGCCACGGGCGAATAAGGCATGGAACGCATCTACATCGGCATGGGCAGCAACCTGGCTGACCCGGCCGAACAACTGCGCAGCGCGGTCGACGCGCTGGGGCAATTGCCCGACACCGAACTGGTCGGCGTGTCTGCCTTCTACCAAAGCGACTCCCTGCTGCCGGGGCAACCGCGTTATACCAACGCGGTTGCCGCGCTCGACAGCGCGCTCGCCCCACTGGATCTACTCGATGCCTTGCAGGCAATCGAAAACGATCAGGGCCGCGAACGCCTGGAGCGCTGGGGCCCGCGCACGCTGGATCTGGACATTCTGCTGTTCGGTGATCGCCTGATCGACGAACCGCGCCTGAAAGTCCCGCATTACCACATGCAGGAACGCGCGTTCGTTCTCTATCCTCTGGCCGAACTGGCGCCCGAAGATCTGTGTCTGGCCGATGGCCGCACCCTTGCCGATTTGCTGGCGGCCTGCCCGTTCGTCGGCCTCGAACGCCTCTCCCACGCCTGACACAAACCGCTGATGCGGGAGCCAACCGGCTCCCGCATTTTGCTTTCTTGTAGGACAAAAACCCCGCAGATCAGGCCCGCCGGCCCGCTGAATCGCATCAGTAACGCCGGTAACACTCCCCTCGTAACAATGCGGTAACACATGCAATTGACTTCCTGAGGCCTCATCACGACTATAGGCGTCCCGCTGCCGCCAACCCGGCATACAAGGGCGCAATCCAGGCCTTATAAGCACGACGAAAGAGCGTGCGCCTGAATAGATGACGAATCACGCGCGTTACTCGCAGTAGTTTCCAAAGCGCCTGAACGAGGATTTCTTACATGCCAGCCATCACCCTGACCACGCTCCAGAGCCTCAAGCAGAAAGGTGAAAAGATCACCATGCTGACCTGCTATGACGCGACCTTCGCCCACGCCTGCAACGAGGCCGGTGTCGAAGTGCTGCTGGTGGGCGACTCCCTCGGCATGGTCCTGCAGGGTCACGACAGCACCCTGCCGGTGACCACCGCAGAAATGGCCTACCACGTTGCCAGCGTCAAACGCGGCAACTCTGATGCCCTGATCCTGGCCGACCTGCCGTTCATGGCCAACGCCACCCTCGAACAAACCATGACCAACAGCGCCCTGCTGATGCAGGCCGGCGCGCACATGGTCAAGGTCGAAGGCGCCTTGTGGCTGGCGGACTCGATCCGCCTGCTGGCCGAGCGCGGTGTGCCGGTCTGCGCCCACATGGGCCTGACCCCGCAAGCCGTGAACATTCTGGGTGGCTATAAAGTGCAAGGTCGCAACGAAAACCAGGCTCGCCAGATGCGCGCCGACGCGATCTCGCTGGAGCAGGCCGGTGCAGCCATGCTGCTGCTCGAATGCGTGCCGAGCGAACTGGCAGCTGAAATCAGCCAGGCCGTGAAGATTCCGGTGATCGGCATTGGCGCCGGCAGCGACACCGACGGTCAGGTGCTGGTACTGCACGACATGCTCGGCCTGTCGATCAGCGGCCGCGTGCCGAAGTTCGTGAAGAACTTCATGCAGGGTCAGGACAGCATCCAGTCCGCGCTGAAGGCTTACGTCAGTGAAGTCAAAGCCACCACTTTCCCCGGGATCGAACACGGATTCTCTGCATGAACACCGTCAAAACCGTACGTGAACTGCGCGCCGCCGTGGCGCGCGCCCGCAGTGAAGGCAAGCGCATCGGCTTCGTGCCGACCATGGGCAACCTGCACAGCGGCCACATCGCGCTGATCACCAAGGCCACCCAGCGCGTGGACTTCGTGGTTGCGAGCATTTTCGTCAACCCGCTGCAGTTCGGCGCCGGCGAAGACCTCGACAAGTACCCACGCACCCTCGCGGCAGATCAGGAAAAACTGCTGGAAGCCGGATGCGATCTGCTGTTCGCCCCGACCGTCGAGGAAATGTACCCCGACGGCATGGCCGGTCAGACCCGGGTCAGCGTGCCGCAACTGTCCGAAGGCCTGTGCGGCGCCAGCCGTCCGGGGCACTTCGAAGGCGTGGCAACGGTGGTCAGCAAGCTGTTCAACATGGTCCAGCCGGACCTGGCGATCTTCGGCCAGAAAGATTTCCAGCAACTGGCGGTGATCCGCGCGCTGGTGCACGACCTGAACATGCCGATCCAGATCATTGGCGAGCCGACCGTACGCGCCGCCGACGGTCTGGCGCTGTCCTCGCGCAACGGTTTCCTCAGTGAAGAACAGCGCGCCGTGGCGCCGGTGGTCTATCGCACCCTGAGCAGCATTGCCGAGTCGATCAAGCAGGGCGAGCGCGACTTCCCTGCCCTGATCCAGGCGCAACGCCAGCAACTGGAAGCCGCCGGCCTGCGTCCGGACTACCTGGAAATCCGCCATGCCCTGACCCTGCGTCCGGCAACGGCGGAGGATCGCGATCTGGTGATTCTGGTCGCGGCCTTCCTCGGCACCACCCGGTTGATCGACAACCTGCATCTGAATCTCGATACCCCCGCCTGAACACCGGCAGACGCTGTGGAAGCAACCCCGCTTCCACAGCTTTTGCACGCGCTTGCAGACCGTATTGCTGAGCACCTGCCCATCGGGCAAACTTCCCGCCGTTCGACGCCACGCGATAAGCAGGGACTTGCTCGCATTACCCGCCGTCTGTCGGCCCCGTCTGTTATCAATGTTAAAAAAGTACCGAAAACAGGTCAGACAAAGCCAAGACAGATCGCGGCGCTGGGTTTACTGTATTCGCCCTGCGCCAAAGTAATCGTGTCGACGCAGTTGCCCCCTCGCCCAAACATGGCGGGGAGGTCTTTTCAGTGTTCAAAAGGCCGTTCAAGTAAAAAGGAAAACCGCAGCGATGGCGTACTACCGCACTCCTCATGACGTTACCGCTCTGCCTGCCTGGCAAGCGTTGAAAGATCACCGCCAAGCCATGCAGGATTTCAGCATGCGCGAAGCCTTCAACGCCGATCCGCAGCGCTTCAATCAGTTCACTCTCAGCAGCTGCGGACTGTTTCTCGACTATTCGAAGAATCTGATCAACGCCGAGACCCGCAACCTGCTGGTGGGTCTGGCCAATGAAGTCGATCTCAAAGGCGCGATCAAGGCGCTGTTCGACGGCGAAATCGTCAACTCCTCCGAAGGCCGCCCGGCGCTGCACACCGCCCTGCGTCGCCCGGTCGGCGACAAACTGTCGGTCAACGGCGTCAACGTGATGCCTGAAGTACACAAGGTGCTGAACCAGATCACCGATCTCGTGGGCCGCATCCACGACGGTCTGTGGCGCGGTTACACCGAGAAGCCGATCACCGACGTGGTGAACATCGGCATCGGTGGCTCGTTCCTCGGCCCCGAGCTGGTCTCCGAAGCCCTGCTGTCCTATGCCCAGAAAGGCGTGCGTTGCCATTACCTGGCGAACATCGACGGCAGCGAATTCCACGAGCTGACGCAAAAACTGCGCGCCGAGACCACGCTGTTCATCGTTTCGTCGAAATCGTTCAACACCCTCGAAACCCTGAAAAACGCCCAGGCCGCACGCGCCTGGTACCTGGCTCAGGGTGGTTCGGAAGCCGAGCTGTATCGCCACTTCATCGCCGTATCGAGCAACAACGCGGCGGCCGTGGCCTTCGGTATCCGCGAAGAAAACATCTTCCCGATGTGGGACTGGGTCGGCGGTCGTTACTCGCTGTGGTCGGCCATCGGTTTGCCAATCGCGCTGGCCATCGGCATGTCCAACTTCAAGGAATTGCTGTCCGGTGCCTACACCATGGACCAGCATTTCCAGAGCGCGCCGTTCGAACAGAACATGCCGGTGCTGCTGGCCCTGCTCGGCGTGTGGTACGGCAACTTCTGGGGCGCGCAAAGCCACGCGATCCTGCCGTACGACCACTACCTGCGTAACATCACCAAGCACTTGCAACAGCTGGACATGGAATCCAACGGCAAGAGCGTGCGCCAGGACGGCACCGCGGTGTCGACCGATACCGGCCCGGTGATCTGGGGTGGCGTCGGCTGCAACGGTCAGCACGCTTACCACCAGTTGCTGCACCAGGGCACCCAACTGATCCCGGCCGACTTCATCGTGCCGATCGTCAGCTTCAACCCGGTCTCCGACCACCATCAGTGGCTGTACGCCAACTGCCTGTCGCAGAGCCAGGCGCTGATGCTCGGCAAGACCCTGCCGGAAGCCGAAGCGGAACTGCGCGACAAGGGCATGAGCGAAGACCAGGTGCAGAAACTCGCACCGCACAAGGTGATCCCGGGCAACCGTCCGAGCAACACCATCGTGGTCGAGCGCATCAGCCCGCGTCGTCTCGGCGCATTGGTGGCGATGTACGAACACAAAGTCTTCGTGCAAAGCGTGGTCTGGGGCATCAACGCCTTCGACCAGTGGGGCGTGGAACTGGGCAAGGAACTGGGCAAGGGCGTGTATAACCGTCTGGTCGGCAGCGAAGAAACCGCCGCCGAAGACGCGTCCACCCAAGGCCTGATCAACTACTTCCGCGGCCGTCACCGCGGCTGATCCAGCCCCGAACACACCCCCTCGCCATGAGGGGGTGTTTGTTTACAGGTATTGAACCCTCCCTGCTCTCGGCGCATCTTTATCCTTGTCGCACAACAAGAATAAGGAACCGTCATGTTCGATATCAGCACGTTCCCCAAAGCCGATGCCGTCCGCCGGGCTGCACAGTTGAGTCAGGACGACTACCAGCGCCTGTACCGCGAATCCATTGAACACCCCAGCACCTTCTGGGCCGAACAGGCCACCCGCTTCCTCGACTGGAGCACGCCGTGGCAGACCGTCCAGCGCTATGACCTGAAGACCGGCGAAGCCGCCTGGTTTGCCGGTGGCAAGCTGAACGTCAGCTACAACTGCATCGACCGCCATCTGGAAACGCGCGGCGATCAGACCGCCATCCTCTGGGAAGGCGACGACCCTGCCGAATCGACACAAATCACTTACAGCAAACTTCATCACCACGTCTGCCGCCTGGCCAACGTGCTGAAAAGCCGTGGCGTGAAGAAAGGCGACCGGGTGTGCATCTACATGCCGATGATCCCCGAAGCGGCCTACGCGATGCTCGCCTGCGCGCGGATCGGTGCGATTCATTCGGTGGTGTTTGGCGGTTTCTCCCCGGACTCATTGCGTGACCGCATTCTCGACGCCGACTGCCGCACCGTGATCACCGCCGACGAGGGCGTGCGCGGTGGCAAATTCGTGCCGCTGAAACAGAATGTCGACAAGGCCCTGCAGAGTTGCCCAAATGTCAGCACCGTCGTGGTGGTCGAGCGCACCCAGAACAACGTCGACTGGGTCGAAGGCCGCGACCTCTGGTATCACCAGGCCGTGCGCGACGTCAGCGACGATTGCCCGCCGGAACCGATGGACGCCGAGGATCCGCTGTTCATCCTCTACACCTCCGGCAGCACCGGCAAGCCCAAGGGCGTGCTGCACACCACCGGCGGGTACCTGCTGCAAGCGGCAATGACCTTCAAGTACGTGCTCGATTACCGCGACGGCGAAGTGTTCTGGTGCACCGCCGACGTCGGCTGGGTCACCGGCCACAGTTACATCGTCTACGGGCCGCTGGCCAACGGCGCCACCACCCTGATTTTCGAAGGCGTGCCGAGCTACCCGAGCACTTCGCGATTCTGGCAGGTGATCGACAAACATAAGGTCAACATCTTCTACACCGCCCCCACTGCCCTGCGCGCGTTGATGCGTGAAGGCGCCGGGCCGTTGCAGGAAACGTCGCGGCAAAGCCTCAGATTGCTCGGCAGTGTCGGTGAGCCGATCAACCCGGAAGCGTGGGAATGGTATTTCAACGTAGTCGGCGAACAGCGCTGCCCGATCGTCGATACCTGGTGGCAGACCGAAACTGGCGGCATCATGCTCAGCCCCCTGGTCAGCGCCCAGCGGATCAAACCGGGCTGCGCCACCCAACCGATGTTCGGCGTGCAACCGGTGCTGCTCGATGAGCACGGCAAGGAGATCAAAGGCGCCGGCAGCGGCGTGCTGGCGATCAAGTCGAGCTGGCCGGCGCAGATCCGCAGCGTTTACGGCGACCCGCAGCGCATGGTCGACACCTACTTCAAGCCCTACCCCGGTTACTACTTCACCGGCGACGGCGCCCGCCGTGACGAGGACGGCGATTACTGGATCACCGGGCGCATCGACGACGTGATCAATGTCTCCGGCCATCGCATCGGCACCGCCGAGGTAGAGAGCGCGCTGGTGCTGCACGACAGCATCGCCGAGGCCGCTGTGGTCGGCTATCCCCACGACGTCAAAGGCCAGGGGATTTATGCGTTCGTCACACCGATGAATGGCACCGAGCCCAACGATGAGCTGAAGAAAGAACTGCTGGCCCACGTCAGCAAGGAAATCGGCAGCTTCGCCAAACCGGACCTGATCCAGTGGGCCCCGGCCCTGCCGAAAACCCGCTCGGGCAAGATCATGCGGCGGATACTGCGCAAGATCGCCTGCAACGAGCTCGACAGCCTCGGCGATACCTCAACCCTGGCGGATCCGAGCGTGGTGCAGGGCTTGATCGATAAACGCTTGAACCAATAGGAGCAGCGGCAAGCGGCGAGCTTCAAGTTTGAAGCTCGCCGCTTCCCGCCAAGTTGCTGCTAAACTCCCGCGCCCCGATTCCCTTCAGCAAGGCGCCCGCATGTCTTCCTTGAACCTGGCGCTGCGCGCCGCTCTCGATCAACGCCAGGATCTGCTCGCCGAGCTGCACCGCCAGGGCACCGACTGCTATCGGCTGTTCCACGGCAGCCAGGAAGGCGCCGGCGGCCTGACCATCGACCGCTACGGCCCGCAACTGATGGTGCAAAGCTTCCACCAGACCCTGGCGCGTGAAGACCTGCTGCAACTGCACGCCATGGTCAACCAGACTCTTGGCCTGGAAACCCTGCTGGTCTACAACGACCGCTCCCGTGGCAACTCACGGATCGATCGTGAAGACAGCGTCTACCGCGCCGACGACGCGGCACTGGCCGATCTGATCGGCCACGAATGGGGCCTGAACTATCGCGTGCGCGGACGTCACGCCGGGCAGGATCCGCTGCTGTTCCTCGACCTGCGCAACACCCGCGGCTGGGTCAAGGATCACGCCAAGGGAAAAAGTGTGCTCAACCTGTTCGCCTATACCTGCGGGGTCGGTCTCAGCGCGGCGGCCGGCGGTGCGCGCGAGGTGTGCAACCTGGATTTCGCCGAGGGCAATCTGGCAGTCGGCCGCGAGAACGGCCAGCTCAATCCGCACCTGCCGACCATGGAATTCATCCAGTCCGACTACTTCCCGGCCATCCGCCAACTGGCCGGCCTGCCGATCAGCCAGCGTCGCGGGCAGAAACTGCCGAGCTATCAGCGTCTCGAACAGCGCCAGTACGATCTGGTGCTGCTCGACCCGCCCGCGTGGGCCAAGAGTGCGTTCGGCACCGTCGACCTGCTGCGCGATTATCAGAGCCTGCTAAAGCCGGCCCTGCTGACCACCGCCGAGAATGGCGTGCTGATCTGCTGCAACAATCTGGCGAAAGTCAGCATGGACGACTGGCGCGAACAGGTGCTGCGCTGCGCCGAAAAAGCCGGGCGGCCGGTGCGTGAGTGGAGCGTGATGAACCCGGGCCGCGACTTCCCGTCGCTGGATCAGCAGCCACCGCTGAAGACCCTGATCCTTCAGCTCTAAGCGTTGCCAAGGAAATTTCCCACGGAAAAATCTGAACAATCCTGAGCATGGGCAATTGCTTCGGAACCGGAATCGCGTGCCATACTCCAAGGCACTCCGATTCAGACAGATGAAGCCGCACATGCCCAAAGGATTGATTCGCGCGATTGGCGCCCTGTTGACTGCCCTGGCCCTCTACAGCCTGCTGGGGTTCCTGATTTTGCCGGGCATTGCGCTCAGGGTGGTGAATCAGCAACTGGCCAACTACGCCACAGTGCCAGCGCATCTGCAACGTATCGAACTCAACCCTTTCAGCCTTGAACTCACGCTGTGGGGCCTGGTGATCGGCGAGCCGGGCAAGGAACAGGTCGGCTTCGAACGTCTGTATGCCAACCTGCAACTCGACAGCCTGTGGACCAAAGCCCTGCATCTGTCCGACATCGAACTGGAAAAATCCAGGACCGAGATCCTGTTCGCCAAGGACGGTCAGCTCAACCTCCTCGGTCTGTTCAAGCTCCCGGCCAGCGAGCCCACCCCGGCCGATCCCGACGCCAAACCGTTTCCGCTGCGCATCGACCGGATCCAGCTGGCCGGCGGCAACCTGCATTTTGTGGATGCGCGGCCCAGCGAGCCGATCGAGTTTCTCTACGACAAGCTCGACTTCGAGCTGAAAAACCTCAGCACCCTGCCCGAAGACAACGCCGACATGACCCTCGTCGCGATCGGCCCGGCCGGTGGGCAGATCGACTGGAAAGGCAACTTCAGCCTGATCCCGATCGCTTCCGAAGGCACGCTCAAGATCACCGACGGCCAGATGAAAGCCTTCTGGCCCTACGTGCGTGATGCCGTGCCACTGGTGCTGGAAAACGGGGTCGTCAGCCTGAGCACCGACTACAAGCTCAACCTGTCCAAGGAAACCGAACTGCTGCTGAGCAACGTCGCGGTCAATATCGCGCCGTTCGCCATCAAGGCGCCGGACGGGCGCCCGCTGGCGAAACTCGAGCGTCTCGACGTCAGCGACACCACGGTGGACCTGGCCAAACAGCAAGTGGTGGTCGGCAAGATCCGCAGTCAGAAACTGGAAACCTGGGCAGCCCTGGAAGCGGACGGCCAACTGGATTGGCAAAAACTGTTCGCCAGCCAGCCGTCGAAACCCGCCGCAAAAGCGGCTGCCGAACCTGCGAACACACCGGCGGCAGCCGACTCGCCGAAACCCGAACCGACCGCGCCGAGCAAACCGTGGCAAGTGTTGATCAAGGACGTGCAACTGCGTGACTACAAAGTGCATCTGGCCGACCGTTCGGCGAAGCCCGAAGTCACTTTGGATGTCACGCCCCTGAACGTCGATCTGCAGAATTTCGACAGCCTCAACGGCTCGCCCTTCAACCTCAGGCTCGACACCGGGCTGGGCAAGCAAGGCAAGATCAGCGCCGATGGTGTGGTCAATCTGGCGCCGGTCACCGCACAGCTCAACGTGAAAACCCAGGACATCGACCTGCGGGTCGCGCAGTCCTACATCAACCCGTTCATTCGTCTCGAACTGCGCAGCGGCATGCTCGGCAGCGACCTGAAAGTGAACCTGAAAAGCACTGACCCGCTGGCCCTCAGCGTCACCGGTCGTGCTCAGATCGATCAGTTGCACACCCTCGACACCCTGAAAACCCGCGACTTCCTGAAGTGGCAGCAAGTGGTGGTCGAAGGCCTGAACTATCAGCACGGCGACAGCCTGTCGATCGACAGGGTCAACCTGTTCCAGCCGTATGCGCGGTTCATGATCAATGATGATCGCACCACCAACATCGACGACCTGCTGATTCCGCAGCCGGCCGATTCCGGGGCGAAGACCGCCGCGGCGAAACCGGCGAGCAATGACAAACCGCTGGGTATTCACATCGGCGGCATCGCGATCAACGACGGCTCGGCCAACTTCGCCGACTTCAGCCTGACCCCGAACTTTGCCACGGCGGTCCAGCAACTCAACGGCCAGATCGGCACCATCGACAGCCGTCAGGCGAAACCGGCCAGCGTCGACATCAAGGGCAAGGTCGACCGCTATGCGCCGGTGACCATCAAAGGCGCGGTCAACCCGTTCGACCCGATGGCCAGCCTCGACATCGCCACCAGTTTCAAACGGGTCGAACTGACCACCCTGACGCCCTACTCCGGCAAGTTCGCCGGCTACCGCATCCGCAAGGGCCGGCTCAACCTCGACCTGCATTACCTGATCACCAAAGGCCAGCTCAAGGCCGAGAACAAAGTGGTGGTCGAGCAACTGCAACTGGGTGAGAAAGTCGACAGCCCGGATGCCGTGAGCCTGCCGCTAAAACTGGCGATCGCCCTGCTCAAGGACGTCGACGGCAAGATTTCCATCGAACTGCCGGTCACTGGTGACCTGAACAATCCGCAATTCAGCGTGATGCCGATTGTCTGGCAGACCCTGCGCAACCTGATCGTCAAGGCTGCCGCCGCACCGTTCAAGCTGATTGGCGGTCTGGTCAGCGGTGGCGGCTCGGAAGACCTCGGCACCGTGTCCTTCGCACCGGGTTCCAGCGACCTGAGCAAAGACGCCGAAGCGGCGCTGGTGAAGCTGTCGCAAGCGCTGAAGGAACGTCCGGCCCTGCGCCTGGAAATCGAAGGCACTGCGGCAAAAAGCAGTGATGGCCCGTTGCTCGCCGAACAGCGCCTGGAACGTGAATACCAGTACAACTACTACAAGATGCTCCAGCGCCGTGGCGACAAGGTGCCGGCGCAGGCTTCGCTGATCCAGGTCCCGGATAACGAAAAAGGCCCACTGCTTGAGGGCATCTATCGCACCCGCCTGAAAACCCAGCCACCGGCCGAGTGGAAGGATCTGGGCAAGGAAGAACGCACCGCGAGAATGCGCGCCGACGTGATCAAGTTCTGGAGTTCCAGCGATGTGCTGCTGCGCCAGCTCGGTCAGGACCGTGCCAGCAGCATCAAGGATTACCTGGTAGACAAGGGCCAACTGGCCGACGATCGTGTGTACTTCATCGACGCCAACCTCGGCGAAGCGGAAAGCGACGGCCGGGTGGTGACGCAAATGCATCTGGATGCCGAGTGATGAACCCAAAGTGGCTGGCTGCACTGGGGCTGGTGTTTCTCGCCAGTCAGGCTGCGGCGTCCGATACCTTGCGCTGCGGCAGCCAGTTGGTGAGCCTTGGCGACCGCGCCAGCGAGGTGCTGCAAAAATGTGGTGAGCCGGTCGGTCGCGATCTGCTCGGTTACAAGCGCAGCGCCAACCGTCGTGAAGAGTTTCAGGTCGAGGAATGGACCTACGGCCCGAGCAACGGCATGTATCAATACCTGCGCTTTGAAGGCAATCGCCTGAAGCAGATCAACAGCAAACGCGGCAATTGACCTTCCCCGCCTTTTCCGGCCCCTGAATAGAACAGGCCCCGACATGAATGCCGGGGCCTGTAATGGCCACATTCCGTGTGGCCGGTCGCATGAACTCTAAAGTGCGGCAGACGTATTGCTCGGCCCGCCTGTCGCGTCTTCTCCCGGTCCAGGCGAGAAGTCTTGCCTTACTCGGCTTTCAGGCCGTCAGCGGAGACCGCTTTCACGCCTTTGATTTTCTTGGTGATGTTCACAGCGGTGGTTTTCTGAGCTTCGGTGATCGCGACGTCAGAAGACAGGGAAACCACACCTTTGTTGGTTTCAACTTTGATGTCGGTACCAGGAATGCCTTTTTCGGTTACCAGGTCGCTTTTGACTTTGGTGGTGATCCAGGTATCGGAAGTAGCTTCTTTAGCCTTGGTGACTTCACCGGCAGCCAGGGTCATTGGAGCCTGAGTGGTCTGGGTCGATTGAGCAAATGCACCCGAAGCCATGGTCAGGGTCAGCGCGGTAGCAGCAGCGGCAGTGATAGCGAACTTCTTCATACGAGTAACTCCTGTTTTTCTGGAAAGTCTGCTGGTTGTCTTGTCAGCAGGGTTACTGGAGATATTGCGAACGCTGTGCCAACTTTCAAAATTAGATTAAAACCTTATAAATCAATAACTTATAAATGTCGCATTTTTTCGGAATCATGCAAATTGCATGAGTCGTGAAATATCTACATGCAAGTTGCGGCTTTTCGGAAAGTTCCTAACAGCCTGAAATTATTGAAGCTTTTGTGAAGTGTCGCGCAATGAAAAATGCCCCGCATTGCGGGGCATTTTTGTAGTCCATCAACAAATCAGGTACCGCTCGCAGTACAGCCTTTTGGCGAATAATCCGGCGCCACCGTTGTGGCACATGTCCATACACCTGCCCCCGTACCGGAAGAGCGAGTAAGCGTGATGGTTTTGTCCAGTACCGGACCCGGAGCGTTTTTGATCGTGCAAACAATTGAACCGGCGCCCGACGAAGCGGTGCCCGAAGCCGTAACAGAACAATTGGAGGTTGTAACCGTTGCACTGCCCGCCACATTAGTCAGCGTAGGATCGGTGCCTTGGTTAATCACATCCTCGAACGGCACTTTCATTGCCGAGATCTCGGCCAGCCCAGCCGTCACCTTCGACCGCGCCTGATATTTGGAGTACTGCGGCAGCGCCACAGTGGCGAGAATACCGATGATCGCCACGACGATCAGCAGCTCGATCAGAGTGAAACCCTGTTGTTTATTCATAGACACGCTCCATGCATGAGTCGAAATCTCATGATCTGTTCAAGACTCAGCACAGCCCGTGCCAAACGCTGGCAACCCATACCCGCTGGGCGCCATCCGGCTGACATGCCGATTCCTACAACCCGTAACCGCACTATCTGACACTTTTTGTCACCCGCACTCCACGTGTATGGCGCTGTCACTTGACTAGGCTATAAGTCATGAACGGCAAGCACGTGGAAACCCCATGAATGACATCGCTCTGAGCGGTCTGGCCAAGCAACTGGTCCAGGCCGAATTGCTCACGGAAAAGAGTGCCCAGCAAGCCTGGCAACAGGCGCAGCGCAATCGCCTGTCGCTGGTCAGTTACCTGGTGCAGAACAAACTGGTGAAGAGCTGGCAGGTCGCGGAAATTGCCTCGGAGCATTTCGGCATGGCATTTCTCGACCTCAACTGCCTCGACAAGGAAACCCAGCCCAAAGGCCTGGTCAGCGAAAAACTGGTGCGCCAGCACCACGCCCTGCCCCTCTGGCGGCGCGGCAACAAACTGTTCGTGGGGATTTCCGACCCGAGCAATCATCAGGCGATCAATGACATTCAGTTCAGCACCGGGCTGAGCACCGAAGCCATTCTGGTCGAGGACGACAAGCTCACCGACGCCATCGAAAAATTCTTCGACACCCACGCCACCGGCCTGGAGGAAATGGCCGATGTCGACCTCGACGGGCTGGACATCGAGTCGGTCGACGACAGCAAACAGGACACCCTCGGCGGCATCGATGCCGACGATGCCCCGGTAGTGCGCTTCGTCCACAAGATGCTGCTGGACGCGATCAAGAGCGGCTCATCCGACCTGCACTTCGAGCCTTACGAAAAGAACTACCGGGTGCGGGTGCGCACCGACGGCATTCTGCGGGAAGTGGCCAAGCCGCCGATTCAACTGGCCGGGCGCATCGCTGCACGCTTGAAGGTCATGGCCAGCCTCGACATTTCGGAGCGACGCAAACCCCAGGACGGGCGGATCAAGATGCGTCTGTCGAAAAGCAAGTCGATCGATTTCCGGGTCAACACCCTGCCCACCCTCTGGGGGGAGAAAGTGGTGATTCGGATCCTCGACCCGTCCAGCGCCCAGATCGGCATCGATGCCCTTGGCTACGAGCCGGAGCAGAAAGACCTGTACATGGCCGCGCTCAAACAGCCGCAAGGCATGATTCTGGTGACCGGCCCAACCGGCTCGGGCAAGACCGTGTCGCTGTACACCGGGCTGAACATCCTCAATACCGTCGACATCAATATCTCCACGGCCGAAGACCCGGTGGAAATCAACATGGAAGGCATCAACCAGGTCAACGTCAATCCCCGTCAGGGACTGGACTTTGCCCAGGCCCTGCGCTCGTTCCTGCGTCAGGACCCGGACGTGATCATGGTCGGCGAAATCCGCGACCTCGAAACCGCCGAAATCGCGATCAAGGCCGCCCAGACCGGTCACCTCGTGCTGTCCACCCTGCACACCAACAGCGCAGCAGAGACCCTCACCCGCCTGCACAACATGGGCATCCCCGGCTTCAACATCGCAACCTCGGTGAGCCTGATCATTGCCCAGCGCCTGGCGCGAAAACTCTGTAGTCATTGCAAGAAACCCATCGAGATCCCCCGGGAGACCCTGATCAAGGAAGGTTTCCCCGAGGAACGCATCGGCCATTTCACGATCTATGAGCCCTCTGGTTGCGATCACTGCAACGGCGGGTACAAGGGTCGCGTGGGAATTTATGAAGTGGTGAAGAACACCCCCGAGCTGCAACGGCTGATCATGGCCGAGGGCAACTCACTGGAAATCGATACCCAGATGCGCCGGGACGGCTTCAACGACCTGCGCACCTCGGGCCTGATCAAGGCCATGCAAGGCATCACCAGCCTTGAAGAAATCAACCGGGTCACCAAGGACTGAACATGGCGGTCAAGGCAGCGAAAATCAGTGTCTACGCCTGGGAAGGTACGGACCGCAAAGGCAGCAAAGTGACCGGCGAGTTGAGTGGCCAGAACCCCGCACTGGTCAAGGCCCAGTTGCGCAAGCAAGGCATCAACCCCGGGAAGGTGCGCAAGAAATCCGCCTCGTTGCTGAGCTTCGGCAAGCGCATCAAGGCCCAGGACATTGCCCTGTTCACCCGGCAGATGGCGACCATGATGAAGGCCGGCGTGCCGCTGTTGCAGTCGTTCGACATCATTGGCGAAGGCTTCGAGAACCCGGCCATGCGCAAACTGGTCGACGAGGTGAAACAGGAAGTCGCCGCCGGCAACAGCTTCGCCGCCGCGCTGCGCAAGAAGCCTCAGTATTTTGACGAGTTGTACTGCAACCTGGTGGATGCCGGTGAACAGTCCGGCGCCCTCGACACCCTGCTGGAACGGGTCGCGACCTACAAGGAAAAGAGCGAAAGCCTCAAGGCCAAGATCAAGAAGGCCATGACCTACCCGTCGGCCGTAGTGCTGGTGGCGGCGGTGGTCACCGGGATTCTGCTGGTCAAGGTGGTGCCGCAGTTTCAGTCGGTGTTCTCCGGCTTCGGTGCCGAACTGCCGGCCTTCACGCTGATGGTGATCAGCCTGTCCGAATTCATGCAGCAATGGTGGTGGGCGATTCTCGGTGCGCTGGTGGCCGCGTTTTTCGGCACCCGCCATGCCCTGAAAAAATCCCAGGCCCTGCGCGATCGACGCGACGCCTGGTTTCTCAAGCTGCCGCTGGTGGGCACATTGATGTACAAGTCCGCCGTGGCGCGGTTTGCCCGGACCCTGTCGACTACCTTCGCCGCCGGTGTGCCGCTGGTGGAAGCGCTGGACTCGGTGGCCGGTGCCACCGGCAACGTGGTGTTCAAGCGTGCCGTGCTGCGCATCCGCCAGGACGTCTCTACCGGCATGCAGCTGAATTTCTCGATGCGTTCCACCGGCATCTTTCCGAACATGGCGGTGCAGATGACCGCCATCGGCGAAGAGTCCGGCGCACTGGACGAGATGCTCGACAAGGTCGCAGGTTTCTATGAGGACGAAGTGGACAACATGGTCGACAACCTCACCAGCCTGATGGAGCCGTTCATCATGGTGGTGCTGGGGGTGATCGTCGGCGGTCTGGTGGTGGCGATGTACCTGCCGATCTTCCAACTCGGCTCAGCGATCTGACATGCCTATCGACGAACTCCTCAGCCTGTATCCGCTGGCCTTTGTCGTCGCCGCCCTGCTGCTGGGGCTGGTGGTGGGCAGTTTCCTCAACGTGTTGATCTGGCGCCTGCCGAAAATGCTCGAGCGCGAATGGCGCCAGCAGGCTCACGATGTACTGGGCCTGCCCGGTGAATCGCCATTGCCCACCTACAACCTGATGCTCCCGCACTCGCAATGCCCGCACTGTGGCCACCGGATCCGTGCGTGGGAAAACATTCCCCTGTTGAGTTACGTGTGCCTGCGCGGGCGCTGTTCAAGTTGCAGCGCACCGATCAGCAAGCGTTACCCACTGACCGAACTGGCCTGCGGCCTGCTCTCGGCGTTCATCGCCTGGCACCTGGGTTTCGGCTGGCCGGCGTGCCTGTTGATCGTGCTGACCTGGGGCCTGCTGGCCATGAGCCTGATCGACATCGAGCACCAACTGCTGCCTGACGTGCTGGTACTGCCGTTGCTGTGGCTGGGGCTGATCGTCAACAGCTTCGAGCTGTTCGTGCCGCTGCACGACGCCCTGTGGGGCGCGGTGCTGGGCTATATGGCGCTGTGGTCGGTGTTCTGGCTGTTCAAACTGCTCACCGGCAAGGACGGCATCGGTCACGGCGATTTCAAGCTGCTGGCGCTGCTCGGGGCCTGGGGCGGCTGGCAGATTCTGCCGCTGACCATCCTCTTGTCCTCGCTGGTGGGCGCCGTGCTCGGGGTGATTTTGCTCAAGCTGCGCGACCAGAAAACCTCGACGCCGATCCCCTTCGGCCCGTATCTGGCAATTGCCGGCTGGATTGCCTTGCTCTGGGGTGGTCAAATAACCGGCTTCTATTGGCAGTTTGTCGGTTTGAAATGAATACCCCTGCGGAAAAACCCTGGATTCTCGGCCTGACCGGCGGCATCGGCAGCGGCAAAAGCGCCGCCGCCCAGCACTTCATTGATCTTGGTATCCACGTGGTGGACGCCGATCACGCGGCGCGCTGGGTGGTCGAACCGGGCCGCCCGGCGCTGGCGAAGATCGCCGAACACTTCGGCCCCGAAGTCCTGCAGGCCGACGGCACGCTGGATCGTGCAGCCCTGCGCAAACTGATCTTTGAAGTGCCGGAGCAACGACGCTGGCTCGAAGCGCTGCTGCATCCGTTGATCGCCGAAGAAATCGCCCATCACCTGGCGCTGGCAAAATCGCCTTATGCGATTCTGGTTTCGCCGCTGCTGATCGAATCCGGGCAATACGCGATGACCCAACGCATCCTGGTAATCGACGCCCCGCAACAACTGCAGATCGAACGCACCTTGCAGCGTGACCAGACCAGCGAAGAGCAGGTCCAGGCGATCCTCAAGGCCCAGTCCAGCCGCGAAGACCGCGTCAGCCGTGCCGATGACGTGGTGGTCAACGACCGCGACCTCGCCTGGTTGCACAGCGAAGTCGAGCGCCTGCATCACTTTTACCTGACTTTATCCGGAGGCCAATCATGAGCCAGACCCCAACCGTCAACTGCCCGACTTGCGGCGCGCCCGTGGAATTCACCCCGGAAAACAAATACCGTCCGTTCTGCTCGGACCGCTGCAAACTGATCGACCTCGGCGCCTGGGCGTCGGAAGAACACAAGATTCCGGTGGCCCCGGATGCCGAGGACGAACTGTTTTCCGGCGATTTCGACCCGCGTCACTGATCCCGTCAGGGCCGCATGAAGCCGTAGTCCTGATCGTCGTCGAGGTTTTCCGCCAGAAAGCGCAACTCGTCGGCCAGGTCTTCGGCGTTGCGCACCGCCTTGCTCTGCTGCACCACCGCACTGAGCAAGGCGCGCAGGCTCAGGCCCGGATCGAACCCCACCTCCTGCGCCATCTCCAGACTCTGCCGGGTTTCCTGCCTCGCCCACTCGTACACGCTCATGCCGCTGCTCCTGAAGGAATTTGGCCGAGCATGAAATGCCGCGCACAGAGTGAATTTGATGTGGATCAAGACTTGGGATCGTCGTCCTTCCAGGGCGCCGAAAGGTAGCGGGTACGGTTGAAGGTCTCCAGCCATTCCGGGCAGAACACCACCAGCGCGCTGACCACCATGCCGTTGATGAAGGCTTCGGGAAAAATCAGCAGCCACAGGTAACCGATGAAATCTTCCAGCCATTCCGGCATGGCAAACAGGCCGTCGTACCAGAGCAACGTCAGGCTCAGCGTCAGGCAGAACAACGCCGACAGCGCCGCGGCGAAAAAACCGGAACAGAAGATGTACACGAACGGATTGCGCGGCTGGGCGCGCTCGACCAGGATCGCCACGCATTCGGTGATCAGCACCGGCAACAGGATCAGCAAGGCGCCATTGACCCCGACGGCCACCAGATCCTGGCGCCCCAGCAGCACCAGCCCCAGTTGGGCCACCAGTGCACCGACGATCGCCAGTGGCCAGTCCAGCAGCAGCGTCACCGCTGTCATGCCGATGAAGTGGTAAGACACGCCGGTGTCGAAGTCCCTGCGCACCAGCCACAGCAGAAACAACGCGAACACCGTGCCGAACAGCAAGTGCTGACGGCGGTTGTCGCTGAACAGCTCGACCCACGATGCGCGGACAATCGCCCAGAGCAACACCGGCAGGTAAATCAGCCAGCCGAGGGTCAGACTTGCCGATGACAGCAGTTCTGCACCGATCATGATCCCATCACCTTCATTCGCACCGCAGACTCCTTTGATTGGCGCTCCTGCGGCGAAGTCTACACCTGCACGGCGGCACATCTGCCGATGCAAAGCTTTCTGCTTGTCGCAATTGAACGCTAAGCTTGGGCCTATGGATGACTCAGATTACTTACGCCTGCTGACCATTGCGGCCGAGCAAGCCAACGCGTTCCTGTCCAATGCCCGCAAATGGGAGCGTGAGCGTTGGGTCTGCCAGCGCCTGCTGCAAGGCTTGAACATTCCTTATCGCGCCGACGAATTCGCCCCGGCCGGTGAGCCGCCGGACGTGCTGTTTCGCGACGCCAATTTCGAGGTGTTTTTCGTCCTCGATGAAGGTCGTCGGCTGAACGACGAATGGCGCGATGAGCTGCAACGTCGGCGCAGTGCGTTTTCCCTCAGCCAACTGGTGCGCCGTGAAGCCAAGCCGCGGCGGATTCCGGCCAATGAATTTCTGCTGAGACTGGCGCCGACCTTGCGCAAGAAAGCGCACAACTACAAGGAACGCGGCATGGATCTCGGCGAGCTGGACATCATTGCCTTCGCCAGCCTCAAGCGCGAAGTGCTCGACCTCAACAGCCACTTTCCGCCGCCCACCGAATACCTGCGCCAGGGCTGGCGTTCGCTGTCGCTGGTCGGACCTACGTTCGCCCGGGTGCTGTTCGCCCATCCCGATGCCCCGGATTTTCTGCGCGGCAATCTGGGGCGCAGCATCGTGTTCGATGTAGGGATCAGCCTGTGACGCCGCTTCAACAATTGATCGCCGAGGTCCCGCAGAGCGGCCGCGTACGCTGGATTGGCGTGCGTCCTGAATCTCGTGGACCGATGATCGAGCTCGACGCCGTAGAAGCACGCCTTGAAGCGGGACTGACCGGGGATCATGCCCGCCCCGGAGTACGTAACGCCCGACAGGTCACGCTGATTCAGTTCGAACACCTGGCCGTGATCAGTGCATTGATGGGCCGTCCCCACGAGCATCCGGTCAGGCCTGAAGATCTGCGGCGCAATCTCGTTATCAGCGGGATCAACCTGTTCAGCCTCAAGGGGCGGCGCTTTCGCATTGGTCAGGCGATTTTCGAAACCACGGGCTGGTGTCAGCCGTGCGCGCGCCTGCAGAACAACCTCGGCCCGGGCACGTTCCAGGCCGTGCGCGGGCATGGCGGAATCACTGCGCGAGTGTTACAAAGCGGGATCATTCGCCTCGGGGACAGTGTGTCTGTCGAACCGGTCCCGGACAGTGGCTATGCTGCGTTCAATCCCGGTTGAAAACCGCTGTAGCGTGTTCTCATTCAGTAACGTCTACCTGACGAGGCCTTTATGACCAGCCGCCTGAACCCCGAAGACCAGAAGCATGTCGAAGAGTACCTGCAGTTGTCCCAACACCGTGTCGAGCGCCGGCCATTCCGGCCGTGGATGCTCCTGGTGCTGGTGCTGGCAGTGACCATTGGTCTGGGCCTGTTGAGCCGATTTATCAGTTACCTGACGCTATGAGCTGCATCGCGCTCGCTCGGGTAGCCGTACCGATTTCCTTTAAAAACCTTGCGAGCTATCCCTATGTCCCATCGTATTGTCATTGTCGGCGGCGGCGCCGGCGGTCTGGAGTTGGCTACCCGTCTGGGTAAGACTCTGGGCAAACGCGGCACCGCCAGCATCATGCTGGTCGACGCGAACCTCACGCACATCTGGAAACCGCTGCTGCACGAAGTGGCCGCCGGATCGCTGAACTCTTCCGAAGACGAACTCAACTATGTCGCCCAGGCCAAATGGAACCACTTCGAGTTCCAGCTGGGGCGCATGAGCGGGCTCGATCGTGAGCAGAAGAAGATCCAGCTGGCCGCCACCTACGACGAAAACGGCGTTGAGCTGGTCCCGGCGCGGGAAGTGCCCTATGACTCGCTGGTGATCGCGGTCGGCAGCACCACCAACGATTTCGGCACCCAGGGCGCCGCGCAGCACTGCCTGTTCCTCGACACCCGCAAGCAGGCCGAGCGTTTTCACCAGCAACTGCTCAATCACTATCTGCGCGCCCACGCCGGGCAGACCGATGCGATCCAGCAGATTAGCGTGGCCATTGTCGGTGCGGGCGCCACGGGCGTCGAACTGGCGGCAGAACTACACAACGCCGCCCATGAACTGGCCGCCTACGGTCTTGATCGGATCAAACCGGAGAACATGCACATCACCCTGATCGAAGCCGGGCCACGGGTACTGCCAGCCCTGCCGGAGCGCATCAGCGGGCCGGTGCACAAGACCCTGGAGAAACTCGGGGTCAACGTGATGACCAACGCCTCGGTCAGCCAGGTCACCGCTGACAGCCTGATCACCGCCGATGGCAACGAGATCAAGGCGAGCCTGAAAGTCTGGGCTGCCGGGATCCGCGCACCGGGTTTCCTCAAGGACATCGATGGCCTGGAAACCAACCGCATCAATCAGCTGCAAGTGCTGCCGACGCTGCAGACCACCCGCGACGAAAACATCTTCGCCTTCGGTGACTGCGCCGCGTGCCCGCAACCGGGCTCCGATCGCAACGTTCCACCACGGGCCCAGGCTGCGCACCAACAGGCGTCGCTGCTGGCCAAATCGCTGAAACTGCGGATCGAAGGCAAGACCCTGCCGGAGTACAAGTACACCGACTACGGCTCGCTGATTTCGCTGTCGCGTTTTTCGGCTGTGGGTAACTTGATGGGTAACCTGACCGGCAGCGTGATGCTCGAAGGCTGGCTGGCGCGGATGTTTTACGTGTCGCTGTACCGCATGCACCAGATGGCGCTGTACGGGCCGTTCCGCACAGCGATGCTGATGCTCGGCAGCAAGATCGGACGCGGCACCGAGCCACGCCTGAAGCTGCACTGATGTAAAACACCGTGGGGGCGGGCTCGCCCTCACGGTGTTTTGTTTTCTACTGTATCTGCCCCCCGCTTTCCCCACCTTCGCTTACAAACGCCCCGCTCCCGGACACAGACGCGATACACCGCCACCGCTTAATGGCCACACCCGAGCACACCTGCTCCGGCTTGATCGCCCTTAACGTGTGGTTGCGCTGTGCAACCGAAGGAGAATGCAATGTCCCGTACTGCGAAAATCGGCAAAAACTCCCTTGGCCTGGTCGGTGCCGTACTGGCCGGCGGCCTGATGCTGTCCGGCTCGGTGTTTGCCGCGCAACCGCTGGCCCAGGGCTACATGGTCGCTTCGGCCGAGACCTCGGTGAAAACCCCGGAAGGCAAATGCGGTGAAGGCAAATGCGGCGATGCGTCGATGGCCAAGACCGACACCGATGGCGACGGCAAGGTCTCACGCGCCGAGTTCCTGAAGGTCGCGCCGAAGTCCGACTTCGACAAGATCGACACCAACCACGACGGTTTCATCGACGAGCAAGAGGCGTACAACAACGTCAAAGCCAACTTCGAAGCCAACGGCAAGAAAATGCCCAAAGGCCTGTTCGAACACCTGAAAGACCAGGACGGTGCCTGATTTTTCAGACGCTCGACAAAACAAAGCCGCGCTTTCTCTGACGAGAAGCGCGGCTTTTTCACGCCTGCATGATTACAGCTGGAAGCGTCGCACCATGCCCTGCAGGGCATTGGCCAGTTGCGACAGTTCATGGCTCGACGCGTTGGTTTGATCGGCGCCAGCCGCCGACCGCACCGACAGGTCGCGAATGTTCACCAGGTTGCGATCCACTTCCCGCGCCACTTGCGCCTGCTCTTCGGCGGCGCTGGCGATCACCAGGTTGCGCTCGTGGATTTCGTGTACCGACGCCGTGATCGTCTGCAACGCTTCACCGGCCCGCTCGGCCAGCACCAGTGTGGTGGCAGCGCGCGAGGCACTGGCCTGCATCGACTCCAGCGCCAGGCTCGAACCGCTGCGCATGCCCTGCACCATCTGCTCGATTTCCTGGGTCGATTGCTGCGTGCGATAAGCCAGCGCCCGGACTTCATCGGCGACCACGGCAAACCCGCGCCCGCTCTCCCCGGCCCGCGCGGCTTCGATGGCGGCGTTGAGCGCCAGCAGGTTGGTCTGTTCGGCGATCGCCCGGATCACGTCCAGCACCTTGCCGATGTCTTGCGACTGGTTGGCCAGCGATTGCACCAGCTCACCAGTGTGCTCGACTTCGCTGGCCAGGGCGTTGATGGCGTCGGCAGTTTCGCTGACCCGCTCCTGGCCCAACTGTGCCGACTCACTGGACTGGCGGGTGGCGTCGGACGTCGACACCGCATTGCGGGCGACTTCCTCGACCGCGGTGGTCATCTCGTTGACGGCCGTGGCGGCCTGTTCGATTTCATTGTTCTGCTGTTGCAGCCCTTGCGTGCTGTCGTGGGTGACCGCGCTCAGTTCGTCGGAAGCAGTCGCCAGTTGCGTGGCCGAGCCGCTGATGCCCTGCAGGGTTTCGCGCAGGTTCTGCTGCATGGTTGCCAACGCCTTGAGCAGCCGGCTGACCTCATCGTTGCCGTGAGTTTCGATCGGGCGGGTCAGATCGCCTCTGGCGACGTGCTCAGCAGCGTCGACAGCGGCGCTCAGGGGGCGGACGATGCTGCGGGTGAGCAACATGGCCAGAGCCACGGTGGCCAGCGCCGCCAGAGCGATGAACAGGGTCACGATGGTGCGCGAGGTTTCGTAGTGGGCCGCAGAGTTCTGGCTTTCGGCGGCGACCTGGCGGGCGAACAGATCCGCCAGGTCGTTGAGTTGTTTGCCGGAGCCGTCGACCACGGTTTTCATGTCGACCAGCAGCAGCTTGGTCAGCTCGTCGCGCTTGCCCTGCTCGGCGAGGGTGAACGACTGGGCGATCCCGGTGCGGTAGGCGGCGAAGGTTTTCTTGAACTGTTCATACAACTGCTGACCTTCCGGGGTGGTTACCAGTCGATCATAGGCGGCGATTTTCTCGCTCAACTCTTTGTCCCGGGTGTCCATTTGGCTGCGGTACGTGGCGATGTTGGCCGGATCCTGATCCAGCGCCATGCGCAGGGAGATGGTGCGGATGCGCAGCATGATCTCGCGAATTTCGTCGCCGCCACGAATGCTCGGCAACCACTGGGTCTCCACTGCCACTTCACTGTCGCGGATGCTCGACATCTGCCCCAGCGCGAACACCCCGAGCAACGCCACCAGTAACGCGATCAGGGCAAAGCCAAGAGCGGCGCGGGGAGCAATATTCAACTGACGAAGCAACATGACGAACGCCCTTTTTCTTGTATTGGCAGAGTTCAGGGGCGTTTGATGCGGCAGGCCCCTTTCGTTAGCGGGCTATCGGCAAGTTGTATGACGACTTGAATGAAACATTTCCGCCGGGCAAAAAAAATCCCCGTATCTTTCGATACGAGGATTTTTAATATGGTCGGGGTAGGGGGATTCGAACTCCCGACATCCTGCTCCCAAAGCAGGCGCGCTACCGGACTGCGCTATACCCCGGTAAAAAAAAGGCGACCTTTCAAAGATCGCCTTCTTCGATCAGCGCTTTTGGCCTCTGATCTTAAGATTCGATCCCAGTGTTACCTGGTTTCAAAAATGGTGGGTCGTGTGGGATTCGAACCTACGACCAATTGGTTAAAAGCCAACTGCTCTACCAACTGAGCTAACGACCCAAAAATGGTCGGGGTAAGGGGATTCGAACTCCTGACATCCTGCTCCCAAAGCAGGCGCGCTACCGGACTGCGCTATACCCCGGTTTGAAATTGGCTCCGTGACCAGGACTCGAACCTGGGACCCAATGATTAACAGTCATTTGCTCTACCGACTGAGCTATCACGGAACTACACATTTCAATTTACTACGGTGAAACTTGCAGCTTCTCGACATCGTTTTCGCATCGCTGCGTTCGTGTGCCTGAGGCGCGCTATTCTACAACCTAGAACACCTCTGTCAACCCCCTAAATTGCTTTCAAGTTAATGATTTGCAACTTATTTCAGATTTCTGCCCAGTGAGCTGAAACCCTGTTGGTGACTGACTGCGGGGCGCACTTTACAAGCCTTTTCCTTTGAGTTCAACAGCCTGGCGAAAAAAAAGGCCTCGCATTGCGAGGCCTTGATGACGACACCACCGTCGGGCGTCAGTTGAACGTGATCTCGTCGTTCTCCACGACGCCGGTCGCGGTCTCGCCCGGCAGGAAACGTCCCGACAGAATCAACTGTGCCAGCGGGTTCTCGATCCAGCGCTGGATCGCCCGCTTCAGCGGCCGTGCGCCATAGACCGGGTCGTAGCCGACGGCAATCAGCTTGTCCATCGCTTCCGGGCTCAGTTCCAGCTTCAGCTCGCGCTCGGCCAGACGGCTGCGCAGACGACCCAGCTGGATCTCGGTAATGCCGGCGATCTGATCCCGCGCCAATGGCTCGAAGATCACCACTTCGTCGACCCGGTTGATGAACTCCGGACGGAAGTGGGTGGAAATCGCATCCAACACCGCTGCCCGTTGTGCTTCACGATCACCGACCAGTTCCTGGATCTGCATCGAACCGAGGTTGGAGGTCATGACGATCACGGTATTGCGGAAGTCCACCGTGCGGCCATGACTGTCGGTCAGACGGCCATCCTCCAGCACTTGCAGCAGGATGTTGAACACGTCCGGGTGCGCCTTCTCGACTTCGTCCAGCAGGATCACCGAGTAAGGCTTGCGCCGTACCGCTTCGGTCAGGTAACCGCCCTCTTCATAGCCGACGTAGCCCGGTGGTGCACCGATCAGCCGCGCCACGGAATGTTTCTCCATGAACTCGGACATATCGATCCGCACCATCGCCTCTTCAGTGTCGAAGAGGAACTCGGCCAGCGCCTTGCACAGCTCGGTTTTACCGACACCGGTCGGGCCGAGGAACATGAACGAGCCGCTCGGACGATTCGGGTCGGACAACCCGGCCCGGGAACGCCGCACCGCGTTGGCTACCGCCACCACCGCTTCGTCCTGACCGATCACGCGCTGATGCAACAGGCTTTCCATCTTCATCAGCTTGTCGCGCTCGCCTTCGAGCATTTTCGACACCGGAATGCCGGTCCACTTCGAAACGACTTCGGCGATTTCCTCTTCGGTCACCTTGCTGCGCAGCAACTGGTTTTCGCTTTTGCCGTGCTGGTCGACCATTTGCAGGCTGCGTTCCAGATCCGGGATCACCCCGTACTGCAACTCGGCCATGCGGTTCAGGTCGCCTTTACGGCGCGCGGCTTCCAGCTCCTGACGGGACTGTTCGATCTTCTGCTGAATCTGCGCAGAACCCTGCACCTCGGCTTTTTCCGAGTTCCAGATTTCTTCCAGATCCGAGTACTCACGTTCGTGGCGATCGATTTCTTCCTGGAGTTTCTCCAGACGTTTCTTCGCCGCGTCGTCACTTTCTTTCTTCAGTGCCTGAGATTCCACCTTCAGTTGAATCAGGCGCCGCTCAAGACGATCCAGCACTTCCGGCTTGGAGTCGATCTCCATGCGGATGCGGCTGGCCGCCTCGTCGATCAGATCGATCGCCTTGTCCGGCAGCTGCCGGTCAGTGATGTAGCGATGGCTGAGCTTGGCCGCCGCGATGATTGCGCCGTCGGTGATCGCCACCTTGTGGTGAACCTCGTAACGCTCCTTGAGGCCACGCAGGATCGCGATGGTGTCTTCTTCGCTCGGCTCGTCCACCAGCACTTTCTGGAAGCGCCGCTCGAGGGCCGCGTCCTTCTCTATATATTGGCGGTACTCGTTGAGCGTGGTCGCGCCGACGCAATGCAGCTCACCACGGGCCAGGGCCGGTTTAAGCATGTTGCCGGCGTCCATCGAGCCTTCGCCCTTGCCGGCGCCGACCATGGTGTGCAGTTCGTCGATGAACAGAATGATCTGCCCTTCCTGCTTCGACAGCTCGTTGAGCAGCGCTTTCAGTCGCTCTTCGAACTCACCGCGATACTTGGCGCCGGCAATCAGCGCACCCATATCGAGGGACAGCAGGCGTTTGCCACGCAGGCCATCCGGCACTTCGCCGTTGATGATGCGCTGGGCCAGCCCTTCGGCAATCGCGGTTTTACCCACGCCAGGTTCGCCGATCAGCACCGGGTTGTTCTTGGTGCGGCGTTGCAAGACCTGAATGGTGCGACGGATTTCATCGTCACGGCCGATCACCGGGTCAAGCTTGCCTTCTTCGGCGCGCTTGGTCAGGTCGACGGTGTACTTATCCAGTGCCTGACGCGACTCTTCGTGGTTGGCGTCATTGACCGCCTCGCCACCGCGCAGGTTGTTGATCGCATTCTCCAGCGCTTTCTTGCTCACGCCTTGGCCGAGCAGCAACTTGCCGAGCTTGCTGTTCTCGTCCATCGCGGCGAGCAGCACCAGCTCGCTGGAAATGAACTGGTCGCCCTTCTGCTGGGCCAGACGGTCGGCCTGATTGAGCAGACGCGCCAGATCCTGCGACATGTTGACGTCGCCGGTCGGGTTCTGGATTTTCGGTAATTGATCGAGCTCTTTGGTCAGCTCTTTACGCAAGCTGTTGACGTCGAAGCCCACCTGCATCAACAGGGGTTTGATCGAACCACCCTGTTGTTCAAGCATGGCTTGCATCAGATGCGCCGGCTCGATGGCTGGATGATCGTGGCCGACGGCCAAAGATTGGGCATCGGACAACGCCAACTGCAATTTGCTGGTTAAACGGTCTATACGCATGGGTCACCTTCCTTTTGAGCAGGCCGGACCTAAAAAACCATCCTGAATAAAGAAACCTGCCAGATACCGCTATAGATGCGGTCGATTCTGGAAGATTCAAGCGTCAGGGAGTTGATGCAGATCAGAGAGTTTAGCGGGTAAGCCAGACTAAAGAGGCGAAGCGACCAGTGCGAGGCGCACGGCGATAGGAAAAGAAGCGCGGATCGGTCACTGTACAGAAACCGCCACCATAAACAGCGGTGACACCGCGGACTGCCAGACGCAGCCGCGCCAGCTTATAGATGTCAGCCATGAACTTGCCGGCGTTGTGGCTCGGGACAAAGGCTGTCTCGGCTTCGGGCAATTGATTGATGAAGACTTCCCGGACTTCGGGACCGACTTCAAAGGCTTGCGGGCCGATGGCCGGACCGAGCCAGACCAGAACGTCTTCGGCAGGCACATCCAGACTGTCGAGGGTGGCTTCCAGCACGCCGGCTGCCAATCCACGCCAACCGGCATGAGCCGCCGCCACGCGAGTACCGGCACGGTCGCAGAACAGCGCCGGCAGGCAATCGGCAGTCATTGCTGCACACGCGATACCGGGCGTTGCCGTCCAGCTGGCATCCGCCGTGGCCACCACGGACGGATCCGCATGCGCCACGGCAATTCCGTGCACTTGCTGCAACCAGGCAGGCTTTATAGAGAAGTGTTCGGTCAGGCGCCGACGGTTTTCGGCGACGGCCTCCGGGCGGTCATCGACATGATCGCCCAGGTTGAGGCTGTCGAACGGCGCCTCGCTGACGCCGCCCTCGCGGGTGGTGACACAGGCCTTGACGCTGGCCGGCGCGGGCCAGTCCGGCGTCAGCCAGTTCATCCGACGAATGCCTCGCGATCCTGCTTGAGCAGGGTCAGCAGCCACACCAGATCTTCCGGCAGCGGCGATTCCCAGCTCATGCGCTCACCGGTGGTCGGGTGATCCAGCTCAAGGAACCGCGCGTGCAGGGCCTGACGCGGGAAGTGCTTGAGGGATTCGACCATGGTCTGGCTCGCGGCCGGCGGAATGCGGAAACGACCGCCGTACGCCGGGTCGCCGACCAACGGGAAGTTGATGTGCGCCATGTGCACGCGAATCTGGTGGGTACGACCGGTTTCCAGCTTCACCCGTACGTGGGTGTGGGAACGGAAGCGCTCCAGCACGCGGTAGTGGCTGACGGCCGGCTTGCCGCCTTCCATCACCGCCATGCGCTGACGCTGCTGGCCGTGGCGGCCGATCGGGGCGTTGATCTTGCCGCCGGCGGTCACCACGCCGATCACGATGCACTCGTAGATCCGGCTGACGCTGCGGCTTTGCAGCTGCGCGACCAGTTTGGTCTGCGCCTGAATGGTCTTGGCCACCACCATCAGACCGGTGGTGTCCTTGTCCAGACGATGCACGATACCGGCGCGCGGGACATTGATGATGTCCGGCACGTGGTGCAGCAAGGCGTTGAGCAAGGTGCCATCAGCGTGACCGGCAGCCGGGTGCACCACCAGGCCCGCAGGCTTGTTGATCACCAGAATGTCGTCGTCTTCATAGACGATGTCGAGTTCGATGTCCTGAGCGACCCATTCACCCTGGGCCTCCTGCTCGGCAGTGAGCTCAAGAATGGCACCGCCATGAACGATGTCGCGCGGGCGGATGACCGCCCCGTCCACAGTCAGGCGACCTTCTTTGATCCAGGCGGAAAGGCGCGAGCGCGAGTGCTCGGCGAAGAGTTGGGCGGCGACTTGATCGAGGCGTTGGCCGCCCAATTCGGACGGCACCTCTGCGCGAAGTTCAATTTTATCGGACATGCTCGGACTGGGCGTCGGCTACAGCCTTTGGTTTCGGCTGCGCGCTTGTGGTTAAATACGGCGTCTTTTGCCCCGGGGCTTTTCAACGGGGCGCTCATCATAACAGGACGGCCCCGCCCAAGACAGCGGCCGTCATAGGGACGCAAGCCGCCATGCAAGTGAAACACCTGCTGCTGATCGCCATCCTCGCATTGACCGCTGCTTGCTCATCGAAGGAAGTCGTAGACGAAAACCTGAGTGAAGCCGAGCTGTACCAGCAGGCTCAACAGGACCTGGACAACAACAGCTACACCAGCGCCACAGCCAAGCTGAAGGCTCTGGAGTCGCGTTATCCGTTCGGTCGCTATGCCGATCAGGCGCAGCTGGAACTGATCTATGCCAACTACAAGAACGCCGAGCCGGAAGCTGCAAAATCCGCTGCCGAGCGTTTCATTCGTCTGCACCCGCAGCACCCGAACGTCGATTACGCCTACTACCTCAAGGGCCTGACCTCGTTCGACCAGGACGTCGGCCTGCTGGCGCGCTTCCTGCCGCTGGACATGACCAAGCGTGACCCGGGTGCCGCCCGCGACTCCTACAATGAGTTCGCCCAACTGACCAGCCGCTACCCCAACAGCCGCTACGCGCCGGACGCCAAGCAGCGCATGATCTACCTGCGCAACCTGCTGGCTGCCTACGAAATCCACGTGGCCGACTACTACCTGACCCGTCAGGCCTATGTCGCCGCTGCCAACCGTGGTCGTTATGTAGTGGAAAACTTCCAGGAAACCCCATCGGTCGGTGACGGCCTGGCGGTGATGACCGAAGCCTACCAGCGCCTGCATCTGGACGAACTGGCGGCCACCAGTCTGGAAACCCTGAAGCTCAACTACCCGAACCACCCGAGCCTGCAGGACGGTCAGTTCGTGCCTCGCGTTGCCGAAGCCGACAACCGTTCGTTCCTGAGCAAGGCCACCCTGGGTCTGATCGAATCCCGTCCGCCGCTGCCGCCGGGAGAGACCCGCGCCAACCAGGACGTGCAGAAGCAGTTCCAGGACGCGAAAGACGCGATCCCGAACGAACTAAAGCCTAAAGACGAAAACGGCGACGTGATCGAAGAGCCGGAACCGGAGTCGAGCGACAGCGACCGTTCCATCTTCAGCTACATGACCTTCGGTCTGTTCGACTGATCACTGCGGTGATGCCAAAAAGGGAGATCTTCGGATCTCCCTTTTTATTGCGGCGTGTGATTGGGCTGTGCGCCTGTCGGGTCCTTGGCTAAACTGCCGAATCATTAGCCGAAAAGCCGCCCATCATGCTTCGTTTACTGTTCTGGATTGCCTTGATCGCCGCTGCTGTGTGGTTGTGGCGCAAATTCAAGGCCCCCGCCTCGTCCACCCGATCGCCTCGCGAACAGGATGCCGCGCCGATGGTGCGCTGCGCCCATTGCGGCGTGCACCTGCCCCGCGACCGCGCGCTGAACCTTCAACAACAGTGGTATTGCAGCCAGGCTCACCTTGAGCAAGGCCCCGGTTCCAGTGATCGCTGAGGCTGACAACGCCGACAGCAAACAGGCCCAGCGACTGCTGCGTCTCTATCATCTGTACCGTTTAAGTGTCGGCATCACCCTGGTGTTGCTGATCTCCAGCAACATGGACAACCGCCTGCTGACCTCGGCCAACGACGAGTGGCTGCGCAATGGCAGCTGGTTGTACCTGGTGCTGAACATCCTGCTGGTAGTATTCCTCGAAAATATCCGCCGCCCGGCCCAGTTGTTCGCTCTGGCACTGGTCGACATTCTGCTGCTGTGCGGCGTGTTCTACGCAGCGGGCGGTGTGGCCAGTGCGATTGGCAACTTGCTGATCGTTTCGGTGGCCATCAGCAACACCTTGCTGCGACGACGTATCGGCTTGCTGATCGCCGCCATCGCCACCCTGGGCATTGTCGGGCTCAGCTTTCTGCTGAGTTTCAGCCATTCCCTGAGCGCCAACGACTATCTGCAGGCCGGCACCCTCGGCGCCTTGTGCTTCGCCGCCTCGCTGCTGGTGCAGGGATTGATGCGCCGTCTCGAAGTCAGCGAGAACCTGGCCGAGCTGCGCGCCAGCGAAGTGGTGGGGCTCGAAGCCCTCAACGCGCTGATCCTGCAACGCATGCGCACCGGCATTCTGGTGCTCGACGAACAGCGCCGGGTGCAACTGGCCAATCACAGCGCCAAGACCCTCCTGGGCCAAACACACCTTGAAGGCGACTTGATCGATGAGCACTCGAGCGCATTGGTCGAACGCCTGCAACTGTGGCTGAACAACCCGACCCTGCGCCCGCAAAGCCTGAAAATCGCCGGCAATGGCCTGGAGCTGCAGCCGAGTTTCATCGCCCTGGAACAGAGCCCGAACCGCCAGACCCTGGTGTTTCTCGAAGACCTCGCCCAGATCGCCCAGCAGGCGCAACAATTGAAACTGGCCGCGCTGGGCCGGCTGACTGCCGGTATCGCCCATGAAATCCGCAATCCGCTGGGGGCCATCAGTCATGCCGCGCAGCTGTTGCAGGAATCCGAGGAACTCGACGGCGCGGATCGGCGTCTGACGCAGATCATTCAAGACCACTCCCAGCGCATGAACCGAGTCATCGAAAACGTCCTGCAACTGTCCCGCCGCCAGCAGAGCGCACCGCAACGGCTCGACCTCAAACCGTGGCTGGAGCAGTTCGTCGACGAGAGCCGCGAACAGGCCGGCGAGCGCCAGCACATTCATCTGCACATCGGCCCGGGGGATTTTCGCACCCTGATGGATCCGGGCCAGCTCACACAGATTCTCGACAATCTGTTACGCAATGGTTGGCGCCACAGTGCCCTGTTGCACGATCCGGCCGAGGTCTGGCTGACGCTGTCCATCGACCCCGAGAGCACGCTGGCCGTGCTCGAAGTGCAAGACAACGGCCCCGGCGTGCCGCTCGATCAACAGGCTCATCTGTTCGAACCGTTCTTTACCACCAGCAGCCAAGGCACCGGCCTTGGGCTTTATCTGTCCCGTGAGCTGTGCGAAAGCAATCAAGCGCGCCTAGACTTCAAATCACGCCAAGGCGGCGGCTGCTTTCGCATCACCTTTGCTCACCGACGGAAACAAAGTTGAACACGAGCCCACGGCAAAAAATCCTCATCGTCGACGACGAGCCGGATATCCGCGAACTCCTGGAAATCACCCTGGGACGGATGAAACTCGACACCTTCAGCGCACGCAATCTCAATGAAGCCCAGGCGCTGCTGCGCCGCGAGAGCTTCGATCTGTGCCTGACCGACATGCGCCTGCCCGACGGCACCGGCCTGGAACTGGTGCAGCACATTCAGCAACGTTATCCACAACTGCCGGTGGCGATGATCACCGCGTACGGCAGCCTGGAAACAGCAATCAACGCCCTCAAGGCCGGGGCTTTCGACTTCCTGACCAAACCGGTGGACCTGACACGCCTGCGCGAGCTGGTCGGCTCGGCGTTGCGCATGCCGGCGCCGGGCAATGTCTGCACTTCGATCGACCGGCGGCTGCTCGGCGATTCACCGCCGATGCGCAACCTGCGCAAGCAGATCGACAAACTGGCCCGCAGCCAGGCACCGGTGTACATCAGCGGCGAGTCCGGCAGCGGCAAGGAGCTGGTGGCCCGATTGATTCATGAACAAGGCCCCCGCGCCAATCAGCCGTTCGTGCCGGTGAACTGCGGGGCGATTCCTTCAGAGTTGATGGAGAGCGAGTTCTTCGGCCACCGCAAAGGCAGTTTCAGCGGTGCAGTGGAGGATAAACCAGGACTGTTTCAGGCGGCCCATGGCGGCACACTGTTTCTCGATGAAGTGGCGGATCTGCCGCTGCCGATGCAGGTCAAGCTGCTGCGGGCGATCCAGGAAAAAGCCGTGCGCAGCGTCGGCGGGCAACAGGAAACCGTGGTCGATGTGCGCATCCTCTGCGCGACGCACAAGGACCTCGACGCGGAAGTGGCTGCCGAGCGCTTTCGTCAGGATCTGTATTACCGGTTGAACGTGATCGAACTGCGTGTGCCGCCCCTGCGCGAACGTCGTGAGGACATCGAAGCACTGGCCGGCCACATGCTCAAACGCCTGGCCAATGGCACCGGGCAACCGGCGGCACGCCTTCATCCCCATGCCCTCGAGGCACTGAAAAACTACCGCTTCCCGGGCAACGTGCGGGAGCTGGAGAACGTGCTCGAGCGGGCGCACACCCTGTGTGAAAACCGCACGATCGAGGCAGAGGATTTACGTCTGAGTGAAGGAAACGGCACTGCTGAAGGCGGCATTGCCGATCTCACGCAGATCGACAACCTGGAAGACTATCTGGAAAGCGTCGAGCGCAAACTGATTTTGCAGGCGCTGGAAGAAACCCGCTGGAATCGCACGGCGGCGGCGCAGCGGTTGAGTCTGTCGTTTCGGTCGATGCGCTACAGGCTCAAGAAGCTCGGGCTGGACTGAGAGCCCCTTCGCGGGCTTGCCCGCGAAGGCGATTTATCAGTTGCCGGAAGAAAAACTGACTAGATCCGTCCGGCCGGTGCATACGGCGCCGGATCAATGATCGGCGCCCGCCCCAGCATCACATCGGCAAACAACTGACAGGACGCCGGCGCCAGCACCAGCCCATTGCGGTAATGCCCGCAGTTCAGCCACAGACAGTCAAACCCCGGAACCCGGCCAATGTAAGGGATGCCCTCGGGCGAACCCGGTCGCAGCCCGGCCCAGTGCCCCACCACTTCGGCATCGGCCAGCGCCGGCAGCAACTCGACTGCCGATGCCTTGAGGCTTTCCAGCGCGCTGTCCGTCGGGGTCTTGTCGAAGCCTTCGTGCTCCAGCGTACTGCCGATCAGAATATGCCCGTCACGACGCGGAATGGCGTAGCGCCCCTTGGCCAGCACCATGCTCGGCAGGAAATCCGCCGCGCACTTGTAGAGAATCATCTGGCCCTTGACCGGTTCCACCGGCAGCGACAGGTTCAAGGTCTTGAGCAATTCTCCGCTCCACGCACCCGCCGTCAGCACGACCTGATCACCGGTGATCACACCCGTGGAGGTCTGCACGCCCACCACCCGCTCGCCATCACGGACAAACCCGCTGACTTCACACTGCTCATGGATCGTCACGTTCGGCAGCGCCTGCAACGCCGCTTTCAAAGACTTCACCAGCCGCGGATTGCGCACGTTGGCCACGTCAGCCATGTAGATCGCCCGGGAAAAACCACCACCGAGCACCGGCACCGCATCATGCGCCGCGGAGATATCCACAGCCCGCAACGGACGGTTCTCCCGCGCGGCCCACGCCAGCGCTTCGGCTTCGTCATCCAGATCCAGCCAGTACAGGCCGGTGGTGTGTACTTCGGGATCGACCCCGGTATCGGCAGACAGACGCTCGCCCAGCTGTGGATAAAAATCCTGGGACCAGTGCGCCAGCGCGGTGACGGCCGGGCTGTAGCGCCACGGGTACAGTGGAGAGACGATACCGCCGCCGGCCCAGGACGATTCCTGGCCGACGTTCGAACGATCCAGCAGCACCACGCTGCCGACCTCGGAGGCGAGGTTGTACGCCGTAAGCAGGCCAATCACCCCGCCACCGACAATCACCACTTGCTGTTGCCTGGTCATGTTTGATCCAACCGTAAAAAGACAGTGGGCGCAAAAGGCGCCCGAAATAAAGCGGCTCAGCGGCCCCAGCAATCCTTGGTGGTCAGCCCGGTGGTCGCGTTGTTCATGCTTCTGACACCGGTGTTGGTGAGGGTGAAATCCCCGCACTTGTCAGTGGCCATGGCCGTGCCGGTCTTGCGGGTCGCGGTCAGCAGGAAGGTCTGATCGGTGATCGTCGGCGTGATGGTGTAGAAATCGTTGCCGGTGCTCAACCCGGTGACACCGGTGTAGACGTTGTTCTTCGAATAGAAGCGTTCGAGGATCTGTGCCTGTTCCGACAAAGTGCTGACCACGTCGGCACGGCGGCCCTTCTTCACGTATTCGGTGAGGCTCGGATAGCCGATGGTGATGACGATACCGATGATCGCAATCACGATCATGATTTCGATCAGGGTGAAACCTCGGTTGGATCTGCGCATGCCTCGAACTCTCGCTTACTGAATTTGCCGCCACATGATACGCCGGCTGCCGCCGCCGGATTTTTCCACCAGGGTGGTGATACCGCCACTGGAATCGTTCACGACCTTGCGTGATGCACCGTTGACGATGGCGTTCAGGGTCGGGATACCGCCGGTGAACACCACGCCGCTGGAAATCGTGTCGTTGCTGTCGACCACGCCATCGGCGTTGGTGTCGAGCACCGCGTAGTTGAGCATCTTACCGCTGAACGCATCGAGTTCGATCAGTTTGCCGGTACCGAAACTGGAACACGGGTCGGTGGTATCGACACTGGCCGTGGTGAACACGATTCGTCCCAGCACCAGACTGGCCTGATTGATCACCCGTTCGCCAGTCAAGGCGTTGTTGTACACCAGCGGCAGATACCAGCCCTTCTCCGCCGGATAGTTCGTGTCGTTCTGGCTGGTGGTGGCGAACTGCCCGTTACTGCCGGAGAACACCCCGGTAATCGCCTGCGCCTGCAAACTGCTGACCGTGATCTGACCCGACCCGCCATCGGCGTCCCACACCGAATAGAACGCCTGCAAATCCTTGTTGGTCTTGTCGGTGGCTTCGTTGAATTTGCCGGTGCCGACGAAAATCTGTTTGCCACCCAGAGCGTTGTCCGCCAGCAACGGTTGCGCGGTGATCGGCTGAGTCGCCCCGCCGGCCGTGGTGAACAACGGCCTGCCGGAAAACGCCACGCCCCAGCTGTCGGAGGACGTGGCGCTCAGGTCGAACTTCCACAACCGCCCTTTCAAGTCACCGCCATACGCCGCCTGCACCACGTTCTGCGAATTGACCCGCAGCTTCACCGAGGACAAACCGTTGGTGGTTTCCGTACCGTCGATGACGATTTTCTTGATCAGCGAACCATCGCGCACATCCAGCACATACAGCGCCGCCACACCGGAGTTGCTGCCGTAACCATTGGCAATGAACGCCGCCCAGCGACCATCGGCCAAGCGTGCCACTTCCGGACGGGCATAGGCGTAACCCAGATCATTAAAAGCGTTGGAAGTACTGGCGGTCGTCGGCGCGCTGACTTCCCACAAGGCACGGATGACGTTGCCCGCCGAGGCGTCGAACAGCTGGAGCCCATAGAAAGTCTTGCCGCCGGCGCCCGTACCGCCGATGGCCAGAGTTTTCCACGCCGTACCGAATTGCGCATCGAATACACCGAGCTGACCATCCACCAGAAACTTGTGGCTGACGCCGTTGACGTAGTTCGGATCGGCAATCAGGCGCAGCGAGGGCAATACGCTGGACGGCATGTAGGCATAGCGCCGGGTACCGTTGGCCGAGTTGATGACGCTGACAAAACCGTCGTTGGCGTTCACCACCAGGCTGGCATTCATGTTCGAAGCCTTGGTGGTCAGGTAGGTGCTGTAGGTGGTGTCACCGGCCAGATCGGAGGCGGTTTTTTCCGTGGGCGAGGCCAGCACCAGCGGCGAGTTGATGATGTCCCCGAGCAATACGCTGCGCACTTTGAGCCCGGCCTTGTTGGTGCCCTTGCTCCACTCGACCAGATCGATGCCGCTGATGCCGGTGGGCAAACCCTGGCTGAGAACGGTCTGCTGGGCCGGGGAGAAGTTGCCGTAAGCCAGCGTCACCGCCGCGTTGTTCAGGGAGTTCCACGACTGGTAGGTCGGCGCAGTGGCTCCGGGCACGATGGCCGTATCGGTGGTCCACAGCACCGCCGAAGTATTGACCGCCCCGGCCGAGTTGAACCCAAAGGACTTGATCGTGCCGCGCCAGTCCTTGGGGTCATAACTGGTTTGGAAATAACTGGTGCCGCTCGCCAGCGTCGTCCCGCTGGCGACACCGCTGCCGCCGGAACCGGCCTTCGAGGTGATGTCGCTCAACGCCGAAGACAGCGCGGCATTCAGACCGGCGCTGTCGGTCGCCTGGTAGTAGCGGCCCTGTCCGTAATCGGCGGCATCCGAGAGCATGTCGTTGGAAGCGGTGAAACCCACGGTGTAGGTGTTCATGTTCTGCCTGGGGAAATCCACCGCGTTCCAGCTCTTGCCCGCTGCATCGGTGCCGGTGGAACGCATGTCGATGTCGAAGGCGAACTTGGCGATATCGTCCAGGTACAGCGTATCGCCCTCCCCGTCCCCGTTGAGGTTGTTCCCGTCATTGTTGATGCCGTCCCAGTTCGGCAGGCGGCTGCCGCCCAGCGGGTCGTTGCTCGGAAAGGTGCGGTCGTAGGTCGGCAAACCGTCGGTGATGACCACGCCGTAGTTTTTCTGGCAGCGATACTGGATCGGGCTGGTGTAAGTGCTCGGCGTGGTGTTGTAGTACGGCGCCATCCCGCGCATATAGCGGGTGATCTCGTAGTAGGTCTCGGCCAGTGGCGTGTTGGCCACCGCGCTCAGGCCGTTGATCGAGGAAATCAGTGCGTTGTAGTTGGTGTCGGCCTGGGCCTGGGTCACGCTGCCGCTGACCGGTGACAGGTCGCTGATGGAGCGCGCGATGAAACCGCCGTTGCCAGGGTTGTTGCTGGTGGCCGGATTGAAGGTGGCCAGGCCCATGCGCAGGTTGCGGTTGCTGGTGACCAGTGCGGTGGAAACGTTGCGCGCTACGTTGATCCGGTAATCGTTGGGAATTGCCCCGGTGGTGAAGTCGCGTGTGCCGTTGTTGATCGCCAGACTCACCACATAGGAAATGTAATCCGCCGAATAGCGAGTGTTGCCGCTGCCCACCGGATCCGGCAGCTTCAGGCAGAGCGGCGTCAGGCTGTTGTTGTAGAACGCATAGGCACCGCCGGAGCAGCCGGAGGTTGGCAGGCTCGAGAGAAAGATCGTATCGCCGGTAATGGCAGTTGAGCTCAGGCACAGGCCGATGACCGCGTTGCACTGGCGGGCCGGCGTGCGATCCACGGTCGGATCGAACCCTGCTGCATAGATGATGCTGTTCATGCTGCCCGAGTCGTCGATCATCAACATCACGTTCGGTGGCACGGCGGCCGCGCTCAACAGCGGCGAATCGGACGGCGTGAAAGCGTACGCCGGTGCCGCCAGATAGAGCCCGGTCAGCATGCCGAACAGCAGCGACAGCCACTTGAAGCGACGCTCAGTACTTCGCATAGACACTCTCCACCACACTGCGCGAAGTGCCGGCGATGCCCACGGCCGTGACCCGATACAACGTCGCCGAGGTGTTGCTAGGCACGTTCACCGCCGTCAGGGTCGTGCCGATGTTCTGCACCCCGTAGAACCCGCTGCCGGCGGCGATCCAGGTGACCCCCGACGTGGAATTGAACCCGGCCGCGCTGACCACCGAGGACTCCGCCGGCGGCGCGCATTGGGTAGGGCTGGCGCACACCGCCAGCGCATAACCATCCAGCTGCACCGCGCTTTCGCCGACACGCAGTGCCGCCTCGGCAGTCTGGAACGATTGATTGCGCAGGCTCACGCTACCCGCCATTTTTTCCTGCAGGTTGGCGCTCTGCATCGATGACAGGCCGATCAGCGTCAGGAGCAGCAGAAATACCAGGCTGACCAGCAACACCATGCCGCCCTGGGACCGCCGCCGATGGAGAGAAACGTTCATCGCCCACCCCTCACTGCAAGCGGTTGCGCAAGGCGGCAACCACGTTGAAGGTTTGATCGCGGACCCGGTTGTTCGGGTCAGTGAGGGTCAGGCTCAGGCGCACGCTGCGGATCCGCGCCGGGTCACCGGGATTGGCGCTGTAGGTGGACGCTGCGACATCGGTCGCGGAACTCGCCAGACCGAACGTCACGGTGAATGCACTGACATTGTTCACCAGCACCTGCTGGGCGGGGTTGCCGCTGCCGGTACCCATCAGAATCTGGTTGTTGCTGAAGCTATAGACCAGCCGACGGATCGGAAACGCGATCTGTCCTGTCGCCGCCACCCGCGCACCGGTATAAGCCGTGGCGCTGTTGCGGCAATCGGAGACCACGGTCCAGGTCGGCGTCCCGCCCGCGCTGCCGACATCGGCGGTGACCAGGGTCAGTTTTAGATTGGCGTTGTCCCAGCTGATCGGCGTGATCTGGGCCGCTGTGAAATCTCCCGCCGAGCTGGAATCGGTAATCGTGCCCAGGCAGCCGAACATGCCCACCATGCGCAGTTCCTGAATCATCTTGCTCAACACGAACCGCGCGTCCTCCTGCATGGCGGCCGCACTGTTCTGACTGACATAAGTGTTCTTCGCCGCCAGGAAGATCTGCACCACGCCGAGCACCACGATCAGCCCCAGCGCCAGAGCGACCAGCATTTCGATCAGGCCGAAACCCAGGTTATGACGCTTCATGGTGTGGCCACCGGATCGACCGCGGCGCGGCTGGTCAGGACAAAACTGCGGGTTGCACCGGTCGTATTGGCGGCGCGCGCGTCACTCCAGGTGATGGTGATGGTGTACACGCGTTGATTGAGGGTGATGCTGCCGGTGGCGGTCGGGCCGCCGAAATTGACGATGTTGGTGCTGAAGTCGTAGAGATCCTGATCCCGGGCGACACTCAGGTTGCCCGTGGTCGGCGGAGTGACGGTGTAGTCGGCGCCGGAATTGGCGCGAATCCGGTCCATCATGTCGTAGGCGATGAAACTCGCCTGGCTGGTCATCCGCGAGCTGTCGGTGTACTTCAGCGCATTGAGCTGAACCGCCGCCGCGCCCAGCAACCCGACCGTCAGAATCAACAACGCGACCAGCACTTCGATCAGCGTCATGCCCTCCTGTGCGTACTTGCTCCCTGCCCTCATCCGCAACTTCCACCCAATTGAATTCGTCCGTTCAGACACACGTTCAGCGTCCTGCTTTGCGTGCCCAGCGTGTAACTGATGGCCACCGCTGTGGACGGTGCCGCCAGCCCGCCCAGGTTGTTGAAATCCAGCGCGGTCACTCCAGAGGGTAGCGTCAGAGTCGCGCCGCTGCTCATCGCTGGAACAACCCGCAATACATTGGCCGGAGTGCCAGTACTGTCGTAGACCGACAACTCGCCGGTCCAGACACTGCCGCCGGCGCTCGGCCGCAAGCGAGTGGTGACGCCCCGGTTGATCGCCTCGAGCCTGGCGTAATTGAGGGCCCGTTGCAGGTCGCCGACCTCGGTGTCGGCCTTGCTGCCCTGCACCGAACGGGTGAATGCCGGCACCGCCATCGTGATCAGGATCACAAACACCGCGACCGCCACCAACAGCTCGATCAGCGTGAAACCTTTTGTACGATGATCCATCGATGCCCTCCGTTGCCGTCGGCTATACCTGTACAAACCTAGAACATTCGACCGGCATGCGCCGGTTGATTTACCGCGTGCGGCGCACGGATTGCGCCGCCGTGCACAATCCAGGGAGGAGGCGCACATGCCGCAACAGGGTTTCAGTCTGGTCGAACTGCTTATGGGACTGGCGATCGGCGCAATTGTTCTGTCGCTGGTCAGTCCGGCGCTGGCGGACTTCACCGAATCAAACCGGCGGCAGCAGGCCGCGCACTCTTTGCTCGACGGGATTCGTAATGCCCGGAGCATGGCCATCACGCGCAACCAGAGTGTGGTGATTCATGGCATCAACGGTGACTGGGGTCAGGGCTGGCGGATCATTCTGGATCTCAATGGGAAGGGGCCGGCGGATGCGGGTAATCCATTGCTGACCGAGCAGGCGAGTGACGGAAAGATACCGATTGTCGGCAACTGGCTGGTGAGCCGTTACATACGCTTCAGCAGCCTGGGCCAGCCACTGGTGCCGGACCGGAAATTTCAGGCGGGGACGTTACATCTATGCTCGGCTCGCGAGCCGGTCAGCCAGCTCCAGGTGGTGCTGGCGGCAACCGGTCGCGTACGCCTGACCAGCCAAAAGGCTGAACAGGCGCTTTGCCGAAAGGATAAAGCGATCAGATCGAGCGAACGCGCAGCTCTTTAGGCATCGAGAACGTGATGTTCTCCTCACGCCCGGCCAGTTCGTCGGCGCCGGTGGCGCCCCAGGCCTGCAACTGCTGGATCACGCCACGCACCAGAACTTCCGGAGCGGAGGCACCGGCGGTGATGCCGATACGCTCGACACCGTCGAACCAGCTCTTTTGCAGGTCTTCGGCGCCATCGATCAGGTAGGCCGGCGTGGCCATGCGTTCAGCCAGCTCACGCAGGCGGTTGGAGTTGGAGCTGTTCGGGCTGCCCACCACCAACACCACGTCGCATTCGTCGGCCAGTTGCTTGACCGCGTCCTGACGATTCTGCGTGGCGTAGCAGATATCGTCCTTGCGCGGGCCACCGATGGCCGGGAAACGCGTACGCAGCGCATCGATGACACGGCTGGTGTCATCCATGGACAACGTGGTCTGGGTGACGAAGGCGAGTTTTTCAGGGTTGTGCACCTGCAACTCGGCGACATCCTTCTCGTCTTCGACGAGGTAGATCGCGCCGCCATTACTGGCGTCGTACTGGCCCATGGTGCCTTCGACTTCCGGGTGACCGGCGTGGCCGATCAGGATGCATTCACGGCCGTCGCGGCTGTATTTCGCGACTTCGATGTGCACCTTCGTCACCAGCGGGCAGGTGGCGTCGAACACTTTCAGGCCACGGCCGGCGGCTTCGGTGCGCACGGCTTGCGAAACGCCGTGGGCACTGAAGATCACGATCACGTCGTCCGGTACCTGATCGAGCTCTTCGACGAAGATTGCGCCACGACTGCGCAGGTCTTCAACCACGAACTTGTTGTGCACCACTTCATGACGCACATAGATCGGCGGGCCGAAGACTTCCAGGGCGCGGTTGACGATTTCGATCGCCCGGTCCACGCCGGCGCAGAAGCCACGGGGGTTGGCGAGTTTGATTTGCATGCTGTGCCTCGTGTCTTGCGCGCAAGAAAATGGATCATTGCAATCCCTGTGGGAGCAGGCTTGCTCGCGAAAGCGCTGTGTCAGACAACGTTTATGTTGAATGTCAGTCAGCATTCGCGAGCGAGCCCGCTCCCACAGGGGTTCTGCTGTGTTACTCAGAGCGCTTTGACGGAGAAGATTTCCACGTCAAAGGTCAGCGTCTTGCCAGCCAGCGGGTGATTGAAGTCAACGGTCACTTGCGCATCGTCGAACTCTTTCACCACACCCGGCAGCTCAGTATTGGCCGCATCGTTGAAGATCACCAGCAGCCCCGGCGACAGTTCCATGTCCGCAAACTGCGAACGCGGAATGATCTGTACGTTTTGCGGGTTCGGCTGGCCGAAGGCGTTTTCCGGCTCGACGGTCAGGGTACGCTTGTCGCCGGCCTTGAAGCCGAACAGCGCCGCCTCGAAACCCGGCAGCAGGTTGCCGTCGCCGACCTTGAAGGTCGCCGGGGCCTTGTCGAAGGTGCTGTCGACCGTGTCGCCGTTCTCCAGGCGCAATGCAAAGTGCAAGGTGACTTCCGTGTTCTGGCCGATGCGTTGCTCAGCCAATACCTGTTCAGTCATGAACGGTTTCTCCGGATTTCTTGGTTTTGAACATGTCCAGTGCCAGCATCACCGCGCCAACGGTGATGGCGCTGTCGGCGAAGTTGAACGCCGGGAAGTACCAGCGGTTCTGCCAGTGCACCAGAATGAAGTCGATCACATGGCCCAGGGCAATGCGGTCATAAAGGTTGCCCAGTGCGCCGCCAAGAACCAGCGCCAGCGCGATGGCCAGCCAGGTTTCGTTGCGGCCCAGGCGCTTGAGCCAGACCATCAGCACTGCACTGACCGCAATCGCGATCAGGGCGAACAGCCAGCGCTGCCAGCCTGAGCTGTCCGCGAGGAAGCTGAAGGCAGCGCCGGTGTTGTAGGCCAGGGTCCAGCTGAAGTAATCAGGGATGATCACGATCTGCTGGAACATCTCGAGCTTGCCTTCGAAGTAGAACTTGCTGGCCTGGTCAATGACCAGAACCAGCAAGCTCAACCAGAGCCAGCTCAGCCGTCCGAAACGGCCAACGGCATTAGGCATAGTGACGAACCTCGCCGGCGCCATCGATGTTGTCCACGCAACGGCCGCAGATTTCCGGATGTTCCGGGTTCACGCCGACGTCTTCGCGGCAGTGCCAGCAACGGGCACATTTCGGGAAGGCGGATTTGACGATCTTCAGCTTCAGGCCGCTGACTTCGGTGGCCACAGCATCGGCCGGAGCCTGCACGAACGGCGCAACAGTGGCAGTCGAGGTGATCAGGACAAAGCGCAGCTCGTTGCTCAGTTTGGCCAGGTCGGCGGTCAGCGCGTCTTCGGCGAACAGCGTCACTTCGGCTTGCAGGTTGCCACCGACGGCCTTGGCCGCGCGCTGGATTTCCATTTCTTTGTTGACCGCCACCTTCACTTCCATGATGCGATCCCAGTACTCGCGACCCAGCTCGAAGCCTTCCGGCAACTCGGTCAGGCCTTCGTACCAGGTGTTGAGCATCACCGATTCGTTGCGCTCGCCCGGCAGGTATTGCCACAGCTCGTCGGCGGTGAACGCCAGGATCGGTGCGATCCAGCGCACCAGCGCTTCGGAGATGTGGAACAGCGCGGTCTGGCACGAACGACGGGCCTTGCTGTCGGCGCCGGTGGTGTACTGGCGGTCCTTGATGATGTCCAGATAGAAACCACCCAGCTCCTGCACGCAGAAGTTGTGGATCTTCGAGTAGACGTTCCAGAAACGGTATTCGCCGTAATGCTCTTGCAGCTCGCGTTGCAGCAGCAGGGTACGGTCCACCGCCCAGCGATCCAGCGCCAGCATGTCTTCGGCCGGCAGCAGATCGGTGGCCGGGTTGAAACCGGTCAGGTTGGAAAGCAGGAAACGCGCGGTGTTACGAATACGACGATAGGCGTCCGCGCTGCGCTGCAGGATCTGCTCGGACACGGCCATTTCGCCGGAGTAGTCGGTCGACGCGACCCACAGACGCATGATGTCGGCGCCCAGGGTGTCGTTGACTTTCTGCGGAGCGATCACGTTGCCCAGGGACTTGGACATCTTGCGGCCGGACTCGTCCACGGTGAAGCCGTGGGTCAGCAGCTCGCGGTACGGCGCGTGGTTGTCGATGGCGCAACCGGTCAGCAAGGACGAGTGGAACCAGCCACGGTGCTGGTCCGAACCTTCCAGGTACAGGTCGGCACGCGGGCCGGTCTCGTGGCCCATCGGGTGCGAACCGCGCAGGACGTGCCAGTGGGTGGTGCCCGAGTCGAACCAGACGTCGAGGGTGTCGCTGATCTTGTCGTACTGCGGCGCTTCATCGCCCAGCAGTTCGGCAGCGTCGAGTTTGAACCAGGCTTCGATGCCTTCGACTTCAACGCGCTTGGCGACTTCTTCCATCAGCTCGACGGTACGTGGGTGCAGCTCGCCGCTTTCCTTGTTCAGGAAGAACGGGATCGGCACGCCCCAGTTGCGCTGACGGGAGATGCACCAGTCCGGACGGTTGGCGATCATCGAGTGCAGGCGCGCCTGGCCCCAGGCCGGGACGAACTTGGTGTCTTCGATGGCTTTGAGCGAGCGTACGCGCAGGGTGTCGCCGCTGACTGGCTCTTTGTCCATGCCGATGAACCACTGCGCGGTGGCGCGGTAGATCAGCGGGGTCTTGTGGCGCCAGCAGTGCATGTAGCTGTGTTCGATGACGGTGGTGTGCAGCAGCGCACCGACTTCGGTCAGTTTTTCGACGATGGCCGGGTTGGCCTTCCAGATGAACTGGCCGCCGAAGAACTCCAGCGACGGCACGTAGACGCCATTGCTTTGTACCGGGTTGAGGATGTCGTCGTTGACCATGCCGTATTTCTTGCAGGTCACGAAGTCGTCCACGCCGTAGGCCGGCGCGGAGTGAACCACGCCGGTGCCGGCGCCCAGTTCCACGTAGTCGGCCAGATACACTGGCGACAGACGGTCATAGAACGGGTGACGGAAATTGATCAGTTCCAGCGCCGAACCCGGTGCGGTGGCCAATACGGTGCCTTCGACGCCGTAACGGGTCAGGCAGGATTCGACCAGTTCTTCAGCCAGCACCAGCAGCTTGTCGCCGATGTCGACCAGGGCGTAGGTGAATTCCGGATGAACGTTGAGCGCCTGGTTGGCCGGGATGGTCCACGGGGTGGTGGTCCAGATCACGATCGAGGCCGGTTTGCCCAGGGACGGCAGACCGAATGCGGCGGCCAGTTTGGCCTCGTCAGCGATCGGGAACGCTACGTCGATGGTCGAGGACTTCTTGTTCTCGTACTCGACTTCCGCTTCGGCCAGGGCCGAACCGCAATCGAAGCACCAGTTCACCGGTTTCAAGCCCTTGAACACGAAACCGCCCTTGACGATTTCGGCGAGGGCGCGGATTTCACCGGCCTCGTTCTTGAAGTTCATGGTCTTGTACGGATTTGCGAAGTCGCCCAGGACGCCGAGGCGGATGAACTCGGTCTTCTGCCCTTCGATCTGCTCGGTGGCGTAGGCACGGCACAGTTCGCGGGTCTTGTCCGCGCCCAGGTTCTTGCCGTGGGTCACTTCGACCTTGTGCTCGATCGGCAGGCCGTGGCAGTCCCAGCCCGGGACATACGGCGCGTCGAAGCCCGACAGGGTCTTCGAGCGGATGATCATGTCCTTGAGAATCTTGTTCAGTGCGTGACCGATGTGAATCGTACCGTTGGCGTACGGAGGGCCGTCGTGCAGGACGAACTTCGGACGATCCTTGCCAATCTCGCGCAACTTTCCGTACAGGCCAATACTGTCCCAGCGCTGCAGGATCTGCGGTTCGCGCTGTGGCAGGCCGGCCTTCATTGGGAAGGCGGTGTCCGGAAGGTTTAGCGTGGCTTTATAGTCGGTCATTTAAGGCTCTTCATTAGCGATGGGCGCTAGGTGCGGCTAGTGCACGGGCGGCGGCGACATCCGCGCTGATCGCCGTTTTCAATGCCTCCAGGGAGGCGAAACGCTGCTCTTCACGCAGCTTCTGGTGGAAAACCACCGTCAAACGCCGGTCATACAGATCGCCGGCAAAATCTAAAAGATGGACTTCAAGGTGGGCCTTGCCATCACCTTGGACCGTGGGCCGCACGCCGATATTGGCGACGCCGGGCCAGGTCTTGCCGTCGATGTCGACGTCGACCAGGTAAACCCCGGTGAACGGCACGCGACGGCGTTTCAGTTGAATGTTCGCCGTGGGCGTACCCAACTGCCGGGCCAGTTTCTGGCCATGCAGCACGCGACCGGCAATCCGGTACGGGCGGCCGAGCAGACGCTCAGCCAAAGCAAAATCGGCGGCGGCCAACGCGTTGCGCACCTGAGTGCTGCTGACACGAATGCCGTCCAGCTCGACGGTTTGCGCGGCTTCCACGGTAAAGCCGTGGACCTGCCCGGCCTGCAACAGGAAATCGAAATCGCCGAGGCGGTCGCAACCGAAGCGGAAATCATCACCGACCTCCAGATGCTGCACGCCGAGGCCATCAACCAGGATGGTATCGACGAACTCGCTGGCGCTGAGCTTGCTCAAGCGCTGGTTGAAGGCCAGACACAAGACCCGGTCGACGCCTTCGGCGGCCAGCAGTTGCAGCTTGTCGCGCAACCGGGCCAGACGCGCCGGCGCGGTCTCCGGGGCAAAAAACTCCCGTGGCTGCGGCTCGAAAATCACCACGCAGCTGGGTACGCCCAACTCGAGCGCACGCTCACGCAGTCGGGCCAGGATGGCCTGGTGACCACGGTGAACACCGTCAAAGTTGCCAATAGTGGCGACGCAGCCCCGATGCTGGGGGCGCAGATTGTGGAGGCCTCGAACCAGCTGCATAACGCGCTTCTTGCTCATAAAGTGGCCGATTATAACCACACCCGACGGCCGACGACAGGCAACACCGTAACCCAAAGTGATCGAGCCGACAAAACTGCCGGCTCGCGCCCGTCTTTCAGGGGTGAAACCTCAGCTCAACGCCTTGCGATTGAAGTCGCGCAGGCGGAAACCGAGCAGCAGCAACATGCCGAAATAGGCGACCACGCCAGCAATCACCAACGCGCCCAGGCGCAGGAAGCGCTCAAGCATGTGGCCCTGATCCCACGCGGGCATGAAATGCATGCCGATCAACAGCACGGCCGACATCACCGCCACCGCGACCAACAGCTTGAAACCGAACTTCAGCCAGCCCGGCTGCGGTTGATACATCTGCTGCTTGCGCAGTTGATAGAACAGCAGTCCGGCGTTCAGGCAGGCACCGGCGCTGATCGCCAACGCCAGACCGGCGTGGGCCAGCGGACCGATCAACACCAGGTTGAACAGCTGCGTCACCACCAGGGTGAAGATTGCGATTTTTACCGGTGTCCGGATGTTCTGTTGCGCATAAAAGCCAGGCGCCAACACTTTGATCACGATAATGCCGAGCAGACCGACAGAATAGGCAATCAATGCCCGCTGCGTCATTTCCGCATCAAACCCGCTGAACTGGCCGTACTGGAACAACGAAACCGTCAACGGCTCGGCCAGGATACCCAGCGCCAGCGCGCATGGCAGCACCAGCACGAAGCACAGGCGCAGACCCCAGTCGAGAATCCGCGAATACTCGTGGCGATCCTTGCTCGCATAGGTCTTGGCCAATGTCGGCAGCAGGATCGTGCCCAATGCAACACCGAGCACGCCGGATGGCAGCTCCATCAAACGGTCGGCGTAGTACATCCAGGACACTGAGCCCGCGACCAGGAACGAGGCGAAAATAGTGTTGATGATCAGGGAAATCTGACTGACCGAGACGCCGATGATCGCCGGCAACATCTGCTTCATGACCCGCCAGACACCGGTATCGCGCAGATTCAGGCGCGGCAGCACCAGCATGCCGATCTTTTTCAAGTGCGGCAGTTGATAAAGCAATTGCGCCAGACCACCGACAAGCACCGCCCAGCCGAGGGCCATGACCGGCGGATCGAAATACGGCGTCAGGAACAGCGAAAACACGATCATGCTGACGTTGAGAAGGGTCGGCACGAATGCCGGCACCGAGAAACGGTTCCAGGTATTGAGGATCGCCCCCGCCAGGGAAGACAGGGAGATCAGCAATATATAAGGGAAGGTCACTCGCAACAGGTCGGAGGTCAGCTGGAATTTTTCCGGGGTATCGGTGAAACCCGGCGCCGTGGCCCAGATCACCCAGGGCGCGGCAATCATGCCCAGCGCGGTGACCAGCGCCAGCACCAGCGTCAGCAGACCGGAAACGTAGGCAATAAAGGTGCGGGTCGCCTCTTCGCCCTTCTGGCTTTTATATTCGGCCAGGATCGGCACAAAAGCCTGGGAAAATGCGCCCTCGGCGAAAATCCTGCGCAGCAGGTTGGGCAGTTTGAAGGCGATGAAGAAGGCGTCGGTCGCCATTCCGGCGCCGAAGGTGCGGGCGATGAGCGTGTCGCGAACAAACCCGAGAATCCGGGAAAGCATCGTGATAGAGCTGACGGCGGCCAACGATTTGAGCAGATTCATTGAAGGAATGTGTGCCTGTCGATAAACAGCAGGCGAATAACGCGCCCACTTGTGCGATACTCCGCGCCGCAACAGCACAGAGCCAAAGCTCGCGAGTTTACAGGTCACACGCCGGAAAGAAATATCCCGTCGCACCACGCCTACCACTTAGCGGAACGTTTCAAGCGCCCTTGACAAGACTTCAACTCATCGGCATGATTCGCGGCCTATTTTGTTTGCTATTTCCTAAAAAGTCTTTCGAGGAGCTCGACGGTGGCCAACTCACCTTCCGCCAAAAAACGTGCAAAACAGGCTGAGAAGCGTCGCAGCCACAACGCCAGCCTGCGTTCCATGGTTCGTACCTACATCAAGAATGTAGTTAAAGCCATCGACGCAAAAGACGCTGAAAAAGCTCAAGCTGCATACGTTCTGGCTGTGCCAGTTATCGACCGTATGGCCGATAAAGGCATCATCCACAAGAACAAGGCTGCTCGCCATAAGAGCCGTCTGAATGGCCACGTCAAGGCACTGAAAGAAGCTGCCTAAGCGACGTAGTCATTAAAAAACCGACCTCAGGGTCGGTTTTTTATTGCCTGCGATTTGCTGAAATCAAGGCCAAAAAAAAGAGGAGCCAATCGGCTCCTCTTTTTTTACGCGTGATTAATGAGCTGACGCCCACGGCAAAATCGGAATCGCAGTCACCGCATTCTGCGGACTACCCTCGATCAGGCGATCGCTGTAGACCAGATACACCAGCGTATTGCGCTTCTTGTCGAGGAAGCGCACCACCTGCATGGTCTTGAACACCAGCGAGGTACGCTCCTTGAACACCTCTTCGCCATCCTTCAACTCACCCCTGAAGTTGATCGGCCCGACCTGGCGGCAAGCAATGGACGCCTCGGCACGATCCTCGGCCAGACCCAACCCACCCTTCACACCACCGGTCTTGGCGCGCGACAGGTAGCAGGTCACACCTTCAACCTTCGGATCATCGAATGCCTCGACCACGATCCGGTCGTTCGGCCCGACAAATTTGAACACCGTCGACACCTGACCGATTTCCTCGGCCGAGGCCAGCAACGGCAACACCATCAACAACCCCAACAATCCTTTTGCCATGCGCATCGCGTTTTCCTTACACCAGAATCAGGTTGTCACGGTGAACCAGTTCCGGCTCAGCCATGTAACCCAGCAAACCGACAATCGCATCCGACGACTGACCGATGATTTTTTGTGCTTCCAGCGCGCTGTAGTTGGCCAGGCCACGGGCGATCTCACGACCGTCCGGCGCCACGCACACCACCATTTCGCCGCGACGGAAACTGCCCTGAACCAGCTTGACCCCGACCGGCAACAGGCTTTTGTTGCCTTGGGACAACGCGGAAACCGCACCATCATCCAGCACCAGCGTGCCACGGGTTTGCAGATGACCGGCCAGCCACTGCTTGCGCGCCGCGAGCATGCCGCGCTCAGGCGACAGCAGCGTACCGACACGCTCACCCGCCTTCAGACGATCGAGCACGCGCTCCAGACGCCCGCCGACAATGATGGTATGCGCCCCGGAACGCGCCGCCAGCCGCGCCGCGCGCAGCTTGGTCTGCATGCCGCCACGCCCCAGCGCACCACCGGTACCGCCCGCCACCGCATCCAGCGTCGGATCATCGGCGCGCGCTTCGTAAATCAGCTGGGCGTCAGGGTTATTGCGCGGATCGGCGTCGAACATACCGTCGCGATCCGTCAGGATCACCAGCAGATCGGCCTCGACCAGATTGGCAACCAGCGCCGCGAGCGTGTCGTTGTCACCGAAGCGGATTTCGTCGGTAACCACGGTGTCGTTCTCGTTGATCACCGGGATGACTTTCAGCTCGACCAACGCACGCAAGGTGCTGCGGGCATTCAGGTAGCGCTTGCGGTCAGACAGGTCGTCGTGGGTCAGGAGAATCTGCGCAGTATGCCGGCCATGCTCGGCAAAGCTCGATTCCCAAGCCTGCACCAAGCCCATCTGACCGATTGCAGCGGCGGCCTGGAGCTCGTGCATCGCACTGGGTCGCGCAGTCCAGCCGAGGCGACTCATGCCCGCCGCCACTGCCCCGGAGGACACCAGCACCAGCTCGACGCCGGCCTCGTGCAAAGCCACCATCTGCTCGACCCAGACACTCATTGCCGCGCGATCCAGCCCTTTGCCATCCGCTGTCAGCAAAGCGCTGCCGATCTTCACGACCCAACGCTGCGCACCTGTCACCTTGCTCCGCATCATCTTCAACCTTAGCTTGAGGGCAGCGCGACCTGGCACTGCCCGTGACGTTATTCGTGGTTCTTCGTGACCAACAATCGATTTCCAGATACTAAAACGCCGCTCGATTGAGCGGCGCTTAAGTTTACTGCAACGAATCAGTCGCGCACGTAAATGATTTCCGGACCGTCTTCGTCATCCACATCTTCTTCGTCCCAGTCATCGTCGCCGATGTCATGGACCGACTTCACGCCACTGCGACGCAGGGCACGCTTGTCATCCAGCGCCTGCAACTGCGCACGGGCTTCGTCTTCGATGCGCTGATCCAGATCGGCCAGCTCTTCCTTGTAGGCCGGGTCATTGGCCAGGCGATCGGCACGATCCTCCAGATAACGCATGATGTCGCGCGTCAGGCGCTCGGTGCCTTCTTTGGCGATGGCCGAGATCACGTAGACCGGACCGGTCCACTCCAGACGATCGACGATTTCCTTGACCCGCGCTTCGTGCTCTTCTTCGAGGATCTGGTCGCACTTGTTCAGCACCAGCCAGCGGTCACGCTCGGCCAGCGACGGGCTGAACTTGATCAGCTCGTTGACGATCACTTCAGCGGCGTCCGGAGCGCTGCTTTCATCCAGTGGCGCCATGTCGACAAGGTGCAGCAACAGACGGGTACGCGCCAGGTGCTTGAGGAAACGAATACCCAGACCGGCACCGTCGGAAGCGCCTTCGATCAGACCCGGAATGTCGGCGATGACGAAGCTTTTCCAGCGATCAACGCTGACCACACCCAGGTTCGGCACCAGAGTGGTAAACGGGTAATCGGCAACTTTCGGCTTGGCAGCCGACACCGAGCGGATAAAGGTACTTTTACCGGCGTTCGGCAGACCCAGCAGACCGACGTCGGCCAGCACTTTCATTTCCAGCTTCAGGTCGCGCTGCTCGCCCGGCTTGCCCGGCGTGGTCTGGCGCGGCGCACGGTTGGTACTGGATTTGAAACGGGTATTGCCCAGACCGTGCCAGCCGCCCTGCACCACCATCAGTTTCTGACCGGCCTTGGTCAGGTCGCCGATGACTTCCTGGGTGGCGGAGTCGATCACGGTGGTGCCGACCGGCACGCGCAGGATCAGGTCTTCACCCTTCTTGCCGGTGCAGTCGGTGCTGCCGCCGTTGGAGCCACGCTCGGCATCGAAGTGCCGGGTGTAACGGTAGTCCACCAGGGTGTTCAGGTTTTCGTCGGCCATCATGTAGATGGAACCGCCGTCACCGCCATCACCACCGTTCGGGCCGCCGTTTTCAATGAACTTTTCCCGACGGAAACTCATGCAGCCATTGCCGCCGTCGCCAGCCTTTACGCGGATCGATACTTCATCAACAAACTTCATAACCAACGCCTCTCGCCGTACGGACGAGCCGAAAAACAATCAAGACATAAGACTCTTGCAAAAATGAGCGCAGCGACCCCAATCCACGACCTGCATCGCACGCCGGCAGCCCATACAAACAGCTTTGCAAGAGACTCACCCCACAAACGAAAAAGCCCCGTCGCAAGACAGGGCTTCTCCAGCACTCTCGCAGTTAGGCTGCGACAACGCTCACGTAACGACGACCGAAGGCGCCTTTTACTTCAAACTTGATCACGCCTTCGATTTTCGCGAAGAGGGTGTGATCCTTACCCATGCCAACGCCGTAGCCAGCGTGGAATTGGGTGCCGCGCTGACGCACGATGATGTTGCCGGCCTTGATGACCTGGCCGCCATACATCTTCACGCCAAGGCGTTTGGCTTCTGAGTCGCGACCGTTACGGGTACTACCACCAGCTTTTTTGTGTGCCATGAGTTCAATTCTCCTAGTGAGGAATTAGGCTGTAATTAAGCCTGAATACCGGTGATTTTGATCTCGGTGAACCACTGGCGGTGGCCCATACGCTTCATGTGGTGCTTACGGCGACGGAACTTGATGATGCGGACTTTATCGTGACGACCTTGGGAGATCACTTCAGCCTTGACGGTTGCGCCAGCAACAACAGGTGCGCCGATGTTCACGTCGTCGCCGTTGGCGACCAACAGAACGCGGTCAAAAGTCACGGATTCGCCAGTGGCGACTTCCAGTTTTTCGATCTTCAGGTATTCACCTTCAGCGACCTTGTATTGCTTACCGCCGGTAACGATTACTGCGTACATGGTATTTCTCCGATAATCCTGCTCACCCAGCTCTTTATAAGAAGAGGTATTGGCTGGCATGGCTGCATGGGGCTGGAACGGCCCAAGTGCAATTGCGTAAGGCAGGTGCTGCCCAGGAAGTTCAGGGTGCGCGATTGTACGCAAGCCTTCGAAGTCATGCAAGGGGCCGTCCATCGCGCCTTGACAGGCCCGGACGTGGGTCCTAGCATGCCGCGCAACCCTTCTGGAGCACCTGTCGCTGATGCAACCCCAAGCTTTCTACCGCGCGGTGGCGGACGATTTTAGCGCCGTCGACGGCATCATCAAGAAGCAGCTGACTTCCCGAGTGCCGCTGGTATCGAAAATCGGCGATTACATCACGTCGGCCGGCGGCAAACGCCTGCGTCCTTTATTGGTGCTGCTGTGTGGCAAGGCCCTGGGTCGCGAAGGCGACGACATGCGCCTGCTGGCCGCCACCATCGAATTCCTGCACACCGCCACCCTGCTGCATGACGACGTGGTCGACATGTCCGGCATGCGCCGTGGCCGTTCCACCGCCAACGCCATGTGGGGCAACGCCCCGAGCGTACTGGTGGGCGACTTTCTGTACTCGCGCTCGTTCGAGATGATGGTCGAACTGGGCTCGATGCCGGTGATGAAGATCCTGTCCCAGGCCACGCGCATCATCGCCGAAGGCGAAGTGCTGCAACTGTCCAAGGTCCGCGACGCCAGCACCACCGAAGAAACCTACATGGAAGTCATCCGCGGCAAGACCGCGATGCTGTTCGAGGCTTCGACCCACAGTGCCGCGGCGCTGGCCGGTGCCACCGCCGAGCAGAGCGAAGCCCTGCGCACCTTCGGCGATCACCTGGGCGTGGCGTTCCAACTGGTCGACGACCTGCTCGACTACAAGGGCGACGCCGAAACTCTGGGCAAGAACGTCGGTGACGATCTGGCCGAAGGCAAGCCAACCCTGCCGCTGATCTACACCATGCGCGAAGGCACGCCAGAGCAAGCTGCACTGGTGCGTCAGGCAATCCAGAAAGGCGGGATCGAAGACCTGGAAAGCATCCGCATCGCCGTGGAAGCCTCCGGTTCGCTGGAATACACCGCGCAACTGGCCCGTGATTACGTGGCCCGTGCGATCAAGTGCCTCGACGCGCTGCCGGCCAGCGAATACCGCGATGCGCTGGTTGAGCTGAGCGAGTTCGCGGTCGCCCGCACGCACTGATCAGCATCGCGTCATCTAAAAACCGCAGCCTCCGTTGGAGCCTGCGGTTTTTTGTTGCCTGCCATCGGCGGCTAAAACCCTATACAATGTGCGACTTTTAGCGATCCCCTTTCCAAGGAGCCTTAGTGAGCACGTTGCCACCCTGCCCGAAATGCAATTCCGAATACACCTACGAAGACGGCACCCAACTGGTGTGCCCGGAGTGCGCCCACGAGTGGTCTGCCGGCGGTGAAGCCGAAGTGGCGTCCGATGACGCCGTGAAGAAAGATTCGGTCGGTAACGTCCTGCAGGACGGCGACACCATCACCGTGATCAAGGACCTGAAGGTCAAGGGCACCTCGCTGGTGGTCAAGGTCGGCACCAAGGTCAAGAACATCCGCCTGTGCGATGGCGATCACGACATCGACTGCAAGATCGACGGCATCGGCCCGATGAAACTCAAATCCGAGTTCGTCAGAAAAGTCTGAGTCTGCTGTCTTCCATCCCGCGCCCGCCGTGGGATGGAGCTTCGCCCTCCCCCGCAATCCCCAACAAATCCTCGCAATAGCCAAACGCCAGCCGTTTTGACCTTACGCAATCTTTACCCGCAAAAAATCACAAACCGCCAATAGGCGCTTGCTATTTGACGAATAAGAATTATTCTCATTGAAACCCTTTCAATGGAGATGAGACCCATGACTTATTTGATCGACGCCTGGCTGGATCGCCCGCACCCGTACCTCAGGATCCTGCATCGGGAAACCGGTGAAGTCTGTGCCGTACTGGAAGAAGAAGCCCTGCACGAGTTGCAGGATCAAGGGGATCTGGACGTCAGCGGCCTGAGTTCCAGCGAGCCATTGGTGCTCAAGGAGCTGGTGCGCAATCTGTTCCTGTTCTGCTATGCCCGGGCCTTGCGCCCGACCAGTGAACTGCACAACAAGATCGAAGTATGAGAACGGCGGAGAAACCCTGCACAAGCCACGCTTGTGCAGGGTAACGGGATTACAGAACGTCGAGCAGCTCGACGTCGAACACCAGAACGCTGTGCGGCGGGATGCTGCCAACGCCTTGAGCGCCGTAAGCCAGTTCGCTCGGCACGTACAGACGCCATTTGCTGCCGGCATTCATCAGTTGCAGGGCTTCGGTCCAGCCAGCGATAACGCCGCCAACCGGGAATTCAGCCGGCTGGCCACGCTCGTAGGAGCTGTCGAACACAGTGCCGTCGATCAGCGTGCCGTGGTAGTGAGTACGCACGGTGTCTTCACGGGATGGCTTGGCGCCTTCGCCCTGCGTCAGCACTTCGAATTGCAGACCGGAGGCCAGGGTGGTGATGCCTTCTTTCTTGGCGTTTTCAGCCAGGAATGCCAGGCCTTCGCCAGCGGCGGCTTCAGCTTTGGCAGCGGCTTCGGCTTGCATGATCTCGCGGATCACCTTGAAGCTGGCGGACATGGCTTCCTGGCTTACACGGCTTTCCTTACCGGCGAATGCGTCGGTCAGGCCGGCCAGGATGGCGTCCAGGCTGACACCCGGTGGCGGGTTGTCGCGCAGCTGGTCACCCAGCTGACGGCCGATACCGTAGCTGACGCGGGTTTCGTCGGTGGACAGATTTACTTCGGACATGACACTGCTCCGCTGTGCGGACGGCCTCAGGACCTGCCGTGCGTACACAGCGCGTCCCGGCGCGCCCGGAACCAAAAGGGCGAGCAGACTAGCACAGATGTTCCGGCAGTGATCAGGCCCCAGCGCCTACAGCGCGGATCGCCAGGCCAGCGGCACCTTCAGGCTCTCTTCGCCACTGGCGCCAAGACCGCACATTTCATCGTGCACCGAGGTGTGCACCAGGTTGAACGGCAGCACCGGAAAGTTATGCAACACATCCCGGGCATGCTCGACCGAACGCAGCATCAGCACTTTCCCTTGCGGGTCGCTCAGCGGGTACGCTGCGCCATGCATCCGGGCTTCAAGCAGATAGATCCCGCCTTCCATGGAGATCAGGTTCAGTTCGTCGACCTTTCTGGCGACGGCAAACGCATTCAACTCTTGCAGGTTCATGAACGCACCTCACGCGGTGGCAAGCCTTGAGACCTACAGGGATATGCCTCGGCGAATCAAAGTACAAGCCACAAACGACACCGCCCGTCTGTTTCGCAACAGACGGGCGGTTTTGTTACAGCAATCGTCAGCTCATCAGTGCTTGGTGAGCTTGTCCAGATAACCCATGGCAAACGCCGAGATCACGAAGGTCATGTGGATGATCACGTACCACATCAGGTGCTCGGGATCGACGTTCTTGGCATCCATGAAAATCCGCAGCAGATGGATCGAAGAGATTGCAACGATCGACGCCGCCACTTTCATCTTCAGCGACGAGGAGTCCATGGTGCCCAGCCAGCTGAGCTTCTCTTTGCCTTCATCAATGTTCAGCTCGGAGACGAAGTTCTCGTAGCCGGAAATCATCACCATCACCAGCAAGCCGCCGACCAGCGCCATGTCGATCAGCGACAGCAGCACCAGAATCAGCTCGGATTCGGCCATGGAGAAGACATTGGGAATGACATGAAACACTTCCTGGAAGAATTTCAATGCCAGCGCCAGCAGCCCCAGGGACAGCCCGATGTAGATCGGCGCCAGCAGCCAGCGCGTGGCGTACATTGCATTTTCGATAAAGCGTTCCATTGACTCTCACACAAGAAGGGTTGAAATCGGCGGCGAGTATACCAGCCGCCCATGACAGCCAGAAACCGCCCGAAAATCCGCCACCTGCGTGTGTGTGTCAAAGTTTTTCTGCTAGTGTCCAAACCATTGACAGCCCAGCGACAGTGCACAGGAAGACTGGAAATGGATGTGCGATTGCCGATAACGACTGCCGGAATTTGCTTTGCCCTGTTGCTTGGCGGGTGTTCGCCCGGCGATGAAAAGCCTGCCGTCAGTCTTGAAGAAAAGACTGCGCAGTTCGAGCAGTCGCTGGACGCCATCACCGACCCCAAACTCAAGGACGCCGTGACCGAACTCGGCGGTTCGCTGCTGTTGCTCGAGCGCGCGCAACAGAAGCTCGACAACAAACCGTCCATTACCGAATACGGCGAAGACGCCCTCGGCGTGCTCAGGCACTACCCCACGCCACAGACGCTGGTCGATACCTTCATCAATGGCCTGTTCGTGCTGCACAAGGATTCCAGTTCCGATTACCTCACCGATCTGCAACCGGTGTTCCCCTTCAATCTCAACATCCCCGGCGGCTTTCTGTTCCCCCATGGCGTGGAGTGGCACTCGGTGACCCTGAGCAACAAACGGGTGATTGCCTATCAACCGGAATGGTCGGAAACCGATCCGGGCATTCAGCTCAGTCCTTCCAGTTCCAACGTCACCAACCCCGATGACCTGACTGTCACTTACCCTTTCATCGAAGGACTGAATGTCGACAAGAAGAACCTGCCGCGCCCGGTCAGCCTGCAAGGCCAGGTGGAGGTCATCGTCCCGAAACGCCTGCACAGTTTCAATCTGGATAAAAAGGACGTCGGCCAGACCCGCTCCGATGGCAACCTCAGCGTGACCTTGCTGAAACTGGACACACACTACGCCGAACTCGAGTTCAGCAACCAACTGCCGCTCGCCCCGGAAGTCGCCAATACCCGGCTCAATCCGTTGATCGTCCAGGCCCGCGACTCGACGGGCCAGTTTCTGGTGCGCGCCGGCGCCATCAATGAAAACCCCGAGCAGGTGGCGTTCTATCAAAAGCAGCTGGCCTACCTGCAACAGCAAAAAGCCTGGAGCGAGACGCTGGAAAAAAAGCTGGACGATGAACAACAGGCCTTTGAACAGCAGCATCCGCGCCACTACAACAAGGTGTACTTCAACGGCCCGATCGACACCCTCGAAGTCAGCCTGCTGGATTTTTCCGAAGCAACCGTCACCCGCAAGGCGCTGGATTTGCCCGTGCGCGAATTCGATCCGCACACCACGGAAAAAACCGTGCAGCCGCTCGACCTGCCGATCACCGTCTACGATGACCTCGCGCCCGACTGGCTCAAGGGCGCGTCCCTGACTGAAGAACAGCTGAAAAGCGGTGTCCATATCCGCCAGTCTGTTGAGGAGCCGAGCGCCGCGCGGATTGAGTTCGACCACCGCAAAACCTTCAACGATGAAATGCTCGGCGACGATTTCAGCCCCGGCGAAAGCCCGGTGACGTTCTTCACTGAAAAACACAATGGCAAACTCGACGAGCCGATCGAACTGCCGCCCGAGGCGTATCAGGTCGACCCGCTGCAGGCGACCATCACCTACGACCTGAACCTGTTCCCGGAAACCCCGGCGATTGCCGTCGGCTCGATGCCGTTGTTCCTGGCCACGGTGGACAAACAGGCTTATGAAGCCAAGGCCCTGCCTAAAGGTCTGGAAATCAGGAACAACGCGTTGGTGGTGGATTTGAAGCGATTCCCCGCCAACGAATGGCGATTCTTCGTCAAGGACGACAGCGGTCATTACCTGAAGCGGATTCTGTCGGTCAGCCACGACGCGAGCACGGAAGGGCCGGCGTTATTCGGCGTGCATTATTTCTACGGCCGTCCGACGCACGTTGAAACCTACCAGCGAACCGACCTCGCCACCGTGCAATACGGCTTTGAGGTCAAACTCGACAAGGCGCAGACCCAGGGCGCTGCGCCCTGATCGGCGCTGATGATCGGCGCTAATGGTCGAAGGTGCCGATGCTGCGTCCGCGTCCACCGTTGATCTGCCGCAACTGCGCCTGCAGATGCAACGACCAGATCTGTGGATCATTGGCCAGCTCATAGCCGTGCATCGTCAGGCTTTCAACGATGGTGTCGAGAATCGACTCGGCGGCGATCGGTCCGTGGAACGGGCCCTGGGCCTTGATGGCGGAAGGTTGTTCACCGGCCATGCCGGCGGCGAAGAGCAACGTCCACATGCCGTTATCGCCCGCCAACGGCTTGATGGCGCATTCGATACGGGTCACGAGACCCAGGCACTGACGGGTGAGGCAGAGGTTGCGCGACATGGCGGCGACCCTCGGTAAAGCCGGTGTTCAGCCCTTGCTGAAGAGCTGTTTCGATCCAGTGATACTGTCGATGTCCTTGAGCAGAGAATAGAAGAAAAGTCCGCCGCGCAAGCCGCACAGAACCAGAAGGCGCCGAATGGTCATTGTGTGAATATTGACGCCAGAGTGATGGCACTTTTGCCGACGTTCGCGACAAAACAAAAAACGGGAACACTAGGCTCCCGTTTTTTGAAGGCTGCCTGGCTTACGCCGGTTTGGCCTCCGCCAGCGCTTCCTGCGCCAATTCCTTCTCGGCTTCTTTCAGATCCTCTTCGCTGATCATCTCGGCAATCACCCGCAGACGCTCCACTACCCGCGCGTTAACGCTGCCTTCCGGGAATCCGCCCTCTTCGTTCGGCTCACCGGCCGGCTCGCCCACCAGCAGGCTCAACGCTTCGTCGGCCTGACGCACCGCGTAAACGTGGAACTGCCCGGCACGCACCGCCGCCAGTACTTTCTCATCGAGCATCAACGTTGCGACGTTGGCCTGGGGAATGATCGCGCCCTGCTCGCCCGTCAGCCCGCGCGCTTCGCAGAGACGGAAGAAGCCTTCGATCTTCTCGTTGACCCCGCCCACCGCCTGCACTTCGCCGAACTGGTTGATCGAACCGGTAATCGCGAAGCACTGCTTGAGCGGGGTTTTCGACAACGCCGAAATCAGTGTGCACGCCTCGCCCAGCGACGCACTGTCGCCATCGACGTAGCCGTAGGATTGCTCCAGCGCGATGCTCGCGGAAATCGCCAGCGGGAATTCCTGGGCGTAACGGCTGCCCAGATACCCGGTGAGGATCATCACGCCTTTGGAGTGAATTGGCTGACCGAGGTTGACCTCACGCTCGATGTCGACGATGCCGCTGCCGCCCGGGTACACCGTGGCGGAAATCCGCGCCGGCACGCCAAACGCCGAGTCGCCGACTTCAAGCACGGTCAGACCGTTGCACTTGCCGACTGCGGCGCCGTCGGTGTCGATCAGGATGATCCCCGCCAGCATGTCGTCGAGAATCCGCGCCGACACCCGACCGGTGCGAGTGGCCTTGGCCTTCAGCGCACGCTCGATGTGGCCGGCGTCGGTCATTTCATCGTTGGCCAGATGCCGGATGAAATCCGCCTCGCTGACCAACTGAAACAGATCGCCGATCCGCGCCGACAAACGCCCCTGGTGTTCGGCCAGACGCGCACTGTAAGTCGCCAGACGCGCCACCGCGTCGGCGGTCAATGGCGCCATGCCTTCTTCCGAAGTGCGGGTCTTCAGCAACTGGGCGAACTGTTCCAGGCTTTCGTCGACCATCGGGATGTCTTCGTCGAAGTCCACCAGAACACGGAACATCTCCTGGAAGTCCGGATCGAGGTCCTGCAGCGTGTAATACAGCTGACGCGCGCCGATGATGATCACTTTGACCTGCAACGGAATGTGCTGCGGGTTGAGCGTCATGGTGGCGAAACGGCCCATCTCGCCCAGCGGCGATTCCATCTTCAGCTTGCGCGATTGCAGGGCGCGCTTGAGCGCATCCCAGACAAACGGCTCGCCGAGCATTTTTTCCGCTTCAAGAATCAGGAAACCACCGTTGGCGCGGTGCAACGCACCCGGACGCAACTGGCGATAGGTGGTGTAGAGCGCGCCCTGATCGGTGGTGTACTCGATGCGGCCGAACAGGTTTTCGTAGGTCGGATGCGGTTCGAACACCACCGGCGCACCGCCGCTGGCCGGATGGCCGACCACCAGGCTCGGCGCATATTGCTCTTCCAGCAGCTTGCGCGCGACCGCATCGGTCTTGCTGTCATCGACCAGTTGCTCGACCACGGTTTTCAGCAGATAGACCTGCATCGCTTGCAGGTAACCGCAGACGGCCGCATTTTCCGCGTACTTTTCCGACAGCGGTGCGAGCAAGGGCTGCAAGGCCAGGGTGATGGTTTCTTCGTTGAGCTGACGCAGCTGGTTGCTCGACTCGCGCTTCCATTGCGGCAGGCTCGCCAATTCTTCGTTCAGGCGTTCTTCGAGACCGGAGATGTCGTCATGAAAACGCTCGCGTTCGGCCTCCGGCAACTGGGCGAACTCAGCTTCGTCCAGCGCCTTGCCTTCAAGCATCGGGGTGAAGGCGATGTTGCTGCTGTCGCGATACAGGGCGACGTCTTTTTCCAGGGCCAGACGTTCGATGACGTCCAGCGCCTTGTCGTAGCGCTGGTTGAAGGCGCGGTCGATGGCGCTTTTCTTCTGCTGGTAGGACGGGTGTTCGAACACCGCAGGAAAGGTCGCCAGCAGGTTGTCGATGAGGCCGTTGATGTCGCCGATGAAAGCAGCGGCGCTGCCCGATGGCAGCTCCAAAGCGCGGGGTTCGCGCGGCTCATCGAAATTGTTGACGTAGACCCAGTCCGCCGGGGTCTGCAGGCGTTTGCCTTCGGCCTTCAGGTAGCGTTTGACGAACGAGAAACGGCCGGTGCCGGGCTCGCCCATGACGAATACGTTGTAACCGGGGCGTGGCATGGCCACACCGAACTGCAAGGCTTCGACCGCACGTTCCTGGCCGAGCACACCGCGAAAGGGCTCCAGATCATTGGTGGTAGTGAAGCTGAACTGTTCAGCGGAAAACGGACGGGTCAGCGCTTCGGGCGCTAGACGCAAGCTGGCAGCAACAGGATCAGGCATCGGGCTTCCTTAACAATCAGGCGGGGCAGATAGCGGCATTCTGGCGCTGCCCGAGCCCCACTGGCAAGGCGCGCCACACGACAAAGCATAGACAACCGCCCTGCACGCGGCGCCGCCTCGTGAAACCGGGGTTTATTCCAAATATTGTGCAAAAACTCACGGAACCCTCGGAACGTGCCTAAACTCCAAACTGCGCGGCTGGAACTAATACCGGCCCACTGGCTTCGTTTGGCTCTGAACGTAAGCTCGCCGAGCGGCGATCAGGCAAGGCGAAAACAGGCGAGGAAGCGGAGTGTAGGGTCCTACATGAGCATTCCGAGCCTGTTTTCAACGCAGCATGATCGTCGCGCAGGCAGCTTACGTTTAGAGCCGGCCAGAACCCTGTCCATTGGTATGCACACAAAGAGAACAAAGCTATGAAACGGATTCTTCTCGGTACTCTCTTCACCGCTGTATCCATCAACGCCATGGCGCAAGCTCCAGGCGGCCCGGATTGCGGTTGGGGCAACATGCTGTTCGAAGGTCAGCGTGGCACCCCGGCACACTTCCTGGCATCCACCACCAACGGCACCTCCGGCAACGCGACGTTCGGCATGACGTCCGGCACCAACGGCTGCTCCACCAACGCTTCGCTGACCTATGGCGGCAAATCCTGGTTTGCCATGAATGGCATGATGAACGAGCTGTCCGAAGACATGGCAAAAGGCAACGGCGAAGCGCTGACGACCTATGCCGTGGTACTGGGCGTGGCGCCGGAAGACCGTGCGCACTTCGCCGCCGTCACTCACGAGCACTTCCAGCAGATCTTCAGCAAGGCTGACGTGACCGCTGAAGACGTGCATACCAACACCCTGGCCGTTCTGAAGGCAGACCCACGTCTGGCCAAGTACGCGACTCAGGCTTAAGCTCGACCCACCCGCTTCCTTCGGGAAGCGGGTTTTATTTTTTCGGCCCGCCCTTCCCGGGCTTTGTTTCTTTTCGACTTAAGTTGCCATTTATGCTCAAACGCCTTGCCTGGCTGGCGCTGTGTGTCTGCGCCCCGCTGTCCGCCGCGCCTCACATCGACCCTCAACGTTTGCAGCAACTGGCCAACGACCGCTTCTGGATTTCCCTCGGTCATTACGAAACCGCCAAACTCGGTGGCTGGCGCAGCTACGTCAGCGACAAAAAATTCTTCCTCGCCCCCGACGGCAACGAACACCCCGACCATGAACTGGCCGCCACCGTGCAGGCGTTGTACGCCCCGGCCAGTCTCGGTGAGCGACACGCACAGTGCGTTTACCCGGCACGCACCCGCTGGTTGAAAGATCAACTGAACCTGACCGACCTGCCGACGCCGGACTGCGCCGAATTCAAGAAATGGTTCAAGGACGTCTCGCCCCACAGCGCGGTGATGATTTTCCCGGCGGCCTACCTCAACAGCCCGTCGTCGATGTTCGGCCATACCCTGCTGCGCATCGACCAGGCCGACGTGCAGAGCGACAAGACTTCGCTGCTCAGTTACGCGATCAACTTCGGCGCCTACATCGAAGGTTCGGACAACAGCATTCTTTACGCCTGGAAAGGCCTGATGGGTGGTTATCCGGGACTGTTCGCACTCGTGCCCTATCAGGAAAAACTCTCGGAATACCGCAGCCTGGAAAACCGCGACCTGTGGGAGTACCGGCTCAACCTGACGCAAGCCGAAACCGCGCGCATGGTCGAGCATGTGTGGGAGCTGAAGCAGATCCAGTTCGACTATTTTTTCTTCGATGAAAACTGCTCCTATCGCCTGCTTGAACTGCTGCAAGTCGCCCGTCCGAGCCTGCGACTGACCGAGCAATTCCCGCTGACGGCGATCCCCACCGACACCGTCAAAGCGGTGAAGGAAGCCGGGCTGGTCGAGCACATCGAATATCGTCCGTCCCGCGAGCGCGAACTGCTCAGCCGTGCCGAGCCCCTGAGCGGCGAAGAACAGGACTGGGTGCTGAAAGTCAGCGCCGACCAGCAGCAATTGCAGGATCCAGCCTTCCAGGCCCTGCCCCGGGATCGCCAGGCGCTGATTGTTGACGCGGCGTATCGGCTGGAGCGCTACCGCGCCAACGGCCAGGAGCGTGATCCACAGCGAGCGCAACGCAGTTTCGAATTGCTGCGAGCGATCAACAAGAACCCGGCGCCGGAGCTGCAAATTCCCCAACCGGGCCTGCCCGAGGACGGCCATGAATCGCGCACCTGGCAGGCCGGTGTCGGCACTCGGGGTGACCGCGCGTTCGGCGAGTACGGCTTGCGCATGGCCTATCACGACCTCAACGACAACGCGGAGAGTTTCCCCCTCGGCGCACAGATCGAAATCCTGCAGATGAAGCTGCGCCAGTACGAAGGCAATCACTGGCAATTCCAGCAACTGGATCTGGCGACCATCCGCTCACTGACGCCGCGCAATGCGCTGTTGCAGCCGCTGTCTTGGCAAGTCACCGGCGGTCTTGAGCGTGTGCCGGGCAAGCACGATGACGAGACATTGGTCAGCCATGTCAACGGCGGCGGTGGCGGTACCTGGGCATTGGGCGACGATGTGCTGGGTTTTGCCCTCGGTACGGTGCGCGTTGAACACAACAATGATTTCGCCGAGTTCGTTTCCCCCGCAGGCGGTTTCAATACCGGCGTACTGTGGAAAAACCCGTTGGGCAATCTCAGCCTGGAGGCCAAAGGCGATTACTTCTTCAACGGTGAAGTGCGCCGTAGCCTGAGTCTGAACCAACAGTGGGAACTGTCGCGCAACCTCGGCCTGCGCCTGAGTGCGCAGCGCGAGTTCAGCCATCTGGCAACACCGGAGACCGAAGTGATGCTGGAAGTGAAGTGGTATCACTACTGAGGTTTTGATCTTTCTTTCACGCCCCATCGACGAATCCGCTTCTAGACTTTCCCTATCAGCCGTTTGACGGCCCGGGAGAGTGTGATGTGGCGGTGTGTGTGTTTTGCGGGCGTGTTGCTGTTGCTGGGTGGCTGTCAGAGCACCCACGAAGATCTGATTGCCAAGGGTTATCCACCGGCGTTCGCTGACGGTTTCGATGACGGTTGCATCAGCGGTCGCCAGGCCGCCGGCTCGATCAGCGGCGAGTTTCGCAAGAACGTGCCGCGTTATCTCAAGGACAAGCAATACGCCGAAGGCTGGAGCGACGGCTTCCGCCAGTGTCAGGCGATGCTGGAAAACAAGGACCGCGAACAGTATCGCAACGAACACTGGGACGAACGCGAGCGCGCCTGGCAGCAGGAGAAGGATCAGGGCGCCGCGCGGGCTTATCGTTCGCAGTAGGTCGCTTCCAGACATCCAGCGAAACCTTTTGCCTGCGACCATGGCCCAACGGCTATAACAGGAGCCCACCATGAGTCGCGCTTTCGTCAACGAAGACAATGCCGCTGCGCAAGCCGATCAGCCGGTCGAACGGCAGGTCAGCACCCAGCCCAATTACGTCACGCCGCAAGGGTTTGCCCAATTGCAGGCAAAAGTCGCCGAACTGCAAAGCCTGCACGCAGAGCAGTCGGCCAAGGGCGAACAGGCCGACAAGCAGCGGCTGGCCGATCTCGAACGGGATTTGCGATATTTCAATCAACGGGTCGGCAGCGCTCAGGTCGCACCGGCCCCGACATCTACCGACAAAGTGCAGATCGGCAGCTGGGTGACCTACGCCGACGAACACGACACCGAGCACCGGGTGCAACTGGTCGGTGAAGACCAGGCCGATGCGGCCAACGGCCTGATCAACTGGGCCTCACCGCTGGGCCGTGCGCTGCTTGGCGCGCGGCTCAACGATGAAGTGCTGTGGCAGCGCCCGGCCGGCGATCAACTGATTGAAGTGATCCGTATAGAGCGTTCTTAAACTACGCCTTGCGCCAACATCGCGTCGGCGACTTTGACGAAGCCGGCGATGTTCGCGCCTTTGACGTAGTTGATCCGGCCGTTTTCCTCACCGTAATGCACGCAGGCGTGGTGGATCGACTGCATGATCCCGTGCAACTTGCTGTCCACTTCGCCCCCGGTCCACAGCAGGCGCATGGCGTTCTGCGACATCTCCAGCCCACTGACCGCTACGCCGCCGGCATTCGAGGCCTTGCCCGGCGCAAACAGAATCCCGGCCTCGATAAAGATATCCACAGCCTCAAGGGTGGTCGGCATGTTCGCGCCTTCGGCCACGCAGATGCAGCCGTTGCGCAGCAGGGTGCGCGCGGATTCGGCGTCGAGCTCGTTCTGGGTCGCGCATGGCAGCGCGATGTCGCACGGCAACGACCATGGCAATTGACCGGCGCGGAACTCCAGGCCGAATGCCGCCGCCAATTCGCTGATCCGCCCACGCTTGACGTTCTTCAGTTCCAGCAGCGCCAGCCACTGTTCTTCGCTCAGGCCCGCCTCGCAATACAGCGTGCCTTCGGAGTCGGACAGGGAAATCACCTTGCCGCCCAGATCCATCACTTTGCGAGCCGCGTATTGCGCGACGTTGCCGGAACCGGAGATCGCCACGCGCTTGCCTTCGACGCTCTGCTCGCGGCGCTTGAGCATTTCCTCAGCGAAATACACGCAACCGAAACCGGTGGCTTCCGGGCGGATCAGGCTGCCGCCGTAGGTCATGCCCTTGCCGGTCAGCACGCTGGTGAACTGGTTGCTCAGGCGCTTGTACTGGCCGAACAGGAAACCGATTTCCCGAGCGCCGACACCGATATCACCGGCCGGCACGTCCACGTCGGCACCGATGTGGCGGTACAACTCACTCATGAACGCCTGGCAGAAACGCATGACTTCGGCATCGCTCTTGCCCTTCGGATCGAAGTCCGAACCGCCCTTGCCGCCGCCCATGGGCAACGAGGTCAGGGAGTTCTTGAAGGTCTGTTCGAAGGCGAGGAATTTCAGCACGCCCATATTCACCGAAGGATGGAAGCGCAAACCGCCCTTGTACGGGCCGATAGCGCTGTTCATCTGGATGCGGAAACCGCGATTGACCTGCACCTTGCCCTGATCGTCGACCCACGACACCCGGAACACCACCGCCCGCTCCGGCTCGCAGATGCGCTCCAGAATCCCCGAGGTCAGATAGTGCGGATTGGCTTCGAGAAACGGCCAGAGGCTGCGCAGGACTTCTTCGACGGCCTGGTGGAATTCGGGTTGATCCGGATCGCGTTTTTTCAGACGGGCGAGGAAGGATTCGACGGATTCGATCATGGGAAAAGTCTCGGCAGATTTGTTGTCGTTGGAAGCGATTGAGCCGGACTGTAACAAACGACATGTACACAGCAACAGACAAAAATGTCGCATTTATGAAAACAAATAGTACACACGCTATAAAACAGTCTGCATTGCAGGCAAAAAAAAGCGGAGCCCGAAGGCTCCGCTTTTTCATGCAACCAACCCGTAATCAGGCCAGTTTCTTGTGGCGTACCCGGTGTGGCTGGGCCGCTGCTTCGCCGAGGCGCTTTTTGCGATCGGCTTCGTACTCGGTGTAGTTGCCTTCGAAGAACACCGCTTGCGAGTCGTCTTCGTACGCCAGGATGTGAGTCGCGACACGGTCAAGGAACCACCGATCGTGAGAGATCACAATGGCGGCGCCCGGGAAGTCCAGCAGGGCTTCTTCCAGGGAACGCAGGGTTTCAACGTCGAGGTCGTTGGACGGTTCGTCGAGCAGCAGGACGTTGCCGCCCTCCTTCAGGGTCAGCGCCAGGTGCAGACGACCGCGCTCACCACCGGACAGGTCCTTGACGAACTTTTGCTGATCGCCGCCCTTGAAGTTGAAGCGCCCGACGTAGGTACGCGACGGGATCTCGTAGTTGCCGATGCGGATCTGGTCGGAACCGTCGGAGATCTGCTGGAACACGGTCTTGCTGCCGTCCAGGTCTTCGCGGCTCTGGTCAACACAGGCAAGCTGCACGGTTTCGCCGATCTCGATGCTGCCGGAGTCCGGGGTTTCCTTGCCCATCAGCATGCGGAACAGGGTCGACTTACCGGCACCGTTACCGCCGATCACGCCGACGATGGCGCCTTTGGGCATCGAGAACGACAGGTTGTCGATCAGTACGCGATCGCCGTAGCCCTTTGTGACGTTCTTGAATTCGATGACCTTGTCACCCAGGCGCGGACCGGCCGGGATGTAGATCTCGTTGGTTTCCGAACGCTTCTGGAATTCCTGCGATTGCATTTCTTCGAAGCGTTGCAGACGAGCCTTGGATTTCGACTGGCGGGCCTTGGCGCCTTTGCGCACCCACTCCAGCTCTTCCTTCATGGCTTTTTCGTGAGCCGATTGCTGCTTGGATTCCTGGGCCAGACGATCGGACTTGGCTTCCAGCCAGCCCGAGTAGTTGCCCTCGTAAGGAATACCCGCGCCGCGGTCGAGTTCCAGAATCCAGCCGGCGACGTTGTCCAGGAAGTAACGGTCGTGCGTGATCGCGACCACAGTGCCCGGGAAGTCGTGCAGGAAGTGTTCGAGCCAGGCAACGGAGTCGGCGTCCAGGTGGTTGGTCGGTTCGTCGAGCAGCAGCATGTCCGGGGCGGACAGCAGCAGACGGCACAGGGCCACACGACGTTTTTCACCACCGGACAGGTGTTCCACTTTCGCGTCCCAGGCCGGCAGACGCAGCGCATCGGCGGCAACTTCCAGCTGGCGCTCCAGGTTGTGACCGTCGCTGGCCTGCAGAATCGCTTCGAGCTTGGCCTGTTCGGCGGCCAGCTTGTCGAAGTCGGCATCCGGATCGGCGTAGGCCGCGTAGACCTCGTCCAGACGCGCTTGCGCATCCTTGATCACGCTGACCGCTTCCTCGACCACTTCACGCACGGTCTTGGTCGGATCCAGTTGCGGCTCTTGCGGCAGGTAACCGATGTTCAGTTCCGGCATCGGGCGCGCTTCGCCTTCGAACTCGGTGTCGACGCCGGCCATGATTTTCAGCAGCGTGGATTTACCCGAACCGTTGAGGCCGAGTACGCCGATCTTGGCGCCGGGGAAGAAAGACAGCGAAATGTTTTTCAGGATTTCCCGCTTCGGCGGAACAACTTTGCCCAGCCGATGCATGGTGAAGACGTATTGAGCCATGGAGAACCTTGGGTCAGTGACAGATGAATGATTGGAGCGCAGGCGATGCCCGGCCAGACCGATGCGCGTCGTTCACTTGATGGTCATCAATGCGTGCGCGCTGAAAAAGTCTGAGTCTAGGAGCTGGAACGCTCCCGCGTAACCGGCAAAGCTACCTTAATGACGGAAGGCAGTCCAGCCGAGTGGGGCTGGCACTTCGCCACAACTCAAGGCATGCTAGCCGCCTCTTGGGCGTCCGGCTTATAGTGCACGTCGCGCCAGTCCAGCCAGACCGCAGGATTACAGCTTGTCCAACGTCACTCCGCCAGCCTCTGTGAGCAGCACCCAACCGGCGCCCGGCTCGTCCCTGCGCGGAACCTTGAAAGGCGCGCTGGCGACGCTGGTGCTTTTGCTGCTGGCGCTGCTGTTCTGGCAACTGCTCGATCAACTGCGTGAAACCCAGAAAAACCAGCGTCAGTACACCATCGACTACACCGCCGACCTCGCCGCTCAGGTCAGCCTGAACATGGCGTTGAACGCGCAGATCGCCCTCAACCTGCTACCGATCGTCGAACAACCGCAGTCGGCCGACGAACAGCAGGCACTCCTGCGCAAACTTCAGAAATCACTGCCCGACCTGCGCAGCCTGGCCCTGCTCAGCCCGTCCGGAAAGATCCTCAGCGACAGCGCCGCCGACAGCCATGACGCCGATTACCTCAGCGATCTGGTGCGCCGCAGTCGCGCTCAGGCGCATTACTTCAGCAACGACGAAGACGGTTCGGTGGTGCATCTGCTGCTGCATCAGGCCAGTGGCAGCACTCGCGGTTACTGGGCGCTGCGGCTGACACCCACCTTCTTTAAAGCACTGACCAAACAAGGCGAAACAGGCATCCGTCCTCTGTGGCTGGTGGAAAACCGCATCAACCATCAGATCATCAGCCGCGACGAAGCGATGCCCGTCGGCAGCACCAGCGTCCTGACCCCGGACGATCTCGCCAACAGCGTGCTGACAGTGCCGCTGAGCAGCAGCGACTGGCAACTGCGTGGCCTGTTCGACCGCCAGCATGTGCTCGAACAACTGCTGCCGGCGTTCATCGGCAAATGCCTGTTGGGCCTGGCGCTGTCGCTGCTGCCGTTTATCGCCCTGCTCAACATGCGTCGCCGTCAGCGTCAGGTGCATGAGGGGCGTCGGCGTTATCAGGATATTTTCGAAGGCACCGGCGTGGCGTTGTGCGTGCTGGATCTTTCGGGGCTCAAACAGGTTTTCGAAAGGGCCCAGATCCAGACCAGCGACCAGCTCAAGGCCTGGCTCGACCAGCCGGCACAGCGCCAGCAATTGCTCCACGAACTGCGGGTGACCGAGGTCAACCAGGTCGCGCTGCAACTGCTCAACGTCAATTCCTGCGACCACGCCTGGCAACTGTTGATCGACGGTCAGCCGCACAGTCAGTGCGCCATCGGCAATCAGGTGCTCGACGCGGTGCTGCAGCAGCAAAAGCAGCTGGAACTGGAAATCAGACTGCCGGACATCAATGGCCGCGACCAGCACCTGTGGCTGGTGCTGCGCCTGCCGCAGGAACAGCACGACTACAAGGCCGTGATCCTGAGCATCAACGACATCACCAGCCGCAAGCTGATCGAACTGTCGCTGCTGGAGCGCGAAGGTTTCTGGTCGGATGTGGTGCGCACCGTGCCGGATCATCTGTATGTGCAGGACGTGATCAGCCAGCGGATGATCTTCAGCAACCACCACCTCGGCCAGACCCTCGGTTACAACCGCACCGAACTGCATCAGATGGGCGAGTACTTCTGGGAAATTCTCCTGCACCCGGAAGACGCCGACTATTACCACCGCTCACGGCAGATGCAGCGTCACGCCGGTTACAGCCAGTTGTTGCAATGCCAGCTGCGCTTCCGTCATCGCGACGGCGAGTGGCGGCGCTTCGATATTCGCGAACAGGCGCTGGCCCGGGACAAGCACGATCAGGTCACGCGGATCATCGGCGTGGCCAAGGACATCACCGAGCAGATCGAAGCCAGCGAATCCCTGCGTGACAGCGAACAGCGCTACCGGATGCTCGCCGAAAGCATCAGCGACGTGATTTTCTCCACCGACAGCAAGCTCTCGCTGAACTACGTCAGCCCCTCGGTGCAAGCCGTGCTCGGTTATGACGCCGAGTGGATTTTCCAGAACGGCTGGCAGTCGACCATCGCCAACCCGCAGCAACTGAGCGGCATCTATCACCTGATGGATCGCGTCAGCAAAGCCCTGGGCAAACCCGAACAACTGGTGATTTTGCGCAGCCAGGTGCAGACCCAGCTGTTCCTGTTCGACTGCCTGCGCGCCGACGGCCGCAAGATCCCGATCGAACTGCGCCTGGTGCTGGTGTGGGACGAGCATGGCGCCTTCGAAGGCGTGCTCGGGGTCGGTCGCGACATCAGTCAGCAGCGCCGCGCCGAGAAAGACCTGCGCATGGCGGCCACGGTATTCGAACACTCGACCTCGGCAATCCTGATCACCGACCCGGCCGGTTACATCGTGCAGGCCAACGAGGCGTTCAGCCGGGTCAGCGGTTACGCGGTGGGTGAAGTGCTCGACCAGCTGCCGAACATGCTGACCGTCGACGAACAGCAGGACGCACACCTGCGCTACGTGCTCAAGCAGTTGCACCAGCACAGCACCTGGGAAGGTGAAGTCTGGCTCAAGCGCCGCAACGGCGAGCACTACCCGGCGTGGGTCGGCATCACCGCCGTGCTCGATGACGAGGGCGACCTGGCCAGTTACGTGTGTTTCTTCAGCGACATCAGCGAGCGCAAGGCCAGCGAGCAGCGGATTCACCGCCTCGCCTACTACGACGCCCTGACCCACCTGCCGAACCGCACGCTGTTCCAGGACCGTCTGCACACCGCGCTGCAATCGGCCGAACGGCAGAAGTCGTGGGTGGTGCTGATGTTCCTCGACCTCGACCGTTTCAAACCGATCAACGACTCCCTCGGCCACGCCGCCGGCGACCGCATGCTCAAGGACATGGCCACGCGCTTGCTGGCCTGCGTCGATGATGACGACACCGTGGCGCGGATGGGCGGCGACGAATTCACCCTGCTGCTGCAACACCGCTCCAGCCGCGAAATGGCGCTGAACCGTGCGATCCACGTGGCCGAACAGATTCTTGGCAGTCTGGTGCGACCGTTCGTGCTGGAGGGGCGCGAGTTCTTCGTCACCGCCAGCATCGGTATCGCCCTGAGCCCGCAGGACGGCAATGAACTCAGCCAGTTGATGAAAAACGCCGACACCGCGATGTACCACGCCAAGGAGCGCGGCAAGAACAACTTCCAGTTCTACCAGGCCGACATGAACGCCAGTGCGCTGGAACGTCTGGAACTGGAAAGCGACCTGCGCCACGCCCTGGAGCAGAATGAATTCGTGCTCTATTACCAGCCGCAGTTCAGCGGCGACGGCAAACGCCTGACCGGCACCGAAGCCCTGCTGCGCTGGCGTCATCCCCGTCGCGGGCTGGTGCCACCGGGGGATTTTATACCGGTGCTCGAGGAACTCGGGCTGGTGGTGGACGTCGGCGATTGGGTGATCAGCGAGGCTTGCCGTCAGCTCAAGACCTGGCACCAGAACCGTGTGCGCGTACCGAAGGTCTCGGTGAACATCTCGGCGCGGCAGTTCTCCGACGGCCAGCTCGGCACGCGGATCGCCACGATCCTGCGCGAGACCGGCCTGCCGCCGGCTTGCCTGGAGCTGGAACTGACGGAAAGTATCCTGATGCGCGAAGTCAGCGAGGCGATGCAGATTCTTGCCGGTCTGAAGAACCTCGGCCTGAGCATTGCAGTCGACGACTTCGGCACCGGCTACTCGTCGCTGAACTACCTCAAGCAATTCCCGATCGACGTGCTGAAGATCGACCGCACCTTCGTCGACGGCCTGCCGTCCGGCGAGCAGGACGCGCAGATCGCCCGGGCAATCATCGCCATGGCCCACAGCCTGAATCTGGCGGTAATCGCCGAGGGCGTGGAAACCCATGAGCAACTGGACTTCCTGCGCGAGCATGGCTGCGACGAGGTTCAGGGTTATCTGTTCGGGCGGCCGATGCCGGCGGGCCGGTTCGAAGCGCAGTTCAGCAATGATGCGCTGTTCATGTTCGACTGAAGATCGGCGGCGCGATCTTCGCGAGCAAGCTCGTTTCCACAGGGATTGATGTCGATCACAAAATCGCGGGGCGGCCTCGGTTATTGTGCAAACCGGCTGGTCAGCGAAAAGGCCGGCACGGACGCCACACATCTGGTCATGAACGCCACTTGTCTGCGACATGATGTCGTTTCATATGCCATCCAAAACCCGTTGGGTTAGAATGCCCCCCTTTTCTGCCCCCGATCCTTGAGGACCGCCATGTTCAGCCGTGATTTGACTATTGCCAAGTACGACGCCGATCTTTTTGCCGCCATGGAGCAAGAAGCCCAGCGCCAGGAAGAACACATCGAGCTGATCGCTTCGGAGAACTACACCAGCCCAGCGGTGATGGAAGCTCAAGGCTCGGTACTGACCAACAAGTACGCCGAAGGCTACCCGGGCAAGCGCTACTACGGTGGTTGCGAGTACGTCGACGTTGTCGAGCAACTGGCTATCGACCGCGCCAAAGAGCTGTTCGGCGCCGACTACGCCAACGTTCAGCCGCACGCCGGTTCCCAGGCCAACGCCGCTGTTTACCTGGCCCTGCTGTCGGCCGGTGACACCATCCTGGGCATGAGCCTGGCTCACGGCGGTCACCTGACCCACGGCGCCAGCGTTTCCTCCTCCGGCAAGCTGTACAACGCCATCCAGTACGGCATCGACGCCAACGGTCTGATCGACTACGACGAAGTCGAGCGCCTGGCTGTTGAACACAAGCCGAAAATGATCGTGGCCGGTTTCTCTGCCTACTCGCAGATCCTCGACTTTCCGCGCTTCCGTGCCATCGCCGACAAGGTTGGCGCCTACCTGTTCGTCGACATGGCTCACGTGGCCGGTCTGGTCGCCGCTGGCGTCTACCCGAACCCGGTTCCGTTCGCTGACGTCGTGACCACCACCACCCACAAGACCCTGCGCGGTCCACGTGGCGGCCTGATTCTGGCCAAGGCCAACGCCGACATCGAGAAGAAGCTGAACTCCGCCGTATTCCCGGGCGCCCAGGGTGGCCCGCTGGAACACGTGATCGCCGCCAAAGCGATCTGCTTCAAGGAAGCACTGCAGCCTGAGTTCAAGGCTTACCAGCAACAAGTGGTGAAAAACGCCCAGGCCATGGCCGGCGTGTTCATCGAGCGCGGTTTCGACGTGGTTTCCGGCGGTACTGAAAACCACCTGTTCCTGCTGTCGCTGATCAAGCAGGAAATCTCCGGTAAAGACGCCGACGCCGCTCTGGGCAAAGCGTTCATCACCGTGAACAAGAACTCCGTGCCAAACGACCCACGCTCCCCGTTCGTCACCTCCGGCCTGCGCTTCGGTACTCCGGCCGTGACCACTCGCGGCTTCAAAGAGGCAGAGTGCAAAGAGCTGGCTGGCTGGATCTGCGACATCCTGGCTGATCTGAACAACGAAGCGGTGATCGACGCCGTTCGTGAGAAAGTCAAAGCCATCTGCAAGAAACTGCCGGTATACGGCGCTTAATTGCGACGTTAAACCCGCAGCAAGAAAACCGGCCAAGTGATTGGCCGGTTTTTTTTCGCCCGGATTTTTTCAAACAGCTGAATCGCTCAAGAATGGGACTTGCCGCTCAACTGGTCAGACCGGTAATGCCAATTCGTCATTTTTCACTTGCGATCCCTAAAAAACAGCGCCTAGACTGCACCCGCACTGGACATACCGGTAAGACCACAATAATTAAGTCCTGAATCTGATGCGCCCCGCGCACGGCAGCCAGGACACCGACCAGGATTCCTCCCATGCTCAGATGGTGCTCGCGTTCAATCTTCCTCCAAGTGGTTCTCGGACTGATGCTCGGCATCGTCTGCGGGCTGACCCTTCCCGAATACTCGGCCCAGCTCAAACCGCTCGGCGACGGTTTCATCAAACTGATCAAGATGCTCATCGGCCTGATCGTGTTCTGCGTGGTGGTCAGCGGCATCAGCGGCGCGGGCGATCTGAAGAAGGTCGGGCGCATCGGCCTCAAGTCGGTGATCTACTTCGAAGTGCTGACCACCATCGCCCTGGTGATCGGTCTCGTGTTCGCCTTCACCACCGGAATCGGCAGCGGCGCCAACATCCATCTGGAGCAACTGTCCGCCGCCGACATGGGCGACATCGCCGAACGCGGCCAGCATATGCACACCACCACTCAGTTCCTGATGGACCTGATCCCGACCTCGGTACTCGGCGCCTTCGCCGATAACAATATCCTCCAGGTGCTGCTGTTCTCGGTGCTGTTCGGCAGTGCGTTGAATCTGGTGGGCGAAGCCGCTTCCGGAATCTCGCGGCTGATCAACGAACTGAGCCACGTGATCTTCCGCATCATGGGCATGATCGTGCGTCTGGCACCGATCGGCGTGTTCGGCGCCATCGCCTTCACCACCAGCAAATACGGCCTGGATTCGCTGCAACATCTGGGCAGCCTCGTCGGCTTGTTCTACCTGACCTGCATCGCCTTCGTCGCGCTGATTCTCGGTCTGGTGATGCGCCTCTCCGGCCTGCGCATGTGGCCGCTGCTCAAGTACCTGCGTGAAGAACTGCTGATCGTCATGGGCACCGCCTCCTCCGACGCCGTGCTGCCGCAGATCATGCGCAAACTGGAACATCTGGGCATCGGCAGCTCGACCGTCGGGCTGGTGATTCCTACCGGTTACTCGTTCAACCTCGACGGTTTTTCGATCTACCTGACCCTGGCCATCGTGTTCATCGCCAACGCCACCGGCACGCCACTGGCCATGACCGATCTGCTGACGATTTTGCTGGTATCGCTGATTACCTCCAAAGGTGCCCACGGCATTCCAGGTTCGGCGCTGGTGATTCTCGCGGCCACGCTGACGGCCATCCCGGCGATTCCGGTGGTCGGTCTGGTGCTGGTGCTGGCCGTGGACTGGTTCATGGGCATCGGCCGGGCACTGACCAATCTGATCGGCAACTGCGTTGCCACCGTGGCCATCGCCCGTTGGGAAAAGGACATCGACGTGCAACGGGCGAACAAGGTGCTCAACGGCGAGCAGGGCTATAACTTTCAGCCGAGAAAAACCGTCGCTCAAGCGGCGGCCAAAGAATTCTGAATGACCGCCGTGCCTGCGCCAATGCAGGCACGGCACATGGAGCGAACCCGTGATTACTACATCAACCGTCGTCAACTCAGTGGTAGAAAAACTTCGGGCTGCGCTGGCCCGTGGTCAGTGGCGCTCCGGCGAGATGCTGCCGGGTCAGCGCGAACTGGCAGAACAACTGGGCATCAGCCGCCCGAGCCTGCGTGAAGCGGTGATCGTGCTGGAAACCCTCGGTCTGGTGCGCTCGATGCCCGGCAAAGGCGTGGTGGTGCTCGACGCCCAGGCCAGTGACAGTCAGAGCCACGACAGCGCAGTGGCCGGCGCCAGCCTCGAAGACGTGCTGCAACTGCGCTACACCCTCGAACCGTTCATCGTCGGGCTGGTGGCGCAGTCGATCAGCAGCAAGGAAGTCGGCCAGCTGCGCCTGACCCTGATGGACATGCGCGAAGCCCTCGAAGCGGGCGACAGCGAGGCCGGGGTCAGCGCCTACATCGCGTTCCACGAGGAGCTGTTCACCCTGACCTCGAATCCGATTTTCCAGAGTGTGGTGCAACAGACCAGCAACGCCCTCAAGCAAAGCGCCGAGGTGCTGCGCAATTCGCCGGAGCACCTGGCCGAACGCCTTGAAGAAAACGAAGCCGTGGTGCGCGCGATCCGCAGCAAGAACAGCGCCCAGGCCAGTGCCGAAATGCGTCGGCACATCCTGCGTGAAGGCCAGCGGATGGGCATCGAGCTGAATATTCCGGATGACAACCTGAGCCACTGAAACGCCTCACACTGGAGACCGGCCATGAACAGTCTTGCCACGCCGTCGCACCCTCGCCCGATCTCGACGGCCCTGCCCTTCTCCCGCCTGCACGCGCCGGTGGAGGATCTGTATCCGCGCCTGTTCGACGCAATCCTCGAACAGCGCATCGATGCTGCCAGCCGTTTCACCGAAGAAAGTCTCAAGCAGATGTTCGGGGTCAGCCGCGCCGATGTGCGTCGGGTGCTGACCCAGCTGTCCCACGAACAGATCATCGTACTGCGGGCCAACCATCGACCACGAGTGGCCGCGCCGGATGCCGAGCAGACACGTCAGACCCTGCACGCCCGGCGCCTGGCCGAGAACACGCTGGTGCGACTGGCTTGTCAGCATGTGCAGGTTGAAGATCTGAAGCGCCTGCGAGCGTTGATCGAACGGGAGCGTCAGGCTGTGGATAAAGATCGGCGCGGGGCGGCGATTCGCCTGTCCGGGGAGTTTCATTTGCAGGTGGCGAAAATGGCGCGGAATGCACCGTTGGCGCATTTTCTCGGCACGCTGGTGCCGCTGACCTCACTGGCGATTGCGCGATGCACTGAGACCACGCACAGCTGTTGCGGCTGGCAGGATCACGCCCGGATCGTCGAGGCGATCGAGCGTGATGACGCCGTCGAGGCGGTGTCGCTGATGAACCGTCATCTGGATCACCTGGAGCAGACGATTCTCAGCGGTTCCACGCACTGAAAGCGCGGCGGACTCAGTTCGCCGCCACCCTGGCAAACCCCAACCGGATTTTCTCTTCCGGCAAATCGTCGGCGATAAACACGATCACGCTTTCCCGCGCCTCGCCTTCCGCCCACTCGGTGTCCCAGTCGAAGCCATAGAGTTTCAGCACGCCCTGGAACACCAGCCGCCGATCTTCGCCCGCGATGTTCAACACGCCTTTGTAGCGCAGCAATTGCTTGCCGTGCTCTTCCAGCAATTCATTCATGAACTCGCTGAGCTGATCGATATCCAGCGGCTGATCGGTACGCAGCACCAGACTGGAAATCCGGTCGATGGACGGCGCCTTGCTCACCGGTCGCAGACTCACCCCGCCGCCGAGATCGGCATTCAGGTTGAAACCGCGCACATCGAGCAATTCCGCCAGATCGATGTTGCCGTGCTCGACCACGCGGATCGGTGCACGGCGGTTGATGCGGGTCAGGCGCTCGCTGAGCGCCGTGAACGCAGCCTCGTCCACCAGATCGGTCTTGCTCACCAGCAGGCGGTCGGCAAAACCGATCTGCGCCTGGGCGATGGTCTGGGTCAGGTGCTGTTCGGCGTGGGCCGCGTCGACGAGGGTGATGATGCCGTCGAGCAGGTAACGCTCGCGCAGTTCTTCGTCGATGAAAAAGGTCTGTGCCACCGGGGCCGGGTCGGCCAGACCGGTGCATTCGATGACCAGCCGATCGAAAGCGATTTCGCCGCTGTCCAGCCGTTCGAGCAGCAGATACAGGGCCTTGGTCAGGTCGGTGTGAATGGTGCAGCAGACGCAGCCGTTGGCCAGGGTCATGACTTGCACCGGCTCGTCGCCCAGCAATTGGGTATCGATACCGGCGTCGCTGAATTCGTTTTCGATCACGGCGATTTTCAGGCCGTGCTCGGCTTTCAACAGATGGCGCAGCAAGGTGGTCTTGCCGGCGCCGAGGAAACCGCTGAGCACCGTTACAGGTATTGGAGAAGACAACATCGATCCCCTTCGCAAAATTGATGAACGACACAAAACAAATGTGGGAGCGGGCTTGCTCGCGAAGGGGTCGTGTCAGTCGACATCATTGCTCAATGACACACCGCTTTCGCGAGCAAGCCCGCTCCCACCGTTGGGGACTGCATCAACCGAAGGCTGTCAGATCAACAGCACTTCGGCCCACCCTTGCCACCGTAACGGGCTTCCTGACGTTCGCGAAAGAACATCTCGTAGCTCATCACCGGTTTGTCCGGGTGTTTGGTCTGCATATGCTCGACGTAGGTGTCGTAGTCGGGCATGCCGACCATCAGGCGCGCGGCCTGACCGAGGTATTTACCGAGGCGACTCAGGTCATTGAACATGCTGCAATCCTCTGGTTACGCGTCCGGCAGGGCCTGGAATGGCGATTCTTTGTCCGTACGCTCTTTTTTGCCCCAGGCGGCGATGCCGACCTTGAGCGCATAGAACAGGATGCTGAATACCACGAACAGGAACAGCGCGGTCAATGTGGCGTTGGTGTAGGCGTTGAAGATCACGTGCTGCATCTGCTCGACGTTCTTGGCCGGAGCGAGCACCTGACCCGCGGCCAGTGCGTCGTTGTATTTCTTGGCCAGCGACAGGAAGCCGATCGCCGGATTGGCGTCGAACAGCTTGATGAAGCCTGCGGTCGTGGTGCAGATCAGCAGCCAGGTGGCCGGCAACAGGGTGACCCAGATGTAGCGCTGGCGCTTCATCTTGATCAGGACCACGGTGCCGAGCATCAGTGCGATACCGGCCAGCATCTGGTTGGAGATGCCGAACAGCGGCCACAGGGTGTTGATACCACCCAGCGGATCGATCACGCCCTGATACAGCAACCAGCCCCACATCGCCACACAACCGGCGGTAGCGATCAGGTTGGCGGTCCAGGATTCGGTACGTTTCAGCGCCGGTACGAAGGAGCCGAGCAGGTCCTGCAGCATGAAGCGACCGGCACGGGTACCGGCATCGACTGCGGTCAGGATGAACAGCGCTTCGAACAGGATCGCGAAGTGGTACCAGAACGCCATGGTGTTTTCACCCGGCAGGACGCTGTGCAGGATCTGCGCGATACCGACCGCCAGGGTCGGCGCACCACCGGCACGGGCCAGGATGGTGGTTTCGCCGATGTCATGCGCCACGGCTTGCAAGGCTTCCGGGGTAATGGCAAAGCCCCAGTTGCTGACTGCGGTTGCCACGGCCACCACATCACCGCCGACCACGGCAGCCGGGCTGTTCATGGCGAAGTACACGCCCGGCTCGATCACCGAGGCAGCGACCATGGCCATGATGGCCACGAACGATTCCATCAGCATGCCGCCGTAACCGATGTAACGGGCGTTGGTTTCGTTATCCAGCAGCTTCGGCGTTGTCCCCGAGGAGATCAGCGCGTGGAAGCCCGATACCGCACCGCAGGCGATGGTGATGAACAGGAACGGGAACAGACCGCCCTTCCATACCGGGCCGGTGCCGTCGACGAACTGGGTCAGGGCCGGCATTTTCAGCTCGGGCATGGTCACCAGGATGCCGATCGCCAGAGCGACGATGGTACCGATCTTGAGGAAGGTGGAGAGGTAGTCACGCGGTGCAAGGATCAGCCACACCGGGAGCACGGCGGCGACAAAGCCATAACCGATCAACATCCAGGTGATTTGCACACCGGTGAAGCTGAAGGCTTTGGCCCAGACCGGATCGGCGGCAATCTGCCCGCCCAGCCAGATCGAACCGAGCAGCAGCAACACGCCGATGACCGAGATCTCGCCGATGCGGCCCGGACGGATGTAGCGCATGTAGATGCCCATGAACATCGCGATCGGGATGGTCGCCATCACGGTGAAGATGCCCCACGGGCTCTCAGCCAGGGCTTTGACCACGATCAGCGCCAGCACCGCGAGGATGATGATCATGATCAGGAAGCAGCCGAACAGAGCGATGGTGCCGGGGATGCGGCCCATTTCTTCACGCACCATGTCGCCCAGGGACCGGCCGTTGCGGCGGGTGGACATGAACAGGACCATGAAGTCCTGCACCGCGCCCGCCAGCACCACGCCGGCGATCAGCCACAGCGTACCGGGCAGATAGCCCATCTGCGCCGCCAGCACCGGACCGACCAGCGGCCCCGCGCCGGCAATGGCCGCGAAGTGGTGACCGAAGAGAATGTGTTTGTTGGTCGGAACGTAGTCCAGACCGTCGTTGTTGAGCACGGCGGGGGTGGCCCGACGCGGATCGAGTTGCATCACATTGTTAGCGATGAACAGACTGTAGTAACGGTACGCAACCAGATAGATGGCCACGGCGGCGACCACAATCCACAAGGCGTTGATCGCCTCGCCTCGGCGCAATGCCACTACGCCCAGGGCGCACGCTCCTACGATTGCCAGCAGCAGCCAGGGTAAGTGGCGTAGCAGGCTATTATTATTTTTCATTTTATTATTCCAGCCAGGGTGGACAAGAAAGACAGCCACCCCGAGTTTAGCGCTGTTGGCGGCAAAGGCCATACCCCGACATTGGTCTAGACAGTCCATTCGTTGGCATCACCCCGCCGGTCGGGTCTATAGTCAGCTGACCTTCCTGAGGATTGCGCCATGAGCGAGCACCCGTCCGAGCGTCGCCGCTTCAAACGTATCGCGTTCGATGCCAGAACCGAATTGAGCCAGGGCGAATACATCTGGCCGGTGAAGCTGATCGACCTCTCGCTCAAGGGGCTGCTGATCGAGCGGCCCGAGCCCTGGCTGGGCAATCCCGAGCAGGACTTTTTCGTCGACATTCATCTGAGCGAAGACGTGCACATCGAGATGGATGTGCAACTGGCTCATGAAGATCACGGCCAGCTCGGTTTCGTGTGCCGGCACATCAGCCTGGAGTCGATTCAGCGCCTGCGTCGCTTGATCGAACTCAATCTGGCCGACGAAACCGAACTGGAACGCGAGCTCGGGGCGCTGATCGACGTCTGATCACTCGAACAACGAGTCCAGCGCCTGCTCCAGTCGTGTCACCGCAATGATCTGCAAGCCTGGCGGGGCTTCCTTCGGCGCATTGCCCTTGGGCACGATTGCGCGCTTGAAGCCGTGCTTGGCGGCTTCCTTCAAACGCTCCTGGCCGCTTGGCACCGGGCGCACTTCGCCAGACAGACCGACTTCGCCGAACACCAGCAAGTCATGGGGCAACGGACGGTTGCGCAGGCTCGACATGACGGCGGCCATCAACGCCAGGTCGGACGCGGTTTCCAGCACCTTCACCCCGCCGACCACGTTGAGGAACACGTCCTGATCGTGAGTCGGAATGCCGCCATGACGGTGCAGCACCGCCAGCAACATCGCCAGACGATTCTGATCCAGACCCAGCGTGACCCGGCGCGGATTGGCCAAGTGACTGTCGTCCACCAGCGCCTGGACTTCCACCAGCATCGGCCGAGTGCCTTCCCACGTCGCCATCACCACACTGCCCGGGACTTCTTCCTGAGCGCGGGTGAGAAAAATCGCCGAAGGGTTGGAGACTTCCTTCAAGCCCTTGTCGGTCATGCCGAACACGCCCAGCTCGTTGACCGCGCCGAAACGGTTTTTCACCGCTCGCAGCAAACGCAACCGGCCATCGGACTCGCCTTCGAAATACAGCACGGTATCGACCATGTGCTCCAGAACCCGCGGCCCTGCGAGCGCGCCTTCCTTGGTCACGTGGCCGACCAGGAAAATCGCCGTGCCGCTTTGCTTGGCGTAACGCACCAGCAACGCCGCACTTTCGCGTACCTGGGACACCCCGCCCGGTGCCGATTGCAGTTGTTCGGTGAAAATCGTCTGGATCGAGTCGATCACCATCACCTTGGGTTTTTCCTGACGGGCGGTGGCAATGATGGTTTCGATACAGGTTTCGGTCATGACCCGCAATTGATCCTGCGGCAGGCCCAGACGACGTGCACGCATGGCGACCTGTTGCTGGGACTCTTCGCCAGTGACGTACAACGCCGGCATGGTCTTGGCGAGGTTGCACAGGGTCTGCAACAGAATCGTCGATTTGCCGATGCCGGGGTCGCCACCGATCAGTACCACCGAGCCGTCCACCAGACCACCGCCGAGCACTCGGTCCAGTTCGCCGGAGGCTGTGGAGAAACGTGGAATCTCTTCGATGCTGACTTCGGCCAGGGTCTTGATCTGGGCCTGCTGTCCGGCCCAGCCGGTGCGCCCGCTCGGGGCGGCGGCACCGCCGCTCTCGACCATGGTTTCGGTCAGGGTGTTCCAGGCGCCGCATTCGCCGCATTGCCCGGCCCACTTGGGAAAGGTTGCGCCGCACTCGGTGCAGCCGTACATGCGCTTGGCCTTGGCCATCTGAACCCCCGGCAAAAACCGCGATGATAACGCAGCCATCGTCGATCAGCGCGCCGCGCCGGGACGGATTTTTCCGCTGGCCGGACGCGCGGCGCTGCTGCCGGTCAATCCCCGACAGTTGCCGGGGCTTGAAGGGTCGCTGTCAGTCGACCAGTTTGGCCGCCAGGGCCTTGACCCGATCCAGGTCACCCTTGGCCACTTTGGTCACACCGGCGCCGTATTCCGGATCCGCCTTATAGAGGAAGGACAGCATGATGTGCTTGCTCTCGTCATCGGCGCCGGCCAGCGAACCGCCGAAGCTCTCGATCAGATCCTGGCGCTCCTTCTTGCTGAACGAGCGATACAGATCACCGGCCTGCTTGAAGTTCTGCTCGCGCTGGATCTTCGCCTGTTGCGTACTGCCCTGCAGTGCGGTCTGGCTGTATCGCGCACCCGGCGTCTCTTCACGCGGTTGCAGACGGCTTGGCTGATAGTTGACCCCCGAGGTGCTCGCACCGGCATTCATCGCGCCATCCTGATTGCCATTGTTGACTGCCACTTTCGCAGCATTGATCGGCAATTGCAGTGCGTTGGCGCCGAGTCGATACATTTGCGTATCGGCATAGGCAAATATCCGGCCTTGCAGCAGACGGTCTTCCGAGGGCTCGATGCCCGGAACAACATTTGAGGGAGCCATGGCCACTTGTTCGGTTTCCTGGAAGACATTCGCAGGATTGCGATTCAAGACCATTTGTCCAACTTTTCGCTCTGGAATACCTGGCCAGATCTTGGTTGCATCAAGAGGATCGAAATCAAACTTGGACAAGTCTTGCGGATTCAAGACCTGAATGTACAAGTCCCACTTTGGAAAGTTGCCATTGTAAATATTTGTTACCAAGTCATTGGTCATATGACTGTAGTCACGGCCCTGAACTTGCACGACCTGTTTTGGATCGAGATTTTTTATCCCCTGCAAACTTTTCCAATGAAACTTCACATAGTGGATTTCGCCTTTGGCATTGACCAACTTATAGGCATGCACACTATTACCGTCCATCTCCCGATAACTGGCCGGAGTTCCCGAGTTGGAATACAACTCGGTCAATGTGCGGGTAGCTTCCGGTACATGGGAGAAGAAGTCGAAGCGACGTGAATCATCGTCGAGGTTGGTACGTGGATCGGGCTTGAAGGCATGCACCATGTCCGGGAACTTGATCGCATCGCGGATGAAGAACGTCGGGAAGTTGTTGCCCACCAGATCCCAGTTGCCATCGGCGGTGTAGAACTTGGTCGCGAAACCCCGTGGGTCACGCAGGGTTTCCGGAGAGTGATTGCCGTGAACGACCGCCGAGAAACGCACGAACACCGGCGTGACCTGGCCGACAGCGAATACCTTGGCCTTGCTCAGATCGCTCAGATCGTTGGTCGCGGTGAACGTGCCATGGGCACCGGTGCCTCGGGCATGCACGACGCGTTCGGGAATGCGTTCGCGGTCGAAGCGTTGCAGCTTCTGGATCAGTTGCACGTCCTGCAACAGCACCGGACCGTTGGCGCCGGCGGTCTGCGAGTTCTGGTTGTCGCCGACCGCGGCACCGTTATCCCGGGTCAAGGGCGCCGCATTCGCAGAAAGGGTCAGTAGGCCGGCAGTCAATAAACCGAAGGTACGACGAAGGGGAAAGCCCCCCAGGCCAGGCATGGAATTCATTTCAGGCTCCTCTGTTTTTTTGAGGCGCATCCAGGTGCGCCAGACAGAGGCTAGAAGCTCGGCTTGCCAAACATAAATAGAAAGTTCGTAACGCGATGATTGATCATTTTTTCTTGAAGATCAGCACGTTGCAGCGTATTGCGCGCGCGATTAGTGGCACTTTGCAAACTAATTGCGAAATGGTGTGTCGATAAAAACGGGCTTTGTAAGAAGGTGTTTCGCGCAGGACGCGTTATGCTGATTTACACTGCGTACACCAAACTCATCTGTAACAAGGAAATAACTATGGGCGTGCTCAGCGAGTTCAAGGCCTTCGCGGTCAAAGGCAATGTGGTCGACATGGCCGTCGGTATCATCATCGGCGCGGCCTTCGGCAAGATCGTTTCATCGTTTGTCGGCGATGTGATCATGCCACCCATCGGCCTGCTGATCGGCGGCGTGGATTTCAGTGACCTGGCCATCACACTCAAGGCTGCCCAGGGCGATGCGCCTGCCGTGATGCTGGCGTATGGCAAGTTCATCCAGAGTGTTCTGGACTTCGTGATCGTCGCCTTCGCGATCTTCATGGGCGTCAAAGCCATCAACCGCCTGAAGCGCGAAGAAGCTGTAGCCCCTACCCTGCCGCCGGTACCGACCAAAGAGGAAGAATTGCTGGGTGAGATCCGCGATTTGCTCAAGGCCCAGAACAACCAGCCTTGAAGACTGAAACGGCGCCTTAGGGCGCCGTTTCCTTACCAGTAGTTTTCCACCGCCACCTGTCCCGGTCGCCGGGTCAGACTCAAGGCCATGCCGCGTTGCTTGAGCAAGGCCCGGGTGTCATCGATCATCTGCGGATTGCCGCAGAGCATGACCCGGGAATGCGCCGGCGTCAGCTCCACACCGGCCATCTTTTCCAGTTCGCCATTTTCGATCAACGTAGTGATGCGACCGTTGAGGGCGCCGGCATACGGCTCACGCGTGACCACCGGAATAAACTGGAACTTGTGGGCGTATTCCGCGAGGTAGTCGCGCTGTGTCAGTTCCGCGATCAGTTGTTGATAAGCCAGTTCCCGGGCCTCTCGCACGCTGTAGACCAATATGATTCGCTCAAATTTCTCCCAGACTTCGAAGTCCTGCAGGATCGACAGAAACGGCGCCACGCCCGTGCCTGTGGATAACAGCCAGAGATCGCGGCCATCAATGAATCGGTCCAGCGTCAGATAGCCAAAGGCCTGGCGCTCTATCAGCAAGGTATCCCCCGCCTTCAGCCGGCTCAGTTCGCTGGTGAACTCGCCGCCCGGCACCACGATGGAAAAAAACTCGAGAAATTCGTCGAACGGCGAAGATACCATCGAGTAGGCGCGCCACACCGTACTGCCGTCCTCACGCGTAACGCCAAGCCGAGCGAATTGCCCGGCGCGGAAGCGGAAACCGGCATCCCGCGTGGTGCGCAGGGTGAACAGACTGGGGGTCAGCGGCTGTACATCGAGCAATGTCTGGCGGCTGAATTTTTCACTGCTGGCAGTCATTGGGTTACTCCATCAACAATGACTCAAGTGTTACCCATTAATCTTCAGTGGAACACCGACAATTTGTAATGACATTTCAAAGTGCCATCATCTAAAAGCCAGCAGCGGACATCGATTATAGAGGCCGAAGCGATGCAACCCTTTAAATGATTCCCTGCATATAAAAACTCATTATTCATATTCCAGTTTCTGCCACCGTCCAAGAACAAAAAAATCCAACAGCTTTGTAGGAATCCTCCTACACTTCCACCCGTGCTGGTTCCTTGGATCCAATTTGCCCCCCCCGCGGAAATGAAACACTGGAGAACAACCTAAAATGGAAAGGTGGAAGGAGTATCAAATAGAACAGCTTACGCGCGCGAAGAATATTGAAAACGCATTCCCGATCTTGAAAAACTTTGCCAACAACATCGGTTTTCAATTCTGCGGTATTACCGTCTCGCGGCCTGACTCCCAGTCATTCAAACCGTTTTATATCAATAACTTCACAGAGGCGTGGAACGACGAATACGAAAAACATTGCTGTGAAAACGACCCGATTACAGCTTTTTGCCATCATTCAATGTTGCCGTTTCTCTGGACCAGGAAAGCATTTTCCAAGGCACCGACAATGTGGAGTGCGCTTCAGAATCACGGGATGGAACATGGCTGGTCACAGTCGTATCTCGACGAAGAGAACGACCTGTGCTGCACCATCAGTCTGGCACGACCCCATTGCGAAATCTCTGCATTGGAGCTCTACGAACAATACGGTGTGATGCACTTCATCACGCAGCACTTGAGTGGAATGATCGTCCACGCCCTCCCGCCGGCACAGGCCAAATCACCGCCCGTACGACTGTCTACCCGGGAGCTCGAAATCGTAAGGCTGTGCGCATTGGGCAAGACAGCCTGGGAAATCGGCCAGATTCTGAATGTGGCCGAACGAACCGTGAACTATCACATCAAAAACCTGATCGTTAAGTTCAACGCCTGCAACAAGGTGTCAGCCGTCATCGCCGCCACCAGGGCTGGGTTTATTCCCACTCACCCGTACTGAAATCAGGCGAGTATTGCCAACAAAAAAAACGTACCATTTGCAACCTTCCTGAGTGATGACGCGATCTTTTGCGCCGCTGTCCACTCGGACGGTTCCGCCGCACTCCCCCTGGGCCGCGGGACACCCGTCGATTACCCAGAGTCCCCGCCCCATGCCTTTGCTCGATACGCCCTTCGCCCAGCTCGATCTGATCCGCCAGCCCGAACAGCAGAACGAACCGCTGCAAGCCTTCGACGCAGCCGACGAGTACTTGCTCAATCATGTGGCCGAACAAAATCTGCCGGCGGAGACCCGAGTATTGGTGCTCAACGACAGTTTCGGCGCATTGGCCATCAGCCTTTCGGGCAAGGTGCAGGTCAGCACCAGCGGTGATTCGTTCCTGGCGTTTCAAGGCCTTGAAAAAAACCTGCTGCGCAATGGTCAGGCATTCGATGCGCTGCGCGGCATTCCCGCCAGCGAGCCGTTAGCCGGGCCATTTGACCGGGTGCTGATCCGCGTTCCGAAAACCCTGGCACTGCTGGAAGAACAATTGATTCGCCTGCAAGGCCAATTGGCGCCCGGTGCGCAAGTGGTGGCAGCCGCGATGGTCAAGCATTTGCCCCGTGCCGCCGGTGATCTGCTGGAACGCTACATCGGCGCGGTTCAGGCTTCGCTGGCGGTGAAGAAGGCCCGACTGCTGATCGCCACGCCCGAGGCCAAGGCACCGGCCGTCTCGCCCTACCCGACCCGCTATCACCTCGACGAGCCGGCCATCGAACTGCTCAACCACGCCAACGTGTTCTGCCGTGAAGGGCTGGACATCGGCACCCGTGCCTTCCTTCCGCACCTGCCGAAAAACCTCGGCTCGGCACGAGTCGCCGACCTTGGCTGCGGTAACGGCGTACTGGCCATCGCCAGCGCCCTGCAAAATCCTGAAGCGCATTACACGCTGGTGGACGAATCGTTCATGGCCGTGCAATCGGCAGCCGAGAACTGGCGCGCGGCGTTCGGTGAACGTGACGTGATCGTACGCGCCGGCGACGGTCTGGCCGGCCAGGAGGCGCAATCGCTGGACGTAGTCCTGTGCAACCCGCCATTCCACCAGCAACAGGTGGTCGGCGATTTCCTTGCCTGGCGCATGTTCCAGCAGGCCCGCGAAGCGCTGGTCGTTGGCGGTGCGCTGTACATCGTCGGCAACCGTCACCTGGGTTATCACAGCAAACTGGCGCGACTGTTTCGGGGTGTCGAGCAAGTGGCGGCCACACCGAAATTCGTGATCCTCAAGGCGCGCAAATAATCCGGGCAAAAAAAAACCCTCCGGTCGGAGGGTCGAAAATCCGTGCCGCAAGGCAGCGGGATGGGAAGTCTCAGTGCGTGGTCAGGCCTGCTGCATTCATGAACATACGCATCAGGCTGGCGACGATGAACAGAGCACCGACGCTGCCGACCCAGATCATGGCCAACCAGCCGAGCCGCTGCCACAGCGGCTTTTTTTCGGCTTCTTCAATATCGTGCAGGGAATGTTTGCCGGTCATGCTTGCATCCTCCGGTTGCGGGAAATGGCGCCGCGCTCGGCGCCATCGTGATCACCATTAGTGATAACCGTCTTCGTGGGTGACCTTGCCGCGGAACACGTAATAGCTCCAGAAGGTGTAACCCAGGATGAACGGGATGATGAACAGCGTGCCCACCAGCATGAAGCCCTGGCTTTGCGGCGGCGCGGCGGCGTCCCAGATCGAGATCGACGGCGGCACGATGTTCGGCCACAGGCTGATGCCCAGACCGCTGTAGCCGAGGAAGATCAGCACCAGGGTCAGCAGGAACGGCATGTAGTTGGCGTTTCGCGCCACCGCACGGATCAGTGCGTACAGCGTCACCAACACCAGAATCGGCACCGGCAGGAACCAGAACAGATTGGGCAGGCTGAACCAGCGCTCGGCGATTTCCGGGTGAGAGAGCGGCGTCCACAGGCTGACGATGCCGATCACCGCCAGCAACACGAAGGCCAGCGGGCGCGCCAGGTCATGCATCTGCTCCTGAAGCTTGCCTTCGGTCTTCATGATCAGCCAGGTGCAACCGAGCAGCGCATACGCCACAACAAGCGCGGCGCCGCAGAACAGCGTGAACGGCGTCAGCCAGTCCAGTGAACCGCCGGCATATTGCCGGTTGACCACCGGCAGACCATCGATGAACGCGCCAAGCGCCACGCCCTGAAAGAACGTCGCCGCCACCGAACCACCGATGAACGCCTTGTCCCACAGGTGACGCTTGTCGTCCTTGGCCTTGAAGCGGAACTCAAACGCCACGCCACGGAAGATCAGCCCGATCAGCATGAAGATCAGCGGCAGATACAGCGCCGACAGCACCACCGAATAGGCCAGCGGGAATGCGCCGAACAACGCAGCGCCCCCCAGTACCAGCCAGGTTTCATTGCCGTCCCACACCGGGGCGACGGTGTTCATCATCACGTCGCGGTCGGTCTTGCCGGGGATGAACGGGAAGAGAATCCCGATCCCCAGGTCGAAACCGTCCATCACCACGTACATCATGATCCCGAAGATGATGATCACGGCCCAGATCAGCGGAAGATCAATACCCATGACTCAAATCTCCTTGGTCAGGCTGCGGTCGTGTTCGGCGCCGTCGTCGTCGGCAGCGGACAACGGACGTGCCGGTGTGCGTTTCTGGCCAGGACCACCGTCGTTGGTTTCCTTGCCTTCGTCGGTCTTCGGCCCTTTGCGCACCAGGCGCATCATGTAGCCCAGCCCCGCACCGAACAGCGCGAAATACACCACCACGAACATGATCAGCGTGATGCTCATCTGCATGAAACTGTGGTTTGAAGACGCATCGGCCGTGCGCATCAGCCCGTAGACCACCCATGGCTGACGACCGATTTCAGTGGTGAACCAGCCCGCCAGGATCGCGATCAGGCCGGACGGCCCCATCCACAGCGCCAGGTACAGGAACGGCCGCGAGGTGTAGAGCGAGTCACGCTTGCGCAGCCACAAACTCCACAGACCGGTGAAGATCATCAGGAAGCCGAGACCGACCATGATCCGGAACGACCAGAACACGATGGTCGAATTCGGCCGGTCTTCTGGCGGGAACTCCTTGAGCGCCGGGACTTGCTTGTCCAGCGAGTGGGTCAGGATCAGGCTGCCGAGGTATGGAATCTCGACAGCAAACTTGGTCTTTTCTTCCTTCATGTCCGGCCAGCCGAACAGGATCAGCGGTGTCGCTTCGTCGCCGACGTTTTCCCAGTGACCCTCGATCGCGGCGATCTTCGCCGGTTGGTGTTCAAGGGTATTGAGGCCATGGAAGTCGCCGATGACTGCCTGGATCGGCGCAACAATCAGCGCCATCCACATCGCCATCGACAGCATGGTGCGGATCGCCGGGTTGTCCTTGCCGCGCAGCAGGTGCCAGGCCGCCGACGAGCCGACGAAGAAGGCCGTTGCGACGAACGCTGCCGTCGCCATGTGCATCAGGCGATAGGGGAATGACGGGTTGAAGATGATTGCCAGCCAGTCGGTTGGAATGACCTGACCGTTGACGATCTCGAAGCCCTGCGGGGTCTGCATCCAACTGTTGGAGGCGAGAATCCAGAACGTGGAAATCAGTGTGCCGATGGCCACCATCACCGTGGAGAAAAAGTGCAGGCCGCGCCCGACCTTGTTCCAGCCGAACAGCATCACCCCCAGGAAACCGGCTTCGAGGAAGAACGCCGTGAGCACTTCATACGTCAGCAACGGGCCGGTGACTGAACCGGCGAAGTCCGAGAAGCGGCTCCAGTTGGTGCCGAACTGGTAGGCCATGACCAGCCCCGAGACCACGCCCATGCCGAAGTTGACGGCAAAGATCTTCGACCAGAAATGGTAGAGGTCACGGTAAGTGTCATTGCCGGTTTTCAGCCACAGGCCTTCCAGCACCGCGAGATAGCTCGCAAGACCGATGGTGATCGCCGGGAACAGGATGTGGAACGAGATGGTGAACGCGAACTGAATTCGGGCGAGATCCAGGGCCTCTAAACCGAACATAAGCTTTCCTCTATCAGATAACGGTTCCAGGACTGGCGGCCTTGAACCACTGCCCCCACGGGTATGGAGTGCGGCGAACTCGAATTCGTTCTTCTTTTTACAGGCATCGCGACGCAGGGAGTCTGCCGACGGGTCCGGGATCAGTTCCGCGATGGGTCTTGATCTGGATCAATCAACGTTGAAAGAGTAGTCCCATTTCCGACGGAGAACCGCGTGGTCTTTTGCCGCGTGACAAGTTGCCTCACAGACCTGGCAACGCTCTGAAATACGTCCGTGGCCGGAGCTCGCGCCACGACGGGGAAAAATCGATGTCTGGCTAACTAAATTTTCTGTCATAGCAACTTCCTGTTACAGACTGGTGATAATCTCGCGGTTCCCCTCGATCAAGACCGGCCCGCAAATGCCCAGCCAAGAGCCCTTGCTGTTACGTCACCACCGTCCCTTCGTTGCGTTCTGGTTGGCCCGGATCTTCACCGCCAGCGGTTTTCAGATGCTCACCGTGGCGATCGGCTGGAACCTCTATCAACTGACCGGCAATGTGCTCGACCTGGGTCTGGTCGGGTTGGTGGAATTCGCGCCACGTGTATTGTTCATGCTGCACACCGGCCACGTTGCCGATCGCTACGACCGGCGCAAGGTCGCGGCGATCTGCCAGTCGTTGCAGGCCTTGATCGCCCTGGCACTGGCCATCGGCAGCGCCACTGACCATGTCACCCGGGAAATGATCTTTATCCTGGCGTTCCTGCTGGGCGCCGCACGATCGTTCGAAATGCCGACCACCCAGGCGCTGCTGCCGAGCATCGTGCCCAGCACGCTGTTCCCACGGGCGGTTGCCGCTGCGCAATCGGCGCAGCAATCGGCAACCATCGTCGCCCCGGCGCTCGGCGGTCTGCTCTATGCCTTCGGTAGCGTGTGGGTCTATGGCCCGACGGTCATTCTGTATGTCATCGCCTGCACGCTGATGCTCAACCTGCCCGCGCGGCAAACACCGCTGAACAAAGGCAAGGCGACGCTGGATTCGTTGCTGGCCGGAATTCGCTTCATTCGCAGCCGTCCAGACATTCTCGGGGCGATTTCGCTGGATCTGTTCGCCGTGCTGCTCGGCGGCGCCACCGCGTTGCTGCCGGTGTTCGCCAGGGACATTCTGCTGACCGGGCCGTGGGGGCTCGGGTTGCTGCGCTCGGCGCCGGCGGTCGGGGCGTTGATGATGTCGCTGTTCCTGGCGCGGTTTGCCGTTGAGCGAAACGTCGGTCGGGTGATGTTCACTGCCGTCGGCGTGTTCGGTGTTGCCACTATCGCCTTCGGTCTGTCGACCTCGTTCTGGTTCTCGTTGGCGGTGCTGGTCGTGTTGGGCGCGGCGGACATGATCAGCATGGTGATCCGCGCCTCGTTCGTGCAACTGGAAACCCCGGACGAAATGCGCGGCCGGGTCAGCGCGGTGAACGGCCTGTTTATCGGTGCCTCCAACCAGCTGGGCGAATTCGAATCCGGCCTCACCGCCCACTGGTTCGGCACCGTGCCGGCGGTGGTGATGGGTGGCATCGGCACGCTGGTGGTGACCGGAACCTGGATCAAACTGTTCCCGACCCTGGCCAACCGCGACCGGATGCATGTGCCGGTGGAAGAGGTGAAGGCCTGAACTTCTCAGGCCAGCAACTCCCCCGCCACCTTCGCTCTGACGGCCTTGCCCGCCAGTTGCTCGACCAGTGTCAGGGCAAATGCCAGCGCGGCGCCGGAGCCTTGGGCGGTGATGCAATTGCCGTCGACCACCACCGGTTGATCAACAAAGGTGCAACCGGAAAGGTTATGACTGCTGACGGGCAGGCAGGTCATCCGGCGTTGACGTAATACACCGAAGCTCTGCAGCGCGACCGCCGGGGCTTCGGCGATGGCGGCGAACAGTCGTCCGGCACTGGCCTGATCCTTTAGCAGTTGTTGAAGAGGCTGGTGCGCGGCAAGGTGTTGCGCGCCGACAGCGCCGCCGGGCAGGACAATCAGGTCGAAGGTCTGGGCCAGCACATCAATGAGCATGCCGTCGGCGGTCAGTCGAGTGCCTCGGGCGCAGGTCAGCATGCGCCGGCCCTCGATGCTGGCCGCCACCACTTCGACGCCGGCGCGACGCAGCACGTCGATCAGGGTCACGCATTGCAGATCATCGATGCCCTCGGCGAGGGTAATCAGGGCTCTAAAGGTCATGGGCGCCATCCGCTGGGTGATCCTTAAAGCGTAGTCAGCTTTGCCCTGCCCTGTTCGGCGACAGCCGTTACTTGATGTAAAGCTGGGTCGACATCGTATTGCGCGGGGCGTTGATCGACGTGTTGCTGAAGGTAAAGGTGCCTTCCTGTCGGGTCGCCAGATCGAAGGTGTACAGCGAACCGACGGTTTTCGCGCCTGGCGTGCATTCGGTCAGGTTGCCGTTATCGAAAGCACAGACCGGGCTTCGGGTGCCGTTCACTTCAAAGCCGTCCAGCGCTGCCTGAGGCTGGCTCTGGCCGTAACCGATTTCCAGCACATAGACCTTGATGCCCGGCGCGCTGTGATCGCAACGGGTTTGCACCTGGCCATCGGTAATGTCTTCGAGCCCGCAGGACGACGACTGAACCTTGATGACTTTCACCTCGCTCAATGGCGGTGCCGACGCCGCAAGTGCCGTCGGTACAACGGCCAGCAGCAAGGCCATCAGTCCAGCGGTCTTCATCCAACCCTTGTTCATGCGATCCATCCCCGAAAAAACAGCGCGCAGTATGGCGTACTTGGCCGTGGTGCAAAACTTCGCCGACGATCGACACCAACATCCGCCATCTTCCTCACGCTGCTGGTATGATGCGCGGCTTTTTCCGGCCCACCACAATTTTCCAGGCGCTTGCGACGGTCTGTGCTTTGCTGTTGAGGTCGATACATTCACGGCGCCACGCGCGCCACGGGGAGCAGACATGCTGGAAAGGCTGTTTCAACTCAAGGCACACAACACCAACGTGCGAACCGAGATTCTGGCGGGCGTCACGACCTTCCTGGCCATGGCCTACATTCTGTTCGTCAACCCGAGCATCCTCGGCGAGACCGGCATGGACAAGGGCGCGGTGTTCGTCGCCACGTGCCTGGCAGCTGCCATCGGTTCCACGGTCATGGGCCTGATCGCCAACTACCCGATCGCCCTCGCGCCGGGCATGGGGCTGAACGCCTTTTTTACCTACACCGTCGTGCTGCACATGGGCCACACCTGGCAAGTGGCGCTGGGCGCGGTGTTCATTTCGGCCGTGTGCTTCTTCCTGCTGTCGATCTTCCGCATCCGTGAATGGATCATCAACAGCATCCCGCTGCCACTGCGCTCGGCGATTGCCGCCGGTATCGGCCTGTTCCTGGCGCTGATCGCCCTGCACAACGCCGGCATCGTGGTCAGTAACCAGGCGACCATGGTCGGCCTCGGCGACCTGAAACAACCGGCTCCGATCCTCGCCACCCTCGGTTTCGCGCTGATCGTCGCCCTTGAGGCCCTGAAAGTACGCGGCGCGGTGCTGATTGGCATTCTCGCGGTGACCATCGTTTCCATCGTGATGGGCTTCACCCCGTTCGGCGGCGTGACCTCGATGCCACCTTCGCTGGCCCCGACCTTCCTGCAACTGGACATCAAGGGCGCACTGGACATCGGTCTGGTCAGCGTGATCTTCGCCTTCCTGTTCGTCGACCTGTTCGACAACTCCGGCACCCTGATCGGCGTCGCCAAGCGCGCCGGCCTGATGGGCAAGGACGGCCACATGCCGAAAATGGGCCGTGCACTGATCGCTGACAGCACCGCGGCCATGGCCGGTTCGCTGCTGGGCACCTCGACCACCACCAGCTACATCGAATCTGCCGCAGGCGTGAGCGCCGGCGGCCGCACCGGCCTGACCGCCATCGTCGTCGCGATCCTGTTCCTGCTGGCGTTGTTCTTCTCGCCACTGGCCTCCAGCGTACCGGCCTTCGCCACCGCACCAGCGCTGCTGTTCGTCGCCGTGCTGATGACTTCCGGTCTGGCGGAAATAGACTGGGACGACATCACCGTCGCCGCGCCGGTCGTGGTCACCGCTCTGGCAATGCCTTTCACCTATTCCATCGCCAACGGCATCGCCTTCGGCTTCATCGCCTGGACTGCGATCAAACTGCTGTCCGGCCGTGCCCGTGAGCTGAACCCGGCGCTGGTGATCCTGTCGATTCTGTTCGTGATCAAGCTGGGTTGGTTCAACGCATGACTTTTGATTCCCAGGCCTACGCCGCACAACTCGAAGACAAGGTCACGCGCCTGCGTGACCTGCTGGCCCCGTTCGATGCACCGGAGCCGACGGTGTTCGACTCGCCGTTGCAGAATTTCCGCCTGCGCGCCGAATTCCGCCTGTGGCGCGAGGCCGGTGAGCGGCATTACGCGATGTTTTCCCAGGACGACAAACGCACGCCGATCCTGATCGAAGAGTTCCCGATCGCCAGCCTGCGCATCAACCAGTTGATGCCGCAATTGAAAGCGGCCTGGCAGGCCAGCGCGGCGCTGAGCCACAAGCTGTTTCAGGTGGAGTTTCTGACCACCCTGGCCGGCGACGCGATGATCACCCTGTGCTATCACCGCCCGCTGGACGAGCACTGGCATACAGCGGCCACCAAACTGGCGGCTGATCTGGGCGTCAGCATCATCGGCCGTTCCAAGGGCAAGCGCGAAGTACTCGGCCTCGATTACGTGGTCGAGAAACTCGACGTCGGTGGTCGCACGTTCAGCTACCGCCAGCCGGAAGGCGCGTTCACCCAGCCTAACGGCACCGTGAACCAGAAGATGCTCAACTGGGCATACGAAGCACTGGGTGATCGCAGCGACGATCTGCTGGAGCTGTATTGCGGCAACGGCAACTTCACCCTGCCACTGGCGACCCGCGTGCGCAAAGTGCTGGCCACCGAAATCAGCAAGACTTCGGTCAACGCCGCACTGAGCAACCTGGCCGAAAATGCTGTGGATAACGTCACGCTGGTGCGCCTGTCCGCCGAAGAGCTGACTGAAGCACTGAACGAAGTTCGCCCGTTCCGTCGCCTGCACGGTATCGACCTGAAAAGCTACGAGTTCGGCAGCGTGTTCGTCGACCCGCCACGGGCCGGCATGGACCCGGACACCTGCGAGCTGACCCGGCGCTTCGACAACATCCTGTACATCTCCTGCAACCCGGAAACGCTGGCAGCCAACATCGCCCAACTGCACGACACGCACCGCATCACCCGCTGCGCGCTGTTCGACCAGTTCCCTTGGACTCACCACATGGAATCCGGCGTGCTATTGACCCGGCGTTGATCGCACTGCCAGATACAAGAAAGCCGTCCTCATCGACGGCTTTTTTGTGCCTGTTCATGGCACGGGATCGATCTTGCGCGGACGCCCGCCCTTCCTGCCGTTGGCCCGGGCAGCTTCGGCTTTCGCGGTGCTGCTCTGGCGGCCATTGCGAGAGGCGATCACCGAGGCAGCCATGGCCATCAAAGGTTGACTGGCCGAGATCATGCCGGCGATGGAAACCTGCAGATCCTTGCCGTCGTGGCAGAGCGCTGTGCCGGCAAAGCCAACGTTCAATCCAGTGAAGTCTTCCGGTTCGAAATCATCGAATTCCCGGTAGAGATTCACTGGGAGCAGCACGCCGCTGTCGTCCTCGAAGTGAATCACCAGGCAGGGTTTCTGAAAGGCCACCGACACGGCTTGAAGGCTGCTGCGTCGGCGCAGCCCTCCCCGCTCAACAGCTTCATCGAGACGCTTTTCTGTTACCGGTCGATCAGCATGCAAACCGGCTTTTACTGTTTTCATAGTTCGATCTCCACACCTTCCCGAGCACCAACCAGGGCCAGCAGGGTTTTGTTTTCTTCTGGTTCGTAATACGCCGATCCGATTCTGAAGGTTGCTCCGGTGACTGCGCGCATGACGGCCACTTCGTTCGAGTCCCCGTCCCACCATTGATTATCGAGACACGCCGTCTGCAAACGAGTCCACCAGATTCGACGGGCCCGCCGCAGATGAACAGTTTCACGCAGCGATTGACGCAGCCCCTCAAGCACTGCAATCGGTGGCCGACGCGACAGGGGCACCACATCCCATAACTCCACGCCGTTGTGCCAGAAGCTGAATTTGAAACGGGCACTCCATGCACCTGAATCAACGTGCGCATGGGGCGGACAATGTTCGTCTCGCAGCATGATCACCACCGACAATCCCTTGTAACTGCACACTTTCATGCTAACCCATCCGTTAGGTTAAAGAATTTCGAAAACTGCCATTCCCTGACAATTCCGACCATCGGCATTGCTGCCTCAAATGGTCATTACGTTTTCGAGCCTAGTGCGGGATTCAGGAAAGCCCCGCGCAAAATGGTAAGCAGTTCTTTCGCAGCGGCCACGCATTTGCTACATACGAAGACTCATTCCCCGGTGTAATCAATCATGCAACGACACTTCGACGATCTTCAGCTGGGCAGCATCGAGCTGTTTTGCCTGGCCGCCGAGTGCGGCAGTTTCACCGGCGCGGCGCAGGCGGCTTCGGTGACGCCGGCAGCGGTGAGCCGCTCGGTATCCCGCATGGAGGAACGGCTGGGCGTACGGTTGTTTGCGCGCACTACCCGCAGCGTGAAACTGACCGACAGCGGCCGTCGCTACTACGAAGAATGCAGCCAGGCGCTGGCGCAACTGGTCGAGGCGCAACGGGAAGTCATGGGCCAGCAGCAGGAACCGTCCGGCACCCTGCGTATCAGTATTCCTACAACCTACGCCCATCACCGGATCCTGCCGCTGTTGCCCGCGTTTCGTGCGCGCTTCCCGCAGGTGAAGGTCGACATGCACATCAGCAACCGCAACATCGACTTCGTCGGCGAGGGTTACGACATGGCGATCCGCGTGCGGGCAATCCCCGACTCCGGCCTGATCGCCCGCCATCTGGAGGACGCAGCGCTGGTGATGGTCGCCAGCCCCGACTACCTCAAACGCGCCGGCACGCCGCAGACCCTCGAAGACCTCGAACAACACGAGTGTATTCAGTACGAATTGCCCAGCAGCGGGCGGCGGATCACTTGGCTGTTCTATGAGGAAGACGCGCCACGGGAAATCCTCGCCGAGGGCAACTTCTGCTGCTCCGATGACGTGCTCGGTGGCGTGACCCTGGCCAAACATGGCGCCGGGTTGTTCCAGACCTATCGCTTCATTGTCGAAAAGGAACTGGCCGACGGCTCGTTGGTGGAAGTGCTCCAGCCCTACAGCGGACGCTCGCGACCGTTCACCTTGCTGTACCCGCAAAATCGCCACATGCCGCTGCGCGTCAGGGCTTTCATTGATTTTCTGGTCGAGCAGTTGCCGCATTGATTTCACCTGTGTGCGATCACCGCACACAAAACCGGGCTGCCGATGCAGAGCAATTGATTAAAGTAACCATCTAGTACAATTTAACTCCACAGGTCGAAACCCTCGGCCCAAGCCAAAAACAATAAGTGGAGTTTGCCCCCATGCCCCCTATCGTTCTGGTGCTCAACGGCCCGAACCTGAACCTGCTCGGCACCCGTGAACCGGCGACCTACGGTCACGAAACCCTGGCCGACATCTCTGCCCTGTGCGGGCGCGCCGCCGAAGAGTTCGGCCTGGCCGTGGAGTTTCGCCAGACTAACCACGAGGGCGAATTGCTCGACTGGATTCACGGCGCCCGTCAGCGCTGCGCCGGCATCGTGATCAATCCGGCCGCCTGGACTCACACGTCGGTCGCGATCCGCGACGCTCTGGTCGCCAGCGAATTGCCGGTGATCGAAGTACACCTGTCCAACGTCCACGCCCGCGAGCCGTTCCGTCATCACTCGTTCGTCTCGGCCATCGCCACCGCCGTGATGTGCGGCTTCGGCAGCCACGGCTATCGCCTGGCCCTGGAACATTTCAGCCAGCGGCTGAAGGGGCGAACCGCATGAACCGCAACAACGTGATACTCGCCGGGCTGATCGGCGCCGGCATTCAGGCTTCCCGCACTCCGGCGCTGCATGAACACGAAGGCGACGAACAGGGCCTGCGCTACTTGTACCGGCTGATCGACCTCGATCAACTGCAACTGGACAGCAGCGCCCTGCCCGATCTGTTGCAGGCCGCCGAACGCATGAATTACACCGGCCTGAACATCACCTTCCCGTGCAAGCAGGCAATCATCCCGCTGCTCGATGAATTGTCTCCGGAAGCCCGAGGCATCGGCGCCGTGAACACAGTGGTGCTGAAGGACGGCAAACGCGTCGGCCACAACACCGATTGCCTGGGTTTTGCCGAAGGTTTTCGTCGCGGCCTGCCAGACGTTGCCCGCGAGCGCGTAGTCCAGATGGGCGCCGGCGGTGCAGGCGCGGCCGTTGCCCACGCCTTGTTGAGCGAAGGCGTACAGCAGCTGAGCATCTTTGATGTGGATGTCGAGCGCGCCGAAAGCCTGGCCAACAACCTCAATCAGCATTTCGGTGCCGGTCGGGCCGTGGCCGGACATGATCTGGGGAGCACGCTGAGTCAGGCCGATGGTCTGGTAAACACTACGCCGATGGGTATGGCCAAATTGCCCGGCATGCCCGTGCCGGCGGCGCTGCTGCGGCCCGAGTTGTGGGTGGCGGAGATTGTGTATTTCCCGCTGGAAACCGAACTCCTGCGCAACGCCCGCGCCCTGGGTTGCCGAACCCTGGATGGCGGCAACATGGCGGTGTTTCAGGCAGTGAAGGCGTTTGAGCTGTTCAGCGGCAAGGTGCCGGATGCGCAGCGAATGCTCGCGCATTTTCAAAGCATGAATGGATAAAACAGTGAGGGGGCCTGGCCCCCTCGACTTCGGTCACGCCTGCAAGTAGCGCAGCACCGACTCGCAAATCATCTCGCGATGACGTTGCTTGATGCTTTCGTCCGGCAGGTCGATCTGGAAGATCTCTCCGAAGGTATGGCGGTTCGATACGCGATAGAAGCAGAACGAACTGATCAACAGATGCACGTCCAGCGCGTCGAGCCCGGCGCGGAACACGCCTTCTTCAGCACCGCGACGCAGAATCTCGCCCAGGGAATCGAGGATGGTGTTGTTCATCGCCTTGATCGCGTCGGAACGCTTCACATACTCGGCGTTGTGGATGTTTTCGATGCTGACGATCCGCACGAAATCGACGTTGCGATCGTGGTGATCGAAAGTGAATTCCACCAGACGCCGGATCGCTTCCACCGGCGGCAATTCAGCCAGGTGCAGGCGGTTTTCAGTGCTGCGGATATCGCCGTAGAGCTTCTCCAGCACCTCGACGTACAACTGCTCCTTGCTGCCGAAGTAGTAATAGATCATGCGTTTGGAGGTGTGGATACGCTCGGCGATCGCATCGACGCGAGCACCGGACAGCCCCTGCTGGACGAACTCGACGATCGCCTCCTGCAGGATATTCTCGCGGGTCTTTTCCGGGTTGTTCTTGCGACTCTTGCGCGGCTCTACCGCGGGTAGAACGGGAGCTGCGGGAAGTTCTGAAGTCATTGTCATTGCGGGCTCACGGCCATCACTGCACAGGCTGGCGATTATGGGCCGCGCGACCCAGTGAAGGAAGCCGCGCGACCGGTGTTTAATCCCGCGTTTACGAATTTCCTACAACTTCGCCTGGCGAACCGCGCCACTGCGTGATTTGGCCATCGCCGCCAGCCGCACCGCGACGTTGGCCGCGCCATAACCGGCGTATCCGTTCTTGCGCTGGATGATCTCGAAGAAGAAGCGCCCCTCGAACGGCTCGGTATAGACGTGAAACAACTCGCCGCCCTGCGCATCGCGGTCGTACAGCACGTTGTAGTACGCCAGCTCGCTGAGAAACTCGTCATCGAAATCGAAGCGCGCCGCCAGGTCGTCGTAATAGTTCAGCGGGATGTCCAGCAGCGGCACGCCCGCCTCTTTCGCCCGGCTGACTTCGGCGAAGATATCGTCGCAATCGAAGGCGATGTGATGCACCCCGGAACCGCGATAACTCGACAGCGCGTGTGAGATCGCGGTGTTGCGGTTCTCGGAAATGTTCAGCGGCAGACGGATCGAACTGTCGCGACTGCGCAGGGCGCGGCTCTTCACCAGCCCGTACGGATCCGGCAGCACCACTTCGTCATCAGCCTCGAAATCCAGCAGGCTCTTGTAGAACAACACCCAACTGTCGAGGCTGTCCGCCGGCAGCGCCATGGCCATGTGATCGATGCGCTTGAGACCACCGCCCGCCACTGCATTTGGCAGCAGATTGAAGTCGGTGCCGTAGACATCCGCCTCCTGATCCACCAGATAAATCAGGCTGCCATCCGGCGCACGCACCGCCGCCAGTTCCAGTTCATTGGGGCCGACCAGTCCGCGATACGGCTGACCTTTATAGGCAACGGCCCGGGCCAGCGCGCTGGCGCTGTCCTTGACCCGCAAGGCGGTGGCGCACAGCGACGGGCCGTGGGCCTCGAAAAAACTGTGGCCGAACGAATAGGGTTCAGAGTTGAGGATCAGGTTGATATCACCCTGACGCAACAGGCTGACACTCTTGGAGCGATGCTGGCCGGCCTTGACGAAACCCAGCCGTTCCAGCCAGTTCGACAGCTTGGCGCCCAGGCTTTCATCCACGGCGAACTCAAGAAACTCGATGCCGTTGTATTCGCTGGCCTTCGGCGTTTCGAAGAGGATGTCGCGGTTATCCACAGGACGGATTTCCTGCTCCAGACGCTGGCGGGTTTTCTCCTCCAGATACAGCAGCGAACGCAGACCGTCAGCGGCATTGGCCCGAGGCGGCGCGGCGCGGAAGCCGTCGTTGAAGATTTCCAGCGACAGCGGCCCGGTGTAGCCGCTCTGGATGATCGGCGCGAGGAAGCCCGGCAGATCGAATTCGCCCTGCCCCGGGAAGCAGCGGAAATGCCGGCTCCACTCCAGCACGTCCATCGCCAGGATCGGCGCGTCGGCCATCTGTACGAAGAAAATCTTGTCGCCGGGAATCTCGGCAATCGCCCGTGGATCGCCCTTGAGCGACAAGGTGTGGAAGCTGTCGAGCAACACGCCGAGGGCCGGGTGATCGGCCTGACGCACGATGTCCCAGACCTGTTGATAAGTATTGACGTGACGGCCCCAGGCCAGCGCTTCATAACCGATGCGCAGGCCACGGGCACCAGCGCGCTCGGCCAGCAGGCGCAGGTCGTCGATGAGGATCTGTTGATCGCCGAGGCTGTCGGGGGAGGCGTTGCTGCAGACCAGCACCAGGTCGGTGCCCAGTTCCTGCATCAGGTCGAACTTGCGCTCGGCCCGTTCCAGGTTGCGCTCCAGACGATCACGGCGGCAGCCTTCGAAATCGCGGAACGGCTGAAACAGGGTGATGGCAATCCCGAGGTCGGCGCACATCTGCCGGATTTCCCGGGGGCTGCCGTCGTAATACAGAAGATCGTTCTCGAAAATCTCCACCCCGTCGAACCCGGCGGCGGCAATGGCTTCGAGTTTTTCCGGCAGGGTTCCGCTCAAGGAGACGGTGGCAATGGATCGCTGCATGTTTCAACTCCCGGTGGAGACGTCGGCTACGAAAATTGCGCCGCTTTTATAGGGTGAGCGAATTATTGGTCCCGGTTTTTCATTGAGCAATTTAAACTGTACTACCCGGTTAGTTTTGCGTGCGATTATCGAACAGAATGCCGGTTTGGCGAATTGACGATTTTTCGTCCACTGCCCAACATCCGTCTCACCTTGAGTCCGGAACTGAACCACCGGTCGCAGCGTGCACAAGAAAAGCACACCAAATAACAAATCCAAAAACGGGTGGAACACATGATTCCTTCACAGACTTCCCGCATGGCTCCGGCCATGAGCACTGCCACGGGTGGCATCGGCGACAAGATCCGCGGCGCCATGGCCGTCGGCAAGACCCGTTGGGGCATGCTGGCGCTGGTGTTTTTCGCCACCACCCTCAATTACATCGACCGCGCCGCCCTCGGCGTCATGCAGCCGATCCTCGCCAAGGAAATGAGCTGGACGGCGATGGACTACGCCAACATCAACTTCTGGTTTCAGGTCGGCTACGCGATCGGTTTCGTGCTGCAAGGACGGCTGATCGATCGGGTCGGCGTCAAGCGCGTGTTCTTCTGCGCGGTGCTGCTCTGGAGCCTGGCCACCGGCGCCCACGGTCTGGCGACCTCGGCGGTGGGCTTCATGGTCTGCCGATTCATCCTCGGTCTGACTGAAGCGGCGAACTACCCGGCCTGCGTGAAGACCACGCGCCTGTGGTTCCCGGCCGGCGAGCGCGCCGTGGCCACCGGCATCTTCAACGCCGGCACCAACGTCGGCGCGATGTTCACCCCGATGCTGCTGCCGCTGATCCTTCACGTGTGGGGCTGGCAGGCCGCATTCCTGTGCATGTCGGCACTCGGCGGGATCTGGCTGCTGTTCTGGGGCCTGAAGTATTTCAACCCGGAAGATCACCCAAACGTTAAGCAGTCAGAGCTGGAATACATCCAGAAAGAAGTCGAACCGGAACAGGCCCGCGTGCCGTTCTCGAAAATCCTGCGGATGCGCGGCACCTGGGCCTTCGCCCTCGCCTACTCGCTGACCGCGCCGGTGTTCTGGTTCTACCTGTACTGGCTGCCGCCGTTTCTCAATCAGCAATACAACCTGGGCATCAACGTCACCCAGATGGGCATTCCGCTGATCATCATCTACGTGACCGCTGACTTCGGCAGCGTGGGCGGCGGGATTCTGTCTTCGTTCCTGATCGGTCGCGGCATGAACTCGATCAAGGCGCGGCTGCTGTCGATGTTCCTGTTCGCCTGCTGCATCATCGGCGTGGTCATGGCCGCCGGTTCCGCCAACCTGTGGATTGCCGTCGCTGCCATCTCCCTGGCCATCGGCGCGCACCAGGCCTGGACCGCCAACATCTGGAGCCTGGTGATGGACTACACGCCCAAGCACATGATGAGCACGGTGTTCGGTTTCGGCGGCATGTGCGCAGCGATTGGCGGGATGTTCATGACCCAGATCGTCGGCCACATCCTGACCGTCACCAACAACAACTACACCGTGTTGTTCACTCTGATCCCCGCGATGTACTTCATTGCCCTGACCTGGATGTACTTCATGGCACCGCGCAAGATTCCTACCGTCACTGAGTAGCCTTCCAATACTGAATAACCTTCCTGCACCGACCGGCCTGATTTCAGGCCGGTTTTGCTTTCAGCGCCGGCTCTGCTGCCACGCTGCCGCCAGTCCGCTGCAACAGATCACCGCAATCCCGATCACCGTCATCAGGGTCGGCGTGTGAGCAAACAGCAACCAGCCCAGCAACCCCGCAAACACGATCTGGCAATAACCGAACGGCGCCAGCAACGCCGGCGCGGCATGGCGGAATGCCTGGGTCAGAAACAGGTGCGCGGTCATTCCGCAACTGCCCAGCGCCAGCATCAACAGCGCATGGCCCAGGCTCGGCACCTGCCAGAAGAACGGCACCAGCGCACTCATCACCAGCGTGTTGCACAACCCGGCGAAAAAGTTGCTGGTGGTCGGGCTGTCGACTTCGGCGAGCTTGCGGGTGAGCAGCTGATAGAAGCAGAAAAACAGCGCCGAACAGAATGGCAGGAGAATCGCCGGAGTAAACAGGTCACCGCCCGGATGGACGATGATCAGCACCCCGATGAACCCGCACACCACCGCGATCCACTGACCGCGCGTCACCCGCTCCTTGAGCAGCGGCACCGACAGCGCCGTCACCAGCACCGGCGCAAGAAAGTTGACCGCCGTGGCCTCGGCCAGCGGGATGTACAGCAACGCCGTGGTGAAAAACAGGCTGGTCCCCAACAGGCACAACGCCCGCGCCAATTGCCACAACGGGCGTTTTGTACGCAGCACGCGCAGCCCGGACTGCGGCAGGAAAATCCCCGCCATCAGCAGCGTGTGCACCAGATACCGCGCCCACACCACCATGACGATCGGATAAAAACCCGAAAGGTATTTCGACAGCGCGTCGTGGCTGGAGAACAGGAAGGTTGCCACGACAATCAGCAAGATCCCCTTGAAGGGTTGGTTGACGCCGGAAAGCGGAGTGCTGACGGTCATGGGCTCTCTCTGAATGAAAAATAAACGGTGACGAGGACGCGTGCGCCCTCGCCCCTTGAAGCAGACTTAAAGCCGGGCCAACAATTCCCGTGTCCGGTCGATCGCCATTTGCGCCCGCTGCAAGCCACTCACGCCTTGCTCCAGCAATTTGACCGTGGGAATTTCCAGACTCAGGGGAAGGTTAGCCGGAAGACTGCGCAACAAGCCGCTCAAGTCACAATCACCCTCGCCGGGAAACCGTCGTTCATTGCGGGCCTGACGCAAGATCTCGGCCATGTCCGTCGGCCTCGGCCCGGCAACATCGCACAACTGTGCATAGCGCAGCCGTGAGGGCGGCACGCCATCCAGATCTTCCAGCCGCGATCCGGAACGGTCGAAGTGAAACGCATCGACCAGCACCGCACCGTTTTCGCGCCCGGCCTTGGCGACGATGCGCAACGCCTGCTCAAGATTGCGTGCATCGGTCCAGGGCATGAACTCCAGATGCGGATGCAAACCGTAGCGCGCCGCCAGATCGCAGAGTGCCGCAAAATTATCGGTGAGCCGCTGTTCGTCAGGATCGTTACCGGCGACCAACAACTCACTGGCACCGAACTGCGCGCCAACGCTGAGCAGTGGCTCGAAATCCGCGACCACTGTCTGCGGCTTCAATCGAAGGATTTCCACGTCAAGCACGCCGATTCCGGTGTCACGCAAACGCGCCAGTGTCTGACGCCGCAAATCGCCATCGGCTACCAACGGAAAGTGATATTCCTCGGGCGTCGCCGGCTCCAGACGCAGGCCGACATGACTGTATCCGGCACGGGCCGCGACCTCGACCATCTCGGGTGGCGACAACTCCAGCACGGTCAGGCTGGCCAGGGACAGAATTCGTTCGCTCATATTCAGGACTCGATCTGCGCAGGTTCAGTGGCGCGACCGCTGGCCGCCGCTTCACGGATAGCCTCGACCAGCGCCAGGGTGCAGGCGGCGTCGGCGGCACTCACCAACGGTTCGACTTCCCGTCGTACGACGCGGACGAAATGCTGCAACTGCAACCGCAGGGCTTCGTCCGGTGTGAACGGTTCATCAACGGACAGCAACGGCTCATGCCAACCGGCATCCACCTGATCGGCGCGGTAATGCCAGCGCTTGAGTTGCGGAATGCTCAAGGCTCCTGCCGTTCCCGCCAGTAAATAACACGGCTGATCCGCCTGACGTGGATAGACCGGGTTCTCCCCAGAGTTCAACTCCCAGCTCCACGGCGCCGCCACCGCATCGGAACCGGTCAGCGTACCCAGCGCTCCGCCATCGAATTGCAGCAGAATCGCCGCGCTGTCTTCATTGGCGAAACTGCGCACCGAATGGTCGGTGATCGCCTGCACCGAACGCACTTCACCGCATAGATGACGCAGCAGATCGAGGTCGTGAATCAGATTGGTCAACAGCATTCCGGCACCTGCCTCGCGCCGCCACACCGTTTCGAAATACTGGTCGGGCTTGCGCAGCTGGAACAACGCAGTCACCAGCGTCAGCCGTCCCAACGCCCCACCCTTGACCAGCTCATGAGCACGCACGATCAATGGATTGTGCCGCCGATGATGGCCGACCAGCACCGGTACGCCGCTGCGCTCCACCGCTGCCACCAATTCCCGCGCCTCATTCAGATGCACGCCCACCGGTTTTTCCAGCAACACCGGAACGCCTGCAGCCAGGCAATCCAGCGCGGTGCTGACGTGCTGATTATTCGGATTGGCGACGATCACTGCGTCTGGCCGGTTCTGCTCCAGCATCTGACGGTGATCGGCGAAATACGCCACACCCCACTCTGCCGCCAGGGCCCGTGCCTGAGGGCCGGGATCGGCCACGGCGCATACCGTGGCCTCAGTGAGATTCTTCAGGTGCCGGTAATGTTGCTGGCCCATGTTGCCGGCGCCGATCAGGGCGATTCGAAGGGGCGGGTTCAAGGTGCGATCCTCTTGTGATTGTTGTAGGAAAACTCACTCCATCAACAATTTAGAACCCGGTTCCAGATTCTCACACCTACTCGGTTGAAAAGTGGGCGAACAGCGCACAGCTTTGCTTAAACGAACAACTCCGAGGCCAGGCTCGCCGCCGACAGCTCCTCGGTAAACGTCAGCAGCAACGGCGCCAGTTCATGCAATCGCGCCGCCGACATCCGTGCGCTTGGCCCGGCGATGCTGAGCACGCCAATCACCCGGCCATCGGCGGGATGTTTCACCACGGCAGCAATCGCCGAAGTGCCGACCGCCGAGCTTTCTTCCACACAGGCATAGCCCTGTTCCCGGGCCACGCGCAGGCGTTCGAGCAGTTCAATATTGGAGCGCGGCGCATTGGGCCCGATATCCGCCGGCACCTCCGCGCCCTGGCGCTCGACCAGCGACAACGCCTCGGCGTCGCTCATGCACGCCAGCCACGCATGGCCCGATGCGGTGTAGAACAGCGGCGCGTCGCGGCCCATGTCCGGGTCGTAACGCAGACCGCTACGAGCGCCCTGGGCCTTGGCGATCCAGGTCTGACGCTCGCCGTCGATCACCCCGAGGCGTACCAACTCACCGGTTTCCTGGGCCAGGCGATCAAGCACCGGCTGCACAATGTCGGCACCGCTGCTCGACAGATATTGAAAGCCCATCGCCACCAGTTTGGTCGACAGGTGATAACGCAACGTCTCCGGGTTCTGCCGCACATAACCCAAGCGGATCAGCTCGGCGAGCAGGCGGTGCGTCGCGCTCTTCGGAATGTCCAGTTGCTCGGCCAGGGTCTGCATCGGCAGCCCGCGCGGATCACTGGTGAGGCTTTCCAGCACGCTGAAAACCCGTTCGATTTGACTGCCGGCCATGATGCGCTCTCGGTGAAATTTCGCCGATTCTAGAAGACATCCCGAGGAATGCGAAATCTGGAACCCGGCGTCCGATAACCGCCCACTTTGCGCGTCAGTCGGTTGATCTGCTTCGCCAGCACTGGTTATTTTCTGGAACCTGATTCTAAAAATAATTGATTGCTGGAGCGTTTCCTGATGCCTGCCCTTCCCGATATCCACTGCGACGTTCTGGTGGTCGGCTCCGGCGCCGCCGGTTTGTCGGCCGCCGTCACCGCCGCCTGGCATGGCTTGAAGGTCATCGTGGTGGAAAAGGATCCGGTGTTCGGCGGCGCCACCGCGTGGTCCGGCGGCTGGGCGTGGGTGCCGTGCAATCCGCTGGCCCGGCGCGCCGGGATCGTGGAAGACGTGGAATTGCCGCGCACCTATCTGCGCCACGAACTCGGCGAGCACTACGACCCGGCCATGATCGACGCCTTCCTTGAAGCCGGCCCGCGCATGGTGGCGTTCTTCGAACAACACACCGCCCTGCAATTCGCCGACGGCAACGCCATCGCCGACATCCACGGCGAAACACCGGGCGCCGGCACCGGCGGACGCTCGGTGATTGCCGCTCCCTACGACGGACGAAAGGTCGGGCGCCTGCTCAAGCGTCTTCGCACAACGATGCGGGAAACATCGTTCATGGGCATGCCGATCATGGCCGGCGCGGACCTGTCGGCGTTTCTCAATCTGACTCGCTCGTTGTCGGCGGTCTGGCACGTGACCCGGCGTTTCACTCGCCACCTGCTGGACCTGGCGCTGCACGGCCGAGCGATGCAACTGGTCAACGGCGTGGCGCTGGTGGCGCGGCTGGCGAAATCCGCCGAAGACCTCGGCGTGCTGCTGTGGGAATCGGCGCCAGTGACGGAACTGCTGCGCGACGAATCACGCATCACCGGCGCTCGCGTGCACACCGCGAAAGGCCCGGTCACTGTCCATGCGCGCAAGGGCGTGGTGCTCGCGGCCGGCGGATTTGCCAACGACATCGAGCGGCGCAAGGCCTTGTTCCCGCGCACGCCCACCGGTCACGAACATTGGGCACTGCCTCCGCTGGCAGTCAATGGCGACGGTCTGCGACTGGGCGAAACCGCTGGGGGCCGGGTCAACACCGATGTGGCCTCGCCCGTGGCGTGGGCGCCGGTCTCGCAGGTGCCACATTCCGACGGCAGCATCGGCCATTTCCCACACATCATCGAGCGCGGCAAACCGGGCGTCATCGGCGTGCTGCGCAACGGCCAGCGCTTCGTCAACGAAGCCAACGGCTATTACGACTATGTCAGCGCCATGGTCGCCGCGGCCCCTGAAGGCGAAGAAGTCGCGTCCTGGCTGATCTGCACCCGCGCGTTCCAGCGGCGTTACGGGCTAGGCATGTCTCGGCCGTTTCCGGTGCCGGTGTCAGGTTTTATCCGCAGCGGCTATCTGAAAACCGGCGATACCCTTGAGGAATTGGCCACTGCATGCGGCATCGATCCGAACGGATTACGCGCCACTCTCCATGAATACAACGACCATGCCCGGCACGGCGAAGACCCGCTGTTCGGTCGCGGCTCGACCCCGTACAACCGCAAACAGGGCGATCCCGCGCAACAGCCCAACCCGTGCGTGGCGCCCATCGAACAAGGCCCGTTCTACGCGGTGAAGGTGCAGCCGGGCTGCTTCGGCACCTTCGCCGGGCTCAAGGTCAATCCGCATGCGCAAGTGCTCGACGCCGCAGACCGGCCCATCGCCGGGCTCTACGCGGCGGGTGGCGACATGGCCAGCATCATGGGCGGGCATTATCCGGCGGGCGGGATCAACCTCGGCCCGGCCCTGACTTTCGGTTACATCGCCGCCCGGCACATGGCGGGCGTCACGGCTTTCGAACAGGAGATCGACCATGCAGCACATCGTTAACAGACAAGGACTGAACCTGCCGAAACTCGGCCTCGGCACCTGGCCGATGCTCGGCGACGAATGCACCCGCGCCGTGGAGCAAGCGCTGGAACTCGGTTACCGACACATCGACACGGCAGCGGCCTACAACAACGAAGACGCAGTCGGACAGGCGCTGGCAAATACGCCGACACCCCGCGAGCAGATCCACGTCACCACCAAGGTCTGGTGGGACCAGTTGCAACCGAACGCCATGCGTCAATCGCTGGATCGCAGCCTCAAGGCCTTGCGCAGCGAGTACGTCGACCTGTTCATGATCCATTGGCCGAGCACTGACTGGGACCTGCCGCGCACCCTTGAAACCCTCGCATCCTTCAAGGAACAGGGGCTGGCTCGCAACATCGGCGTGGCGAATTTTCCGCTGCCGCTGCTGCGCAAAGTCGTCGAGGAATACGGTATTCCTCTGTCAGCCATTCAGGTCGAGTACCACGTCCTGCTCGGACAAAACGCCCTGCTCGACTACGCCCGTCAACACGATCTGGCGCTGACGGCCTACACGCCGCTGGCGCGTAATAAAGTCTCGGAGATTCCACAGATTCAGCAGATCGCTGAAAAACACGGCGTGCTGCCCACTCAAGTGGCGCTGAAGTGGCTGCTGGATCAGGACAACGTCGCGGCGATTCCCAAGGCCAGCAGCAAGACCAATCAACTGGCCAACCTGGCCTCGCTGAATGTCAAACTGGATGACGACGACCGGGCGCTGATCGCCGCGCTGCCCAAGCGCGAACGTCAGGTCAGCCCGGACTTCGCGCCGGTGTGGGATGCCTTCGACCGCTGACACCCGACCCGGCGAAAGAAATCCGCCGGCGAATTGAATTCCCGGCGCTCGCGCTCGTCAATAACAGGCCCGACCTCGTCACCCCGAGGCCGGGCCTTTGTGCGTGTGTACGAATAGACGGACGACCGGACTGGCGCCACACTCACACACCAGCAACACTCATCACCACCTACAGATAGAGGATTCCCACATGCTATGGAAAAAAGGCCGACGCAGTGACAACGTCGTCGATGCCCGTGGCGATGATATGGGCGGTGGTGGCGGCATGCGCTTCGGCGGTGGCAAGGGGCTGAGCCTCGGGGCGATCCTGCTGATCGTCGGCATCGGCTGGATCACCGGACAGGACCCGCTGCAGATCCTGGGCCAGCTCACCGGGCAGATGACCGAACAATCGGCCCCCACTTCGCAAACCCGTCAGGCACCGCCGGCCAACGATGAACAGGCCGAATTCGTGCGCTCGATCCTCGGCGACACCGAAGACACTTGGGGCGCGATCTTCCAGCAGGCCGGCCGGCAATATAAGGACCCGACCCTGGTGCTGTTCAGCAACCGGGTCAACTCCGCTTGCGGTCTGGCGACCTCGGCCACCGGCCCGTTCTATTGCCCGGCAGACCAGAAGGTCTATCTGGACATGGCGTTCTTCCAGGAAATGGCCCAACGCTTCAAGGCCGCCGGCGACTTCGCCCAGGCCTACGTGATCGCTCACGAAGTCGGACACCATGTGCAGACGCTTCTCGGCGTCTCGGCGAAAATTCAGACAGCCCGCCAGCAAGGCCGGCAGATGGAAGGCGACGGCGGCCTGCTGGTGCGTCAGGAACTGCAAGCCGATTGTCTGGCCGGGGTCTGGGCCTACAACGCGCAGAAGCGTCTGAACTGGCTGGAACCGGGCGATATCGAAGAAGCCTTGAACGCGGCGAACGCCATCGGTGATGATCGCCTGCAACAACAGGGTCAGGGCCGTGTGGTGCCGGACTCGTTTACCCACGGTACGTCGGCGCAAAGGGTGCGCTGGTTCAAAACCGGATTCGCCCAGGGCCAGGTCGGCCAGTGCGATACCTTTGCGGCGAAAAACCTGTAAATGCATAAATGGCTGTTGGCTTTACTGTTCATCGGCGGCACCGTCCAAGCGGCCGGCGTCGACGCAATCAGTCCCGGGCGCCTGCAATTGCAGGCCGGCGAAATGGCGGTGGGCATCGGCCCGGCGCCGGCGAAAATCGAGCGCGTGCTGATCGTCATTCATGGCCGTCTGCGCAACGCCGAGACCTATCGCAAAAGCGGCGAAGTCGCGGCGGAACTGGCCGGGCAAACCGCCAACACCCTGGTGATCGCCCCGCAGTTTCTCAACGAAAGCGATGTGGCGCTCTACTCGTTACCCGCCAGCGTGCTGCGCTGGCAAGGCAACGACTGGATGGGCGGCGGGTTATCCACAGGGCCGAGCCCGCTGAGTTCCTACGCCGCACTGGACGAAATCGTCGGGCGGCTGAGCGATCGCAAGCAGTTTCCGGACGTGAAGCAGATCGTGATCTTCGGCCACTCCGGCGGCGCTCAGGTGGTGCAGCGTTATGCGCTGCTGGCCCAGGAACAACCGGCGCTCAAGACCGAAGGCATTCGCTTGCGTTACGTGGTGGCCAACCCGTCGTCGTACGCCTATTTCAATGAGCAACGCCCGGTGGCCTTCGATCATGCCAAGTGTCCGGGTTTCAACCGCTGGAAGTACGGTCTGGTGGACCCGCCGATCTACGCGGGTGGGCAAACGCCCGCGCAGCTTGAAGGCCGTTACGTCAAACGCGAGGTGATTTATCTGCTGGGTCAGCAGGACACCGACCCGCAACACCCGGCGCTGGACAAGAGCTGCGCCGCCAAAGCCCAGGGGGCTTATCGACTGGAGCGCGGGAAGCTGTTTTTCGGTTACTTGCTGCGTCGTCACCCTGAAGGGGTGAATCAGCGCCTGATCGAAGTACCCGGCGTCGGGCATAACGGCGACGGCATGCTGACCTCGCCGGAAGGCCAGAAAGCACTATTCGAGCAATAAAAAACGGGGGCCCAAGCCCCCGTTTTTTTAGGCGAACAGCATTCGCCGCAACTCGACACAATCCTTCGCATGCCAGTCGGTCAGCTCCGGCCACGGATTATCCGGCAGGTTCACCAGCACCGTGTGGGTGCCCGCCGCCCGGCCGCAATCAAGATCAAACCGGTAATCACCGACCATCACCATCTCGCTCGCCGGCACTTGCCAGGCCTCGGCCAGTTTCAGCAAACCGCCCGGATGCGGTTTTGGCTGTGCTTCATCGCGGCCCAGCACATCCTCCACCGCGAAGCAGTCAGCCAGGCCGATGGCCTCCAGCGTCACGTGGGCCAGCTCCCGCGCATTGCGGGTCAGGATGCCGAGGCGATAGCCCCGGGCGTGCAGGTCGCGCACCAGCTCCACCGCCCCGACCGCCGGGGTCGAACCGAGCGCCAGATCGCGCTCATGCTCCAGCAACCAAGCGTGTTTCGCCGCCGCTTCCTCGGCGGGCAATGCCGCGAGGTGGGTGAGGATGTCGTCCTCCGGCGGGATCGACAGCGCCACGCGGATCGCCGCGAAGTCGTGCACGGCGACGGTCAGGGTGCCGTCCATGTCGAACACCCAGTGCCGCACGTCCGCCAGACTCATGCCCAGTCCTTGCGATGACGGATCAGGCCTTCCTGGGTCACCGACGCCACCAGTTGCCCGGCGCGGTTGAACACGCTGCCACGGGAGAACCCGCGAGAGTTGCCGGCCCACGGACTGTCCATGGCGTAAAGCAACCAGTCATCGGCGCGCAAGTCATTGTGGAACCACAGCGCGTGGTCGAGGCTGGCGACCTGCATGTCTTTCTGCCAGACCGATTTGCCGTGCGGCAGCATCGAGGTGGTCAGCAGACCGAAGTCCGAGGCGTAGGCCAGCAGGTATTTGTGCAGTGCCGGGATATCGGCCAACGCACCGTCGGCGCGGAACCACACGTACTTGATCGGATCCGCCGGTTGCGGGTTGTACGGGTCTTTTTCAGTGACCGGGCGCACTTCGATCGGCTTCGGGCACAGCAGCTTTTCGCGCATGTGTTCCGGGATCAGGTGCGCGCGTTGCTGGGTCAGTTCCAGCTCCGACGGCAGGTTTTCGGGGCCGACCACTTGCGGCATCTGGCTCTGGTGCTCGAAGCCTTCTTCGTCGTACTGGAACGAAGCGCTGCAGGTGAAAATCGGGTGGCCCTTCTGGATCGCGGTCACGCGGCGGGTGCTGAAACTGCCGCCGTCGCGCACGCGGTCAACCGAGTAGACCACCGGCAACTTGGCATCGCCCGGACGCAGGAAATAACCGTGCATCGAATGCACATGGCGCGCTTCTTCAACGGTCTGACTGGCCGCCGACAACGACTGGCCCAATACCTGGCCGCCGAACAACTGGCGAAAGCCCAGATCCTGACTGCGACCACGGAACAGGTTTTCCTCGATCGGTTCGAGGGTCAGCAGATCCACCAGATCTTCCAACACTTGGCTCATTCAGACTCTCCTCACACAACGCTATGCCGCGCAGCCCTGGCTGCGGCGGCCAATTCAGATTCTGGCGCGAGCCACTGATCGCGCCATTGTAAACGTCCGTGTCGGCTTAGCCATGCAAGGTCTGCAGCCATTGCTCCCGGGTGATGCGGTACAACACATGTCGACTTAACGGATGGTCGACCGCCAGTTTCGGGTGATCGAAATCGTCGGCTGGATCGTGATGCATGCCGATCGCCTGCATCACTTTTTCCGACGGCAGATTGCTCTGCGCGGTGAAGGACACGATCTCCTTCAGGGACAAACGGTCGAAACCGCAGCGCAGTGCAGTCCACGCCGCTTCGCTGGCATAACCCAGGCCCCAATGTTCCTTCGCCAGGCGCCAGCCGATTTCCACCGCCGGGGTGAACGGCGCATCGAAGCCGACCACGCCGAGCCCGGTAAAACCGATGAACTCCCCAGTGTCCTTGCGCTCCAGCGCCCACAGGCCGTACCCGTGTTCGGCGAAATGCCCGCGCACCCGGCCGATCAGCGCGGCGCTTTCCAGCCGGCTCAAGGGCGCGGGGAAGTAGCGCATCACCTGCGGATCGGCGCACATCGCCGCGAATGCCGGCAAATCCTCGTCCTGCCATTGGCGCATCAGCAGCCTTGCGCTTTGCAGCTCCAGTATCGGTTCCATCCCGCCCCTCCGCTTGATGCCGTCAGTCTACATCGCTGTTAGGCTTTGCACTCTTTCCTGCAGCCTTTATGAATAGTCCACCATGCCGTTGCCGCTGATCTACCACGAAGACTACAGCCCGGAATTTCCGGCGGATCACCGCTTCCCCATGGACAAGTTCCGCCTGCTGCGCGATCACCTGGTGGACAGCGGCCTGACCCGCGACGAAGACCTGCTGCGCCCCGAGCTGTGCCCTGCCGACATTCTCGCCCTGGCCCATGACCGCGGTTATATCGAACGCTACATGAGCGGCGAGTTGTCCCGCGAAGACCAGCGGCGCCTCGGTCTGCCGTGGAACGAAGCCCTGGCGCGACGCACCGTGCGGGCGGTCGGCGGTTCGATTCTGGCAGCGGAAAAAGCGCTGGAACATGGCCTGGCCTGTCACCTGGCCGGCGGCACCCATCACGCCCACTACGACTACCCCGCCGGCTTCTGCATCTTCAATGACCTGGCGATCATCAGCCACTACCTGCTGCAAAGCGGCCGAGTGAACCGGGTGCTGATCTTCGACTGCGACGTGCATCAGGGCGACGGCACTGCGCGGATTCTGCACAACACCCCGGAAGCGATCACCGTTTCCCTGCACTGCGAAAAGAACTTTCCTGCACGCAAGGCCGAAAGCGACTGGGACATTCCACTGCCCAACGGCATGGGCGATGCCGATTACCTGAAAGTGGTCGACGACGCGCTCAACTATCTGCTGCCGCTGTATCAGCCGGATCTGGTGCTGTACGACGCCGGTGTCGACGTGCACAAGGACGACGCCCTCGGTTATCTGCAACTGACCGACGAAGGCGTCGCCGCCCGCGACGAAAGCGTGATGCGCCACTGCCTGGGCCGCGACATCCCGGTGGTCGGGGTGATCGGCGGCGGTTACAGCAAGGATCGCCACGCCCTGGCCCGCCGCCACGGCATCCTGCATCACAGTGCGCAGCGCGTCTGGCAGTCATCCGGTTGTCATTGAGTTGTGCTGCGTTACCCACAATGGCTGTGGAACGGCCTGTGGATAACCTGAGCGAAAGGGACTACAGCCCACGATGAACATGGCTTGCAGCGCACTGGTTGTTTTTTGATCAGGTCTGACGATGGCCGCTGCTGCTAGAATGCGCGGCTTATTCCGCCACGCTATTGCCGCTGCCATGACCCAGACTTCCGCCGCCCTTCCCGCTCACGTCGCCATCATCGGCGGTGGCCCCGCCGGCCTGATGGCCGCCGAAGTGCTGAGCCAGGCCGGAGTTCGCGTCGATCTGTACGACGGAATGCCCTCGGTAGGCCGCAAGTTCCTGCTGGCCGGGGTCGGCGGCATGAACATCACCCATTCCGAAGCCTGGCCGGCCTTCCTCTCGCGCTACGCCGAACGCGCCCCGAACATCGCCCCGCTGCTACGCGCGTTCGACGCCGACGCACTGTGCCGCTGGATTCACGAGCTGGGCATCGAAACCTTTATCGGCAGCTCCGGCCGGGTGTTCCCCACCGACATGAAAGCCGCGCCATTGCTGCGCGCCTGGCTCAAGCGCCTGCGCGACAGCGGCGTGGTTATCCACACCCGCCACCGCTGGCTCGGCTGGGACGAAAACGGCGCACTGCGCATCGACAGCCCGGAAGGCGAGAAAACCCTCACCCCCGACGCCACCCTGCTCGCCCTCGGCGGCGGCAGCTGGTCGCGACTGGGCTCCGACGGCGCGTGGATGCTGCCGCTGGAGCAACGCGGTGTAGGACTGGCGCCGTTGCAGCCGAGCAATTGCGGCTTCGAGGTGCAGGCCTGGAGCGAATTGATGGTCAGCAAATTCGCCGGCGCGCCGCTGAAAAATATCGCCATTGGTTTGAATGACGACGTTCCGCGTTTGGGTGAATGCGTGATTACCGCAACCGGCATCGAGGGCAGTTTGATCTACGCGCTGTCGGCGCCGATTCGTGAGGCGATCAATGTGCACGGTGCGGCGACCATTCACATCGACCTGCTGCCCGGCCGTCCTGTGGATAAATTGCAGGCGGCACTGAGCAAACCACGGGGTTCGCGCTCGATGGCCAAGCATCTGCACAGTCAGGTCGGGATTGATGGGTTGAAAGCGGCGCTGTTGCGTGAACTCACTGATGCGGCGACGTTTGCCGATCCGGCGCGGCTGGCCCGGGCGATCAAGGCTTTGCCGCTGACGCTGGTGAAAACCCGACCACTGGATGAAGCGATCAGCAGTGCCGGTGGCGTGACGTTTGAGGCGATGGATGAGCGGATGATGCTCAAGGCGTTGCCGGGGGTGTTTTGTGCGGGGGAAATGCTGGATTGGGAAGCGCCGACTGGGGGTTATCTACTGACGGCGTGTTTTGCCAGCGGCCGGGCGGCCGGAGCTGGAATGCTGAAGTGGCTCAACAACAGCGGCAAGCTACAAGCCAAAAGCTAACGACAAACCGCCCTTAACTCGTAGCTTGCAGCTTGAAACTCGCCGCTGCCCTTATGGCTTACGCTTACGCGGCCCGGTATTGAACACCGGCACCTTGCGCACAGGCTTGATCGAAGGCTCCGGCGCCTGAGTCTCGCCGCTGTCCACCCACTTGCCCAGATTGCGCTTGCCACCGCCACCACCGGAAGCCTTGGGCTTTTTCGGTTTCTTCGGCTTCTTGATCACCTGACCACTGGCATCGGTATCCGGCACGCGGTGCTCGGGCACGAAGTCCGGCTCAACCTCACGCTTCAACGTGCTGCGGGTCAGCATTTCAATCGCCGACAACATGTTCACTTCATCGGCGCACACCAGCGAAATCGCCTCACCGGTCGAACCCGCGCGGCCAGTCCGGCCGATACGGTGAATGTAATCCTCGGCAACGATCGGCAGATCGAAGTTGACCACCAATGGCAGGTCTTCGATATCCAGACCACGGGCCGCCACGTCGGTGGCCACCAGAATCTGTACTTCGCTCAACTTGAAACGGTCCAGCGCCCGCTGCCGGGTCGCTTGCGGCTTGTCGCCGTGGATGCCGTCGGCGTTCACGCCCAGGCCCTGGAGCTTCTCGACCAGCGCGTCCACACCATTACGGGTCTTGGCGAACACCAGCACCTGCTTCCACTTGTTCTTGCGCATCAGGTGCACGAACAGTTCCGGCTTGCGCTTCTTGTCCACCGTCACCACCCACTGCTTGACGGTGTTGGCGGCGACGTTGCGCGGGCTGACTTCGATGCTCTGCGGATCGTTGAGCATCTGCCCGGCCAGCAGGCGGATGTCATCGGAGAAGGTCGCGGAGAACAGCAGCGTCTGCCGCTTCTTCGGCAGCGCGCGATAAATGTTCGCCAGCTCTTCGGAAAAGCCCAGGTCGAGCATGCGGTCGGCTTCGTCCAGCACCAGAGTTTGCAGCTGGTTGAACTTCAGCGCGTTCTGGCGGAACAGGTCGAGCAGACGGCCCGGGGTCGCGACCAGCAGATCGACGCCGCCGCGCAGCTTCATCATCTGCGGGTTGATGCTGACGCCGCCGTACACCGCGTAAGTGCGCAATGGCAGGTTTTCGGCGTACTGGCGCACGGCCTCGTGGACTTGCTCGGCCAGCTCGCGGGTCGGCACCAGAATCAGCGCACGCACCGAGTTGGCGGTGACTTTCGGCCCTTCCATCGCCAGCAGTTGCAGCAGCGGCAAAGCGAAACCGGCGGTCTTGCCGGTGCCGGTCTGGGCCGCAGCCATCAGGTCGCGACCGGCCAGCACGGCCGGAATGGCTTGCGCCTGCACCGGCGTCGGGGTCTGGTAGCCGAGCTTCTCGAGGGAGCGCAGCAAGGGTTCGATCAGGCCAAGGGTGGCGAAAGTCATGGGAGTACCGTAGGAAAAATCAGAGCAGATTGTGCAAAACGAGTATGCGATGGCGCGCAGTTTACCCTAATTCGCACGCTGCTCCGTCGCTATGACCTTCGCTGCGGCAGCCGGCTCGCTGACCACCGGCGACCGCGCCGGACGCCGCCACTGCGGCAGACTGATCAGCACCACCGCACCGATGATCACTAGCATTGCCAGCGCTTCTTCGATGCCGATGGTCTCGCCGACAAACACGATCCCCAGCAACACCGCCACCGCCGGGTTGACGTAGGCATAACTGGTGGCTGCCGCCGGACGAACGTTTTTCAACAGATACATGTAAGCGTTGAAGGCGATGATCGAGCCGAAGAAGATCAGATACGCCAGCGCCAGCCAGCCTTCCAGCGGTGGCATGGCCTGCAGGTGTTCACCGCTGGCCGCGCTGCCGATCAGCAGCACGACGCCACCGACCAGCATTTCCACGGCACTGGCCATTGCGCCCTGAGGCAGCGGCAAGTGTTTGCTCCACACCGAACCGAACGCCCAGCTCGCTGCCGCGAAAATCAGCAACGCCGCGCCCAGTGGACTCGATTGCAGGTTGGAGCCCATGTTGAGCATCGCGATACCGATAATCCCCATCACCACCCCGGCCCACTCCAGGCGAGTGTTGCGCGCGCCCCAGAGATAACCGCAGAGCAAGGTAAACAGCGGCACCGTCGCCACCGCCAACGCGGCAACACCCGACGCCACGCCGCTGTGCTCGGCCAAAGTCACCGCGCCGTTGCCGAAACTGAGCAGCAGAATCCCGATGATCCCCGCCGCCTTCCACTGCGCCCAGGTCGGCGCCGGTGCCCCGCGCCAGCGCAGGAACGCGTACATCAGAGTGCCGGCAATCACGAAGCGCACGCCACCGAGCATCAGCGGCGGCCAGTACTCGACGCCGATGCGGATCACCAGATAGGTCGATCCCCAAATCACGTACAACGCAAAAAACGCAGCGATCAAGGGCAGGGAAAAACGGCGCAAGGCAGACATGGGCAGCTCGAAAGTCAGACTCAGGGAATGGGTTATTCTAGAAAGGCCAACCGCTAAAAATAAGTTACAAATCCTGTTTATAGCGCCGGTACACTTTTGAAAACACGGAGATCGACGGCCAAAACCGCGATTTCGAAAGTCTGGCATTTTCAGGAGTCCGACCTTGGACAAATACGACCGCATGCTGCTCAGCGCCCTGCTCGAAAACGGTCGCGCGTCCTACGCCGACCTCGCCCGCAAAGTGAACCTCTCCGCCCCCGCCGTCGCCGAGCGCGTGGCCAAACTCGAGGCCAGCGGCGTCATCACCGGCTACTCGGCCAAAGTCGACATGGCCAAACTCGGCCTGCCGATCCAGTGCGTCATCGAACTGCGCCTGAACCAGCACGGCAACCCGAAGGTGTACGACGAACTGATCAGAATTCCGCAACTCACCGAATGCCACCGCGTCACCGGCGACCCGTGCGTGATCATGCAGGCAGCCGTGGGCTCGATGACCGAGCTGGAAGAGCTGATCAACCGGGTGGCGAAATTCGGGTTCAGCAAGACGTCGATCGTGTTATCGAGTGCGATAGAGAAGCGGGTGCCGTTGGGGCATATCGAAGGTAACGGCAAGTAACCTTCCCGTCCCGCTCGAGAGCTGGGACGCGGAGCGTCCCGGGCTGCATTCCCACGCGGAGCGTGGGAACGATCAAACGATCAACCGGGGCCGGAATTCAGCGATAGCGCTGCAAGTGCTCACCGACCTTGGCGGCCGGGACTTTCTGCAATTTGCACAGCAAGTCGTGCGATAGCTCGCGCACCCCATGCTTGCGCCGCAACTCATCCGCCAGATGCGCCAGCAAATTCGCCGCCATCTCCGCATCCGCCATCGCCCTGTGCGCCTGACCGGTGTGCGGCAGTTGAGCAAACGTGGTGAGCGTACCGAGCTTGTGGTTCGGCGCCGCCGGCATCAAACGGCGGGCCAGCAGCAGCGAGCAAGCGAAATTCTGCAAACGGGTGCGTTTGATCCGGCCCAGTTCGAAGTCCCAGAACTTCTGGTCGAAGGCTGCGTTGTGTGCCAGCAGGGGCGTGCAGCCGACGAATTCGTTGACTTCGTTCATCACCTGTTCGGCCGACGGCGCGGTGCGCAGCATGGCGTTGCTGATGCCGGTGAGTTGTTCGATGAAGGCCGGGACGCGGACGCCGGCGTTCATCAGGCTCTGGTAACGCTCAACGATGCGGCCGTTTTCCAGCATGACCACGGCGATTTCCGTGGCCCGGCAGCTGCTGCTCGGCGAGATGCCGGTGGTTTCAAAGTCGATGACTGCAATGCGTTCCAAACCGGGTTCAACTCCGTTCAATTCTTGAGCAACAGTGCGCCTTCGATCGGCACATAACGGCTGGCGGCACGGATCAGCGAGTTGGCGGTCAGGCCGGGAACACCGTAGGCCACCGCTTGCACGCCGTGCTTGTTGATGATGCGTTCGAGCAGCATGTCGAAGTCGCCATCACCGGAGGCCAGGACGATTTCGTCGACGTGGTCGGCGGCGTCCATGATGTCGAGGGTGATGCCCACGTCCCAGTCGCCCTTGGCCGAGCCGTCGCTGCGCTGGATGTAGGGTTTGAGTTTCACGGTGAAACCGAGATTGCGCAGGATCTGCTGGAACTGCTGCTGTTTGCTGTCGCCCCGGTCGATCGCGTAGGCGTAGGCCTCGACGATCTGCCCGTGCTGGCTGACATCCGCCCACAGCGCCGCGTAGTTGAAGTGGCAACCATAGGCCTGACGCACGGTGTAGTAGAGGTTCTGCACATCGGCGAACACTGCGATTTTTTTCACCGGAGTTCCTGTGAGCGCTGACGCGCATGAGCCGGATCAGGCACCTGGCCCGAAAAAGGCGCTCAGTATGCCAGCCCGAAGGAAGGTTCCGCGAATAATCGGCCCGGGGCGATCAGGCGCCCCGGACGAATGGTGAATCAGACGAAAGAATCGTCGTCATCGAAGAACGATGAGTTGTCATCGCTGTAGTCGGTGTCGGTGAAGCCGCCCTGATCATTACCGTAGGAGTCATTGTTGGCCATGCGCTGGTCATCGCCCCAGCCGTTGTTGCTCTGGTCGTTGACCTGGGCCGGCTCTTCCTTGATGACTTCGACGATTTCTTCCGGCTGCTGATTGTGATGGAACAGGCTGCTGATGCCTTGTGCCAGCATCACGCCACCGGCCACACCGGCCGCCGTTTTCAGGGCGCCGCCGAGGAAGCTGCTGCCGGCTGCCGGGGCCGCTTGTTGCTGGCCATAACCCGGAGGTGGCGCGCCGAAGTTCTGTTGTGGCGCGGGCGCACCGAAGCTCTGCTGCGGTGCCGGCTCACGCCAGCCGCCAGTGGAGGCCGGGGCGCTCTGGGTCGGCGCCGGGCGCGAGCTGCTGCCACCGAAGATGCTCGACAGGAAGCCACCACCGCTGGAGGCCGGCGGCGCGCTCTGCGCCTTGGCCGATTGCAGTTCGGCCTGCAATTGCTTGACCTGTTGAGTCAGTTGTTTGTTCTGTTCGTCGAGGCTCTTGAGGGCAGCCTCCTGCACCAGAATCGCCTGGGTCATGAAATAACCTGCGGCCGGCTGGCGCGTCAGGTGTTCCTTGATCCGCGCCTCGGCCTGGGCGTCGCGCGGGGCTGCCTCCGTTTCGGCCTGTTGCAGCCGGGAAAACAGTCCATCGATCAGGGTTTGTTCTTCGCTGTTCATGGCGACCTCGTAGATTGCCGGGGATAACGTTGCCCTCCTCCACGTCGGAGCAGGCGCACCTCTGTAATGGAGGCAGCAACAGAATGTTTCAATGACCTTTACCGAACGTTTACGTTTGCGCAGCGAAACGGATCATCGGTTAAAGTGGGCCACTGTTTTTGACCTGCGATACCGACTGATGAATGCCTTCGATGTGCTGCGCGACTCCCTGTATTTCTTCAAACGCAATCTGGGCCGAATCGTCCAGTTGTGCCTGCCGCTGGTGATTGTCGAAGCCGTGCTGCAACAGGTGGTCGACCATGCCAGCGACCCGGACGGTTACTCGGCCATCAGCGTGATCGTCGGCCTGCTGGTCTATCCGCTGTACACCGCAGCGCTGATTCTGTTTCTCGATGCCCGCACCCGCGGCGAATCCCCACAAACCCGCGATCTGCTGGCGATGGCCGCTCGTCTGTGGCCGCGCTTTGCCCTGCTGACTGCGCTGAACACGCTGTTGATTCTGCTCGGGCTGTCGCTGTATTTCCTGCCGGGCCTGTGGCTGATGGTCACTCTGGCCTTCGGTGAGTACCTGCTGGTGCTGCGCGGTTACGGTCCGTTGCAGGCGATGAAGGAAAGCCTGCGCCTGAGCCGCGGGCATTTTCTGCGGATTCTGGCGTGCATCCTGTGTGTGATGGGGCCGCTGTGGCTGCTCAAGGGCCTGACCCTGCAGGTCTATCCCGATCCGCAGAATCCGTTGATTGCAGTGCTGATCGACAGCGGTCACAGCTTCCTGCAACTGTTCACCAGCGTGGTGCTGTTCCGCCTGTTCATGCTGATCAGCGAATTGCCCGACAAACGTGACGGAATAGTCTGACTGCACGGCGCTTGGGCTGATCGATGGGTCTCGGGTATGCTCGGGACCACTTCCGTATCGCTATAAGCCGAGCCATGACCCGTCTACTGCGCTACATCCTGTTGCCCGTACTGCTCGCCCTCGCCCTGATCGGCACGCTGATCTACAGCCTGACCTGGCGCCCCGACGCCCGGGAAACCCTGCCGGTCAGTTGCATCGGGCAACCGCCGACGCTGGTCCCCGGCCAGGCCCTGAAAGTCATGACCTGGAACGTGCAATACCTGGCCGGCAAGCGCTACGTGTTCTGGAATGACCTGGCGCAAGGCGACGACGAAGCCCCGACCCCGGAAGACATGGCGTTCAGCCTCGATGAAGTGGCGCGGGTGATCCGCGACGAACAGCCCGACGTGGTGCTGTTGCAGGAACTGGATGACGGCGCCAAGGCCAGCGACTATCAGAATCAACTCAAGCTGTTGCAGGAGCGCCTGACCGACCTCTATCCGTGCAGCGCCCACGCCTTTGACTGGAAGGCCGACTTCGTCCCGGAACCGCACATCTTCGGCAGCGTCGGCCGGCAACTCGCGACCCTCAGCCGCTACCGCATCGAACACGCCGAGCGCCTGCAATTGCCGGTGCAGCCGGCGAACCTCATCAGCCGTCAGTTCCAGCCGAAAGATGCGCTGCTCGCCACCACTTTGCCGCTCAGCGATGGCGGGCAACTGGTGGTGTTCAACACCCATCTGGATCGCGCCGTACAGCCGGACGACACCTTGCAGGCGCAGGTGACAGCGGTGGCCAAGGTCCTCGACAAACACGAAAGCCACGGCACGCCGTGGCTGATCGGCGGCGACTTCAATCTGCTGCCGCTCGGCCAGTACCGGCGCCTGCCCACCGAGCAGCGCACGCCGTACACCGCCGACAGTGCGCTGCATGTGCTGTGGGACAAGTACCCGATGATCCCGACCAACAACGAAGCCAGCGGCATCGACCGCGCCAAATGGCTGACCCATTACCCCAACGACCCCGGCCTCAACGGCCCGGACCGCACGGTCGATTATTTGTTCTACAGCCCGAAGATCAAACGAGTCGAAGCCACAGTGCGGCAGGACGATACGTTGCGCATTTCCGATCATCTGCCGGTGATTGCGAAGTTCCTCCTGCCACCCAACTGACCTCAATGAGTCTCTTCGAGATCATCGTGCAACAGCCCGAAGATCTGCCGTTTCATGTCGATGAACGAGCGCTCCATCACCATATCCAGCGTGCGTGGACGCTCGATCGGCACATCGAGAATCTGCTTGATTCGCCCCGGCCTGGCGCCCATCACGTACACCCGGTCGCCAAGCAGGATCGCCTCGTCGATGTCGTGGGTGACGAACAGCACGGTTTTCTTGCTGTTGCCCCACACCCGTAATAACAGCTGCTGCATTTGCAGGCGGGTCTGGCTGTCGAGGGCGCCGAAGGGTTCGTCCATCAGCAGGATCTGCGGGTCGTTGGCCAATGCCCGGGCAATCGCCACCCGCTGCATCATGCCGCCTGACAGTTGCTTGGCGTAGTTGTCGGCAAACCCGGACAAGCCGACTTCGTGGACATAGTGATCGACAATTTCCTTGCGCCGCGCCGCCGGCATGCCCCGTCGCTTGAGGCCGAACTCGACGTTCTGCCGCACGGTCAGCCACGGGAACAGCGTGTAGCTCTGGAACACCATCCCGCGATCCGCGCCGGGGCCCTGCACTTGCTGGCCGCCGACGTAGATTTCGCCAGAGGTCGGCTCGGCCAGGCCGGCAGTGAGGTACAACAGGCTCGACTTGCCGCAGCCCGACGGCCCGACCAGTACCGCAAACTGCTGATCCGGCACTTCGAACGACACTTCTTCCAGCGCAGTGAATGTACCGCCGCCGGGCTTGGTGTAGCGCAGGCTGACCTTGTCCACCTGCAACCTTGGCGCGGCGTGTGCCGGTGCGGCGACCGGCTCGATGAAACGACGGTTGGCAGCGGTTACTGAGCCCATGCGGCAATCCTCAAACGCAAGAAGCGGAACAGTTGATCGGTGACCAGGCCGAGCAGGCCGATGATCGCGATGGCGAGAAAAATCACATCGACCTGAAAGCCGCGCATGGCCTTGAGGCTCAAGTAACCGAGGCCGCTCGATGCGGCGACCAGTTCGGCGACCACCAGATAGGTCCAGGCCCAGCCCATGGTCACCCGCAAGGTGTCGAGCACGCCGGGCAACGACGCCGGGGCGATCACGTGCAGCACCGCGTCACGCCGGGTGGAGCCGAGAGTGTAGGAGGCGTTGATCAAGTCTTTGGAGATGCCTTTGGACACGTCGGCGATCATCACCAGTTGCTGGAAGAACACACCGAAAATGATCACCGACACCCGCTGCTCCAGACCGATACCGATCCAGAGGATGAACAGCGGCACGAACGAGGTCACCGGCAGGTAGCGAATGAAATTGACCAGCGGTTCGAGGAACGCCTGGACGATGCGAAAGCTGCCCATCAGCAACCCCAGCGGCACCGCCACCAGCGACGAAACAATGAAACCGACCATCACCACTTCGACACTCGCCCAGACATGCTGGCCGAGGGTGCCATCGCGGCTCAGGCGCACGGCGGCTTCGACCACTGCGCCGGGCGTCGGCAGGAACATCCCCGGCACGATGCCGCCATAAGACAACCCGGCCCACAGGCCGACCAGCAACACCCAGGCCAGACCGCTGGCGCTCCACACCACCGGCACCGGCAACCCGGTCTTCGGCGTGATACAGCGGCTCAGCCATGAATTGCGCTTGAACATGAGCAGTCTCCTAGAGCGGGCTGACGAAACGGTTATCCACCAGATCGTCATTGCTGACGTTGTAGGGCTTGCCCTGCAATTCACTGGCGGTTTCGTTGGCCAGTTTGATCAGCGGTGCGCTGTCACCCGGCTTGCCCGGCGAGCCAAGGAGTTTTTCGCTCATGGCCTGATCGTAGAAGCGCACGCCTTGCGCAGCGGCGGCCAGTTCCTTCGGATCAGACAGGTAACCACCGACGCCCTTGGCCATGATTTCGTAGGCTTGCTGTGGATGGTCCTTGGTGAACTGCACCGCTTTATAGAGGCCGGCGACCAGCGCCTTGACGTCTTCCGGCTGCTTCTCGATCACCGTGCAGTTGAGCGCCACCACATCGACGATCACCCCCGGCGTACTGCTGCTGTCGATCAGCACCTTGCCCTGCTGCTTGTCGCGCACCATCGACAGGTGCGGCTCCCAGGTCACGGCGGCCGGCACGCGACCGGCGATGAACGCGGTGGCGGCATCGTCGGCGGTCATGTTCTGCACGGTGATGTCGCTCATGCTCATGCCGTTCTTTTTCAGCAGGTACGACAGCCAGAACTGCGAGGTCGACCCTTCGTTGACGGCCACGGCCTGGCCCTTGAGTTCTTGCAGGCTCTTCACGTTTTTACCGACCAGCACACCGTCGCCGCCATGGCTGTCATCCAGCGCGGCCACGGCCTTGAAGCAGAACTGCGGGCGGTACTTGAGCACTTCATCGATGGTCGAGGCCGAGCCGGACAATTGCCCGGACGCCTGGGCGGCCATGTACATCGACGCTTCTTCGACCACCGGCAATTCGACGGTCAGGCCGTTTTCCTTGAAGTAGCCCAGATCCTGAGCCAGATACAGGGTGCCGTAACCGACCCACGTGGTGTGGCCGATCGACAAGGTGCCAGCCTGAGCGGCGGTGACGCAAAGGGCGGAAATCGCCAGAGGACATGCAAGACGGGTAAACAAGGACTTGTTCATGGAGCACTCCCAACGCTGTTGATTTAGTTGTCATGGGCAGTACGGCCAGCCTCGTCGGCGCGGATGCACGCTGCGGTCTCTGCTGGACTCTGGCGGGCAATGCCTTAGCTGGCGAAATCGATGTTGAACCAGGCTTGGCCTCAGGAAAACGAGGAAATAGTTAGACGCGAACGATGAAAAAACTGGGTAGTGCGCACCGCGAAAGGGCGCGTCGGGCGGGGGTGCCCGAGGTGGGTGCAGATGGGAAAAAGTCTGGCGGAGATCGTTCCCACGCTCTGCGTGGGAATGCAGCCCGGGACGCTCTGCGTCCCATTCGAGAGCTGGAACGCGGAGCGTCCCTTGAGGCATTCCCACGCAGACGGTTCGACGCCTCGACGTGGGAACGATCAGGACACGGAACGAGCGATCGGGGGAGTTAGAGCCGGCCGTATTCCTGCGCCGTACGATCCAGCGCTTTCAACGTCTTGCCCACCAGCTCGTCAATCTCTTCACGACTGGCAATCAACGCCGGCGCCATGATCATCCGCCCCAGTGTCGAGCGAATGATCACCCCCTCTTCAAAACCGATCGTGCGGCAGCGCCAGGCGATGTCGTTCTCATTGGCAAAGCGCTTGCGCGTGGCCTTGTCTTCGGCCAGTTGCAACGCCGCAACCATGCCCGTGCCCTGGATATCGCCCACCAACGGGTGATTGCCGAACACCTCGCGCAGGCACTGTTGCAGGTACGGCCCGATGTCATCCTTGACCCGCGTCACCACGCCTTCATCGCGCAATGCCTTGAGGTTGGCAATCGCCACAGCCGCCGCCACCGGGTGCCCGGAATAGGTCAGACCATGGGCGAACACACCGCCCTGCTCCACCAGCACGTCGGCCATTTTCTTCGACAGGATCAGGCCACCCATCGGGATGTAACCGGAGGTCAAACCCTTGGCGATGGACAGGGTGTCCGGCTCGAAACCGAAGTATTCGTGGGCGAACCATTCGCCGGTGCGACCAAAGCCTCCAATCACCTCGTCGGCGCACAACAGCACGTCGTATTGGCGGCAGATGCGCTGGATTTCCGGCCAGTAGCTTTCCGGCGGGAAGATCATCCCGCCCGCGCCCTGGAACGGTTCGGCGATGAATCCGGCGACCTTGTCGGCGCCCAGTTCGAGGATCTTCGCTTCCAGTTGCTGCGCCGCCCGCAGGCCGAATTCAGCCGGGGTCAGGTTGCCTTCGTGGGCGAAGAAGTACGGCTCGTCGATGTGCGCGATGTCGGGAATCATCCCGCCCATTTCATGCATGAACTTCATGCCGCCAAGGGCCGTCGCCGCCAGGGTCGAACCGTGATAGCCGTTCCAGCGGCCGATCATGATTTTCTTCTCGGGCTTGCCCAGCACCTGCCAGTAACGGCGGACGGTACGGATCAGCACCTCGTTGGCCTCGGAGCCGGAGTTGGTGTAGATCGCGTGGCTGTAGTGGCCCGGCAGCAGGCTGAACAGCAACTCGGAGAGCTCGATCACCTGCGGGTGGGTGGTGTGGAAAAACATGTTGTAGTACGGCAACTGCTCCAGTTGCCGACTCGCCGCGGCGTTCAGATCCTTGCGCCCGTAACCGAGGTTGGTGCACCACAGCCCGGACATGCCGTCGAGGTAGCGCCGACCGTCGTTGTCCCACAGATGCAGACGCTCACCGCGCACCATCACCCGTGGGCCTTCGTCGTTGAGGGCCTTCTGGTCGACGAACGCATGAATGTGGTGCGCTGCATCGGCGGCCTGGTAGTCGCGGGTTTGACGTGAGGTGGTCATCGCCGGATCTCCTTTCTTGTTGTGAGCGGCTGTCATGAGCGCAGTTGAAACCAGGTGGTTTTCAACTGGGTGTATTTGTCGAACGAGTGCAGCGACAGATCGCGGCCGAAACCGGATTGTCTGCCGCCGCCGAACGGCACGGTCACGTCCAGCGCATCGACGCTGTTGACCGACACCGTACCGGCTCGCAATTGCCGCGCCACCCGGTGCGCGCGGTGCAGATCATCGGTCCACAGCGACGCCGCCAGACCGTAGACGCTGTCGTTGGCCAGTCGCAAGGCGTGGGCCTCGTCATCGAACGGCATCACCGCCAGCACCGGGCCGAACACTTCTTCACGAAACAGGGTCATGTGCGGCTGCACGTCGGTGAAAATCGTCGGCTGAACGAAGTTGTCCGAGCCGTTGAAACTCAATTGACGGCCGCCACAGACGCGGGTCGCGCCTTCGCGTTCGGCCTGATGGATGAAGCGCAGAACGCTTTCGGTCTGACGGGTGTCGACAATCGCCCCGGCCGCACTCGCCGGGTCCAGCGGATCGCCCGGCTGCCAGCGTTCGGCCTGGGCCTTCAGTCGTTCGACGAACTCATCATGAATCGAGCGCTCCACCAGCAACCGCGAGTTGGCCGAGCAGACTTCGCCCTGATTGAAGAAGATCCCGAACGCGGCTTTCTGCGCCGCCAGATCCAGATCCTTGCAGTCGGCGAACACCAGATTGGCGCTCTTGCCGCCGCACTCCAGCCACACCTGCTTGAGGTTCGACTGCGCGGAGTACTGCATGAAATATTTGCCGACCTGGGTCGAGCCGGTGAACACCAGGCAATCGACATCCGGGTGCAGGCCCAAGGCTTTGCCGGCCTGTTCGCCGAGCCCCGGCAGCACGTTCATCACACCGGCCGGCAGCCCGGCTTCCAGCGCCAGCTCGGCCAGACGCAACGCGGAGAACGGTGATTGCTCGGCGGGTTTGAGAATCACCGAATTGCCCGCCGCCAGCGCCGGGGCGAGTTTCCACGCGGCCATGTCCAGCGGGAAGTTCCACGGCACCACAGCCGCGACCACGCCCAGCGCTTCGCGGGTGATGGTCGCCAGCACGTTCGAGGCGCTCGGCGCGACCTGATCGTAGAGCTTGTCGAGGCTTTCGGCGTACCAGCGGAACACCCCGGCGGCGCCCGGCACGTCGATGTTGTAAGCGTCCATCACCGGTTTGCCCATGTTCAGCGAATCGAGCAGCGCCAGTTCTTCGCGATTGGCCAGAATCAGATCCGCCAGCCGCAGCAGCACTTGCTTGCGCTCGGTCGGTGAACGCCCGGCCCAGGTGCCGGCCTCGAACACCTGTCGCGCATTCTGCACCGCCGCGTCAACATCCTCTTCACCACACGCGGCGACGTTTGCCAGCAGCTGGCCGGTGGCCGGGTTGATCGCGGCAAAGGTCTGCCCCGACTGCGCCGCACGCAGTTTGCCGTCGATCACGGCCTGGTACGGATAGCTCAATTCAGCGGCCTTGCGCTGCCAGTCTGCAAGCTCGAACACGGTGGTTGCTCCTTGGACTTTTATTCTTTTGAGAACAGTGCGGGGTCGATAGTCGCTCAGGCCCGTGCGCGCTAAAACCAGTAAAAATGTCTTCGCAGACAATAAAAAAGGTAACCAGCCGATGGCCCCTTCGCGCGCGTATGGGGCTATTGTTCAGGGACAAAAAAACCGCCGACAGAACGGAGGCCGGCGGCTTACAAATTGCTTGGATGTGAAATCCGTTCGCTTTGAGGTTCACCGTGGCCGCTTACAACCTGCGTCAGTTGAAATACTTCATCACCACCGTCGAATGCGGCAGCGTCGCCGAAGCGTCGCGCAAGCTGTACATCGCGCAACCGGCGATTTCCACAGCGATCAAGGGGCTGGAAGACAGCTTCGGCGTGCAACTGCTGATCCGCCATCACGCCCAGGGCGTGTCCCTGACGCCGAGCGGTGCGCGGTTCTTCCGCAAGGCTCAGGAACTGCTGCGCATGGCCAAGGAGTTCGAACAGAACGCCCTCGCCGACAACGACGTGGTGGCCGGGCAGATCGATATCGGCTGTTTCGAAACCGTCGCCCCGCTGTACCTGCCGCAACTGATTGCCGGGTTCTCGGCGCTGTATCCGGGGGTGAAGATCCGCATCCGCGACGGCGAACAACAGGAACTGGTGCAAGGCCTGACCTCGGGCACCTTCGATCTGGCAATCCTGTACAAACACGACCTCGACGCCACCATCGAAACCGAGCCGCTGATGCCGGCCCAACGGCCTTACGCCCTGCTGCCGGCAGATCACCGCTTCGCCCAGCTCAAGCAGGTTTCGCTGCGGGACTTGTGCCTGGAACCGATGATCCTGCTCGACGTACAACCGAGCCGCACCTACTTCGTCAGCCTGTTCGAAGAACTCGGGCTGTCGCCACGCATCGAGTTCAGCTCGCCCTCGATCGAAATGGTGCGCGGCATGGTCGGCCAGGGTTTCGGCTTCTCGATCCTGGTCACCCGCCCGCATTCGGAATGCACCTACGACGGCAAGAAAGTCGTGTGCGTGGACATCGTCGAAGACGTCACCGGGTCAGGCCTGGTGGCGGCGTGGCTCAAACGCGGACAACTGACCAAACCGGCGCAGCTGTTTGCCGATTATTGTCGGGAGCAGCTGACGGCGAAGGCCAGCCGATGAAAATCAAAAGATCGCAGGCTGCGATCTTTTGATACCAGCTTTATAAAACTCAGGCTGTCGCCGGAAAGCCGATGCCAACCCCCAAAAAACCTATTGATCGTTTTCCGTACCGAGTTGAGGGTCAATTTCAACGAAGTTCCGACGCAAGTAACCTTCCATGGCAATGTCTTCAATCGCCCACTCACCATGCCCGAGGTTGCCGACCAGGTCGCGGCGTTGCAGGCGCTTCAAGGCAGTCTGAACCGTCGCCGCGCTGGGCACGTGGCCACCGGGCATCTCGCTGCCAATCCACTCGCGTCCTTCGGTAGAAAAAATGGGAAGCCCCCTCACCAGCCCGATAAGTACAGTGAAATCCAGAGGAGCCATCTCCAGAATCAGGTTCTCGAAGTTGCCTTCGTCCGTCATGGTGCCCCAGGCTCGATGATCTGCATCTCGCACGCTGAGCCCCTCAGTGAGACACAGCAGAAATACATCGCGAATGTACTTGGGCATGTATCCCCGGGCAGCAAAACGCTCGAAAGCGGCGTTTACCTCCCACTCCCTTCCGGTGATTTCCTGGAACCGCTGGCCCAGATGCTGGACAAATTCCAGGCCAAGATTAGGAAACTGGATCTCGTGGCTGAACTGATAGAACGGTGCTTTGGTACGACGAAACATTCGATGCAGGCCATCCTGGGAGGACCCTGTAAACACTGCAAAGACTTCACCGTGCGCGTGCTGCAATAGCGAACGGAGCGTAGCAGTCAAGTCTTCGAATTCTTTCCGGCTCGCCAGATGCTGAACCTCATCGATGATCAGCAGCGCCTTGCCGTTACCGAGTATCCGGAAGCGCTCGAAGAGCTCGATCAGGTTCAGTCCGCCCTCCTTCGCCAGCTCGGCCTTCACTGTTACGCCGTCGGTACTGGCGCCGGCCTCCACCGACTGGACCAGAGACCCCGGTCGCATGAGCTTCAGCCAGTTGCGTCGCAAGAACCCTGTACCGTGGATGGCCTCATACAACGCACCCGCGATCACCCGCTCAGGATGCGCCTTGTCAAACCACAGGTCTGCTGTTGCAACAATAAAGCCGTGTGCCTTGGCAATCGGTATCAGATCGTTGATCAGAAAGGTGGTTTTGCCCTTGCGCCGAGGCGCGAATATCGTCGCGGCGTTCTGCAGGCGTGACTCGAAAGTGACCAGGATTCCTTCAGCCAGGTTGGTGCGAGGGAAGAGCAGCGAGTCCTTGGTTTCCGGAGTCATTATGAGCCTTTATGTCAAAATACATAATTTATGAATAAAGAAATAATTACGCATAATTGAGGAAGATGGAAGGCCTACCTGAATGCCGTCTGTTACGTACCCCGTGGTTTTGCCCGAGCAGTGGCTTCAGCCACCAATGGATCATCCGGCCAATAGTGCTTCGGATACCGCCCCTTCAGATCCTTCTTCACTTCGGCATAGGTGCTGCGCCAGAAGTTGGCCAGATCCTGCGTCACCTGCACCGGGCGCCGTGCGGGCGACAGCAGGTGCAGTTTGACCACTTGCCGGCCGCCGGCGATGCGTGGTGTGTCGGCGAGGCCGAACAGCTCCTGTAAGCGCACCGCGAGAATCGGCGGTTGCTCGCTGTAGTCGAGTCGAATCGACGAGCCCGACGGCACGCTCAGGTGATGCGGCGCCTGCTCGTCGAGCTGTTGCGGCAGCGGCCACGGCAGCAGATTGCGCACGATGCTCGACAGGTCGAGGTTGGCGAAATGGCTGAGGCGCGAGACCTTGCCCAGATAAGGCATCAGCCAGTCTTCGAGGGTTTTCAGCAGTGTGGCGTCGCTGACATCCGGCCATTGGCTGTCGCCCTTGGCGTCCAGGTCGAGCTGGCGCAGCAACGCGACTCGCGCCTGCCACTGGCGCAGTTCCGGAGTCCACGGCAGCAGCTCGAGACCTTTGCGCCGCACCAGATTGACCAGCGCCTGACTGCGGGCGTTTTCGTCGAGGCCGGTCAGTGGTTCGCGGCTGAGGATCAGTTCGCCCACCTTGCGCTGACGCTCGGCGCGCAATACGCCTTCGCGTTCGTCCCAGTCCAGTTGATCGACGTTGTGCACTTGTTCGGCGAGCACCGAATCGAACAGCGCCGGATCGAAATCCGCCGCCAGATAAATCCGCTCTTCACGCTGGCCTTGGCGGCTGCCGAGGTCGGCGATCACGATCCACGGTTCCTTCATCAGGCTGTCGGCTTCGGCGAACAGCGCCGCGCGACCGTTGGCCAGACGATATTCGGCGCCACCGGCCCGTCGCTGCTGGGCGACGCGATCCGGGTAGGCCAGCGCCAGCAAGGCGCCGAGCCAGCGTGGATGATCCGGGTCGGCGACCGGCTCGCTCGGTTGCCCACGCAGGTAGCCGCGATATTGCCGCGCCAGTTGCCGGGCACGCTGCACGCCGCCCTGGGTACCACGAGCCGCGCGCTCTTCGCCGGACAGCAGCGCCAGACGACTGTGCAGATCGGCCCCGGCGCCACGCAAAATGTCGCGCTCGCCGAGCAACGCGGCGACGTCGCACGCCATGTTCGCCAATCCCAGTGCCTGACCGCGCAAAAGCAAATGAGCGATGCGCGGATGGGCCGGCAATTCGGCCATGGCCTGACCGTGGCGATTGAGGGTTTCACCGTCCAGCGCACCGAGGCGCTGCAACAGGTCTTGAGCCTGTGCATAAGCGGCGGCCGGTGGCACGTCCAGCCAGATCAGATCACTCGGCGCCACGCCCCAGCGACCGAGTTGCAAAGCCAGGCCAGCCAGATCCGCCGAAAGGATTTCCGCACTGCCATAAGCCGCGAGTTGTTCGTGCTGATCCTGCGACCACAGGCGATAACACACGCCCGGTTCCAGACGCCCGGCCCGGCCCGCACGCTGGGTGGCACTGGCTTTAGAGATGCGTTGGGTGTCGAGGCGAGTCATGCCGCTGCCCGGATCGAAACGCGGCACCCGCGCCAGCCCGGCGTCGATCACCACGCGCACGCCGTTGATGGTCAGGCTGGTCTCGGCGATGTTGGTGGCCAGCACCACTTTGCGCTGGCCCGCCGGGGCCGGGTCGATGGCGGCGCGTTGTGCATTCAGGTCGAGTTCGCCGTGCAACGGGCAGAGCAAGACGTCGCTGCGCTCACCGATGGCGTCCGCCAGTTGCTGATGAACCCGCCGGATTTCCGCCTGCCCCGGCAGAAACACCAACAGGCTGCCGGTTTCATCGTGCAGCGCTTCGAGCACCGTTTGCGTGACGCGTTGATCAATGTACTCGCCGGGCTGGAACGGTCGGCCCCAGCGCATCGTTACCGGGAACATCCGGCCTTCGCTGCGCAGGATTGGCGCGTCGTCGAGCAACCCGGCCAGACGTTCGCCTTCAAGGGTGGCGGACATCAGCAGAATTTTCAGCGGTTGTTCAGCTCGAAACAGCTCGCGACCGTTCAGACTGAGGGCCAGCGCCAGATCGGCGTCGAGGCTGCGTTCGTGAAATTCGTCGAAGATCAGCAGGCCCACGCCTTCCAGCGCCGGGTCGTCCTGCAAGCGCCGGGTGAGGATGCCTTCGGTGACCACTTCGATGCGGGTGTTGGGGCCAACCTTGCTGTCGAGGCGGATGCGATAACCGACGGTTTCACCGACCTTCTCGCCCAGCTCGCTGGCCAGCCGTTCCGCCGCTGCGCGGGCGGCCAGCCGACGCGGTTCGAGCATGAGAATGGTCTGCCCGTTCAGCCACGCTTCATTGAGCAGGGCCAAGGGCACGCGGGTGGTTTTACCGGCGCCGGGCGGTGCTTCGAGCACGGCTTCGTGACGTGTCGCGAGGGCTTCACGCAGGGCGGGTAAAACGTCATCGATCGGCAACGAATTCATACTGGCTCCAAAACAGAGCGGCGAGTATAACGGCGAACTGCCAGGCGTTCGTCAGGGTCTTAACTTCACACGATGACGCTTCGTTAACAGATGACTCAGGAGATTCCCATGCGCTTACCTTTTCGCCTGATCGGCGGTGTACTGGTTGCCACCCTGCTCACTCAGATCACCGCGTGCGGTTCGATTTTCTACCCAGACCGGCGCGGCCAGATCGACGGCAAGATCGACCCGGCGATTGCCGTGCTCGATGCCGTGGGCCTGCTGTTCTATATCCTTCCCGGCGTGATCGCGTTTGCCGTGGACTTCGCCACCGGCGCGATCTACTTCGAACCGGGCCACACGGCGCAGGTCGATCCGGCCAAGCTCAAGCAAGCCATCGGCCCGGACGGTCAGGTCGATAACTTGAAGTTGCAGGCTATTCTCGAAACGGAGCTGGGCCGCAATCTGCCGCTGGACGACCCGCGCCTGATCCAGCACAGGGGCAGCACCCAGCAACTGGCGATGTTCGGCCTGCAACCTGCCGCATAAGGAATTGACGCCCCCATGACCACAAGCACCGAACACGCCCGCCTGCTGCGGCTGGCGACCCGCGCCTCGGTGGCGGTGGCCTGTACGCTGATTATCGCCAAAGCCATCGCCTGGTGGCTGAGCGGTTCGGTGAGCATGCTCGCCGGCCTCACCGACTCGGCCCTCGATGGCGTCACTTCGTTGCTCAATCTGCTGGCGGTGCATTACGCGCTGCGTCCGGCGGACGACGATCACCGTTATGGCCACGGCAAGGCCGAGTCGCTGGCGGGCATGGCGCAGGCGCTGTTCATTGGCGGCAGTGCGGTGCTGATCGCGTTTCAGGCTTATGAGCGCCTGAAACATCCCGAGCCACTCGGCGCGCCGTGGCTGAGCATTGGTGTGATCGTATTTTCCCTGCTGCTGACTGTCGCACTGTTGATGCTGCAGCATCGGGTCATCAAGCAGACCGGCTCCAACGCCGTGCGGGCGGACTCGCTGCATTACCGTTCGGACCTGTTGCTTAACGGCAGCATTCTGATTGCGCTGGTGTTGGCCGGTTTGGGTTTCGATCAGCTGGATGCGTGGTTCGGTCTGGGGATCGCTGCCTACATCTTATGGAGCGCAATCCAGATCGCCCGGGAAAGTTTTTCGGTGCTGATGGATGAAGAGCTGCCGGCGGATGTCAGTCAGCACATGCTCGAACTGGCGTGCGGTGTACCGGGGGTATTGGGCGCGCATGATTTGCGCACGCGGATTTCCGGCAATCACTGGTTCGTGCAATTGCACCTGGAATTGCCGGGGGAGCTGACGCTGTCAGTTGCTCACGGCATCAGCGATCAGGCGGCGGATGCCATTCACAAAGCCTACCCACGGGCAGAAGTGCTGGTGCACGCCGACCCGCAGGAAGTGGTCAAAGCCGCTCGGGCTCAGTAGTTGACCTGATAACCGCGACTGCTCAGGCAATTGCCCTGGGCCTGGCGGTAGGCCTGCACCACTTCGGGCGCCGGCTGGTAAGTCGCGGTGCGCGGATTGAAGCCGCTCTGCTGCACCGCGTACTGATAGCACTCGTAACCGTCGCGCTGAACCTGCTCCGGTGACTGACCGTTGGCCGGATACGCCTCCACGTCATAACCATTGCCGGTCGGCTGCGGTGGCTGCTGCGCCGGCGGTTCGACCACCACGTAATCCTGCGTCGCTTCCTGATAGGCGTAGTACGAGCCGGCGGCAAGGAACAGCAGCGAGCCGCCGATCCACACTTCCCGAGCGTAATCCGGCAGGTACTGGATGCGAATCCCGCGCGGCGGCTGAACCACGATGTAGCGCGGGCCTTGCGGGCGATACCAGTAGCCGCCGGAGTAGAAATAGTCCTGGCCGCGATACGGCACGCGGTAATCCCGATCCGGGAAACGGTCGATCACATGACCCGGCCGGTATTGCGGACCGGGGCCCCAGCCGTTGCCATGCCCATCGGGTCGACCCGGCCAGCGGTTGTCGTTGGGGCGGTTGCCGGTCTGCCAGTTCTGGTGATAACCGTTCTGCGGGCGCTCGTCGCGGTAGTAACCCTGACGCGGTTCCTGGGTCTGGCGCACGGTGTCGGGGCGCGGCTGGATCGGCAGATCGTTGGCCGGCAATTGCGGCGGCGGTGGCGGCTGGCGCACCGGATTGGGGTTATAGGCCGGACGTGGCTGGTTCTGGTTCTGCCACTGACCGTGGTTCTGCTGACCGTTGTGCTCGAACTGGCGGCTATTGTCGCCACGAATGATGTCGTTGTTCTGCCGCTGCGGACTGTTCTGGCCGCGCTGCTGATCACCGCCGCCATGCCCCTGATTGTTGCCCTGATGCTCCGGCCCGCGTCCGCCGCCGTCGGGGCCGCGATTCTGCGGCTCATCCGCCAGCGCTTGCGCACCGACACTCACACACAGCAAACCAACACTGGCCAGACGCCAGATGCGCGACTTCATGGAATTCCTCACTGCGGACTTGAGCCTGAAATTAAGAGGGCGTGTAGCTAAGACCGGAGATGGACACACCGGGTTCTGCTACAGGTTATCAGTCACGTCATTTATTTATTGAGCGAGATGGGCCAAATCGCGGGCAAGAAAAAAGGGAGACCCGTCGGCCTCCCTTCTAGAGAACTTCGTCCTGGCTCGACGCTTTTGACGTCGGCTCACCTCACGCCGTCTTCTGGACAGTGTGCAGCTCGGGGGCCGGCACAACCCCGGTGGGGGTGGCGGCCGCGGCGGGCCGGATTGGGCGGGCCGCAGTGGACTGTGTTACCGAGCAGTGATTCTGGTGATAAGAATAGGCCCGGAGCCGCGACAGATGATTGCGAAGATTGCTCAAATAAACATCACTTGCGCAATTTTTAACCCTGGATAGATAATCCGCCGCAATAGTTAAGACAAAGGACCGTTTGATGAGCAAACTCGACCGTTACGACCTGAGTATTTTGGCGGAATTGCAGCGCGACGCCCGCATCTCCAACCAGGAACTGGCCGAGCGCATCGGTCTGTCGCCCTCCCCGTGCTCGCGCCGGGTCAAGCAACTGGAGGATGACGGCTACATCTCCCGTCAAGTCGCCCTGCTCGATCGCAAGATGCTCGGCCTGAGCCTGACCGCCTACGTGCTGATCGGCATGGACCGCCACACGCCGGAGCGTTTCGAGAACTTCGAAGCCGCAATCCGCACCTTGCCGCAAGTGCTGGAATGCAGCCTGGTGACTGGCGTGGATGCCGACTACCAACTGAAAGTGGTGGTGCCGGACATGGATCACTATCAGAAGCTGCTGCTGGGGCATCTGACCCGGATCGAAGGCGTAACCAGCGTGCGCTCGAGTTTTGTGCTGAATCAGGTGCTCAACAGCACCGAACTGCCGCTGACTCATCTGCGCAGCTGAAATCGACGAATGACTGCGGCACACCGACGCAGGTCAATGCTGCGTCGTTCACCGCTGGCGTATACTCCCGGCCGCCCTTTCAGCCGCGCAGCGCCGGAGATGCCCGATGGATCCAGCAGTATTTGAAGAGTGGATGATGACTGGCCTTGTCAGCATCCTGATCATTTTCATGGGTTTCATCGTCTGGGATCTGGCGAAGAAGTCCAAGGCCGGGCGCTTCGGCTCGTTCATTCTGTTCTTCGTGCTGGGCCTGGGCGTGGCCGCGTTCATCATCAAGAGCGTGGTGATCGGCCTGATCGAATCCGGCGCCTTATAAACGCGCCGGCACTTCTTTCCACTGGCCCTGATCGAGCCCTTCGATCGTCCAGTCACCAATCCTGACCCGCACCAGCCGCAACGTCGGCAGCCCCACCGCCGCTGTCATCCGCCGCACCTGGCGGTTGCGCCCTTCGCGAATCACCAGCTCCAGCCAGGTTGTCGGAATCGTTGCGCGAAAGCGTACCGGCGGATTGCGCGGCCACAGCTCGGGCTCATCCAGTTGCCGCGCTTGCGCGGGCAAGGTCATGCCGTCATTCAGCTCGACGCCGTCACGCAGACGCTGCAACTGCTCGGCTGTCGGCACGCCTTCGACCTGCACCCAATAGGTTTTCGCCAGCTTGTGCTTGGGGTCGGCGATCCGCGCCTGCAACTGGCCATCGTTGGTCAGCAGCAGCAAACCTTCGCTGTCACGATCCAGCCGCCCGGCCGGATAGATGCCCGGAATGTCGATGTAATCCTTGAGCGTCGCCCGCCCTTCACCGTCGCTGAATTGCGTCAGCACATCGAACGGTTTGTTGAACAGGATCAGCTTCGGCTCGGCCGGTGGTGCCTTGGCGACACGGCGCGGGGCTGAAGAGGATGGCTTCACGCCGGGGCGGCGAGAAGGTGGACGTTGGGGACGGGACATGGGCAAAACAACATCTGGCGATCTGGGCTGACAATGCTAGTGCCCCGACCGCCAAATGACCACGACAAACCTTTAGCGGAACGGCGGCTCGTCGAAGCTGCGCAGTTTGCGCGAGTGCAGCGAATTGAGTTCGGTGCGCAGCAGATCCACCGCTTCGATGCCGATCTTCAAGTGCTGACTGACCGCACGTTCGTAAAACGCGTTGGCCGAACCCGGCAGCTTGATTTCACTGTGCAGCGGTTTGTCCGAAACGCACAGCAACGTGCCGTACGGCACTCGCAGGCGATAACCCTGGGCGGCGATGGTGCCGCTTTCCATGTCCACCGCCACGGCGCGGGACAGGTTGATCAGCGGTCGCTCCTGGGCCCAACGCAGTTCCCAGTTACGGTCGTCGTAGGTCAGCACGGTGCCGGTGCGCAGGCGCTTCTTCAGCTCTTCGCCCTTCTCGCCGGTGATATTGGCTGCCGCTTGTTGCAGCGCCAGTTGCACTTCGGCCAGCGCCGGAATCGGAATATTCGGTGGCACCACCCGGTCGAGAATCCCGTCGCGACGCATATAAGCGTGAGCCAGCACGTAGTCGCCGATGGTCTGCGACTGACGCAGGCCGCCGCAGTGACCGATCATCAGCCAGCAATGCGGACGCAACACGGCCAGGTGGTCAGTGATGTTCTTGGCGTTGGACGGGCCGACGCCGATGTTCACCAGGGTCACGCCGTGGCCATCGCTGGCGATCAGGTGATAGGCCGGCATCTGGTAGCGGTGCCAGACCACGCCGGCGGCAATCGCCGAGGCTTCGCCGTGATCCATGCCTTTTTCGATGATCACGTTGCCCGGCAGCACCATGCGCACGAAGCGCGGGTCGCGGCGCAGTTGCTCCAGACCATGGACGATGAACTGGTCGACATAACGGTGGTAGTTGGTCAGCAGAATCCACGGCTGCACATGGCGCCAGTCGCTGCCGGTGTAATGCACCAGACGACGCAGCGAGAAGTCGACGCGGGCCGCATCGAACAGCGCCAATGGCAGTGGATCGGTGTTTTCCCAGTCGTAGAGGCCGTCGGCGATGCCATCGGTGGCGGCGGACAGGTCAGTACTCGGGAACACTCGCGCCAGCACGGCGGCAGTGACACCGGAGCCGGCCAGTTCATCGCCCTGCTCGACCACGTACGGGTACGGAATGTTCTGCCCGCTGACTCCGACTTCGACAGTCACGGTGAAGTCGTGCATCAGCGGCGTGAGCTGCTCGAGCAGGTATTTGCGAAACGCCTTCGGATGGGTAACGGTCACGCTGTAGGTGCCCGGCAACTGCACCTTGGCGTAGGCGCGGGTGGTCTGCGGGACTTCACCCTGGCAGTGGTAGGTCAGACGCAGTTCGGGATAACGGAACAGGGCACGTTGCTCGGCGTCGGGCTCGACGCGATCCTTGAGATAACGCTTGAGCGCCGAGTTCAGCGCCGTGGTGGCCCGCTCATGCAGCTCGGCCAGACGATCCACGGCCTGTTCGGCGGTTTGAACGACAATAAACGCTTCGGTCACGATCAGCTTCCTGTGTTCTGACTTGCAGAGCTTCATCTTGCCTGCATCGTGGCGTCACGGAAACAGTGGCGTTGTGGCTTTGTCGCGATCCCCCTTCAGAAACCTTGCGGTGTCGAGCGAGCGACGATTGCCTCGACATCCAGCCCACGCGGTAACGCGCCGTAGGCCCGACCGCCACCGCTCAGGCGACTGGCGATAAAAGCATCGCTGACCGCCGCATTCCCGGCCTCCAGCAGCAGCTTGGCTTGCAGTCCCAAAGCGATGTCTTCGGTCAATTGCCGAGCGCGGTACTGAATGTCGCTTGTGTCCTTGAACTGCGCCTGCAATTGCTGGATGTGCGTGGCCAGTCGCTTGTCGCCATGGCCGTCGCCCAACTCGCTGAACAACACGTCAAGCACACCCGGCTCTTTCGACAAGGCGCGCAACACATCGAGGCATTGCACGTTGCCAGAGCCTTCCCACGTCGAGTTCACCGGCGCTTCGCGGTACAGCCGCGGCAGGATGCTGTCTTCGACATACCCGGCGCCGCCCATACACTCGGCGGCTTCGTTGATCATCCCCGGCGCACGTTTGCAGATCCAGTATTTGCCCACCGCTGTCACCAGCCGGGCGAACTGCGCTTCATGGCGGTCGTCCAGATGATCCAGCGCCTTGCCCATGCGCAGGCTCAGAGCCAGCGCGGCTTCGCTTTCCAGCGCCAGATCGGCCAGCACGTTCTGCATCAGCGGTTGTTCGTTGAGCAGTTTGCCGCCGACCTTGCGATGGGCGCAGTGATGGCTGGCCTGGGTCAGCGCCTGACGCATCAGCGAACTGGAGCCGACCATGCAGTCGAAACGGGTCATGGCCACCATCTCGATGATGGTCGGCACCCCGCGTCCTTCCTCGCCGACCATCCACGCCAGCGCACCACGGAACTCCACTTCGCTGGAGGCATTGGACTGGTTGCCGAGTTTGTTTTTCAGGCGCTGGATATAGAACTGATTGCGCGTGTCGTCCGGGCGATGGCGCGGCAGCAGGAAACAGCTCAGGCCCTTGTCGGTTTGCGCCAGCGTCAGAAACGCATCGCACATCGGCGCCGAACAGAACCACTTGTGCCCCACCAGTTCATAAGCCTGGCCCGGGCCACTGGCGCCGACCGGATAAGCCTTGGTGGTGTTGGCACGGACGTCGGTGCCGCCCTGTTTCTCGGTCATCGCCATGCCGATGGTTACGCCAGCCTTGTGGGCCATGCCGACATTGCGCGGGTCGTATTCGGTGGCGAGGATTTTCGGCAGCCACTGTTCGGCCAGATTCGGCTGCAAACGCATCGCCGGCACACTGGCGAAGGTCATGGTCAGCGGGCAACCGCTGCCGGCCTCGGCCTGGCTGTGCAGGTAGGTCATGGAGGCGCGGGCGACATGGGCGCCATCCTGTGGATGAGCCCAGGGCAGCGAGGTCAAGCCATGTTCGATAGCGGTGCGCATCAGCTCGTGATACGCCGGGTGAAATTCCACCAGATCGATGCGATGACCGTAGCGGTCATGGCTGGCAAACACCGGTTTGTTTTGATTGGCGAGGAACCCGGCCTCCATCAACGGGCCGCCGGCCAAGGCGCCGTAAGCGTCGATCCGCGACTCGGCCCAACCGGCGCCGAACCGCTGCGACCACTCCTGCAACGGCAGGTCGATGCGGTAGAGGTTGGTGCCGTCGAGCGACGGTGGCTGGTTGGTGACTTCGTGGGTTTCGGCGAACTGATGCAGGTTCATGACGGGGCTCCTTGATCGGCCAGAGCTTCAGTTAAGCACCGCCCCGGAACCGATCAAAGTGTCATATCGGCCTAAATACCGGCGCTTTCACCCTGTCAGCAACTCAACACCCGCCGCTGCATCGCCACCTGCAGATCCTCGAATTTCACCGGTTTGCTCAGGTAGTCGATCGAGCCGCCCGACGCGCAATGCTCGCGATCCGCCCCCAGCGCGATCATGAACACCGGCAAATGGGCGCATCCCGGCAGGTCACGGATCTGGCAACACAGCGATGCCCCGTCGAGCGGCGGTAACTGGCAGTCGATCAGCACCGCATCGAAGCGCTCGCGCTGCAAACAGTCGAGCGCCGCCGCGCCGTGGTCGGCAGTGCGCACCCGAAATCCGAGCTTGAGCAACATGCCGCGCATCACCAGTTGGTTGACGCTGTTGTCGTCCACCAGCAGCACGGTGCAATCCTGCGGCGCGCGCACAGTGTCACGGCTGAACGCGGGCACGGCTTCCACTTCCGGCAACTCAAACTCGACATCCAGTTGAAAACGGCTGCCGCGCCCCGGCTCGGAGCGGTGCGTGAGCTTGCCACCGAGCAATTCCACCAATTGACGGCAGATCGCCAGACCGACGCCCAGCCCGCCGTATTCGCGGGTCATCGAACCGTCGAGCTGGAAGAACCGCTGATACATCGTCGCCTCGCCCAGATCGGTGAAACCGATGCCGGTGTCGATCACCGCGAAGGACAGCGCCAGGCGATTGTCCGTCGACGGTTTGCCGGTGACCCGCAAGGCGAGGCCGCCTACGCGGGTGAACTTGATCGCGTTGTCCAGCAGGCACTCCAGGCATTGCGCGAGTTTGGCGCTGTCGCCATGCAGACGATCCGGCAGGGTCGGCAGCACATCGACCTTGAAGTCCAGCGACTTGCTCGAAGCATTGCCATCGAACTGCATCCGCAACGCCTCGACCACCCCGCGCAGGCTGAAACTGCCGGGCGTTGCCTTGAGCTTGCCGGCCTGCAACTCGGTCAGCGTGAGGATGCCGTTGACCATGCGCATCATGTCCCGCGCTGAACCGGCGGCGGTCTGCTGGTATTGCTCCAGTTCCGGATCGAGTTCGACGGTCTGCATCAGCTCCAGCGAACCGATCACCCCGTTCATCGGCGTGCGCAGTTCGTGGGTCAGAGTCGCGAGGAATTCGTCCTTGAGCTTGTTGCTGTGGGCCAGTTGCTGGTTCAGCACTTCAAGTTTCTGGCCGGCGTCGAACAGGGTCTGCGCCTGTTGTTCGCGCATGGCGTTGATGCGGTCGGCCAGCGCCAGCGACAGCAGCGCCACTTCGATGGCTGAACCGATCTGGCTGGCGTACATGGTCAGGAACACATTTGGCAGCAGGCCCAGCACCATCATGGTGTTGACGATGCCGCCGATCAGGAATGCCGACCAGGCAATGATGAAATAACGCGCCACCCGCAAGCCACGCCACCAGGCGAGGATCCCGGCGGCGAAGATCACCACGGTGAAGGTCAGGGCCAGGGTCGTCGCCAGACGCAGGGCCAGGCCATAACTGGTCATCAACGACAGACCGATCACCACGGCGCCAAAAACAATCAGGGCGATCAACAGACGATCGAGCCAGCGGCTGTGGTTCTTCGTCTGCAGGAAACTGCGGGCGAACTGGCTGCCGAACAACCCCGCACATCCGATGAAGAACGGCGTGGCGGCGTTGGCCCACCATGGATTGTCCGGCCAGAAATACTCGACCGCCGCGCCGTTGACCGACAGCTGATAGAGGCCGAACGAGGCGATATAGAAGATGTAATAGAGGTAACTGGTGTCGCGCACGCTGAGGTAGATGAACAGGTTGTAAACCAGCATCCCCAGCAGCACGCCATAAATGATCCCCAGCACGTACAGGCGCACCGGCTGGTCTTCAAGGTACGCGGTGCTCGACCACAACGTCACCGGCGCCTGGATCGAACCTTCGCTGGACAACCGCAGATAAACGGTTCGTTGCTGATCCGGCTTGAACGCCAGGTCGAACAGGTAATTGTTCTGACGGATCTCGCGACTAGCGAACGGCAAGGCGTCCCCGGTCTGCCGCACCAGACGGTAGTCACCGGCCGCATCGGGCAGATACAGATCGAGATGATCGAGCGGCGGATACGCCAGTTCCAGCAGCCAGCTGCGTTGCGCCGACGGGTTGGTCGGGCGGTAATGCAGGTCGATCTTCAGCCAGAACGCCGAGCGCGAATAACCGGCATTGAGCGTGGCTTTGTCATGGGGTTTGAAGTTTCCGGCGGCGGCTTGCGCGCGGACGTCGGCAATGCTCGCCTGACCGCTCGGGTCTTCGAACACTTGCAGGGATCGACCCAGCGGGAGGCTCTGGGTGAACTCGTCGAATTCGACGGCGTTTGCCAGGAGGGGCAAACAGAACAACATCATCAACAAATAGCGCATTGAAGCCCCAGCGTGGCTTGGCCGGTTGTGTCAGGAAGCCCCCCATTCCCTTTGAGATGACGTAAAACCGGTATTACCTGTTATTGGTTTGGATCCACTCTAGCATAGCCGTTGATGGCCATTGAGCACCATGGAAATTTTTCCTACAAAGGCTCTAGAACGGGCGTTCCAGAGCAAAACACCGGACTAGAGCTGTTGGCTCGGTCAGATTGTGACAAGCGCTGTGGATCTCGCTACCCGTGTTATCGGCCGCGCACTGCGCCACAACACCCGGAAAACAGGTTTGGTGGTAAGCTCGCGCACCATGAATATCTACAGCTCACGCCCCGTTGTCCTCTGTCTCTCCGGCCACGACCCCAGTGGTGGCGCCGGCCTGCAGGCAGATATCGAAGCCCTGCTCGCTCAGGGTTGCCATGCGGCTCCGGCCGTCACAGCCCTGACCGTGCAAGACACGGTCAACGTCACTGACTTTCGCGTCCTCGACCGTGAGTGGGTACTGGCCCAGGCCAATGCCGTGCTCAACGACTCCGAAGTCGCGGCGGTGAAACTGGGCATGCTCGGTTCCCTGGAAATGGTCGACACCGTCGTCGAACTGCTCCAGGCGCATCCGCACTTGCCAGTGGTCTGCGACCCGGTGCTGCGTGCCGGCGGCGGCGGACGCCTGGGCAAGGACGAAGTCGGCTACGCCATGCGCGAACGCCTGCTGCCGCTGTCGATCATCGCCACCCCCAACCTTCCCGAAGCCCGGATCCTTGCCGAACTGCCGGAAGGCACCGCGGACGAGTGCGCTGAAAAACTCCTGCCGTTCATCAAGAACCTGCTGATCACCGGCGGTCACGGCGACGAAACCGAAATCCACAATCGCCTGTACAGCCGCGACGGCCTGCGCGAAACCTTCAAGTGCCAGCGCCTGCCGGGCAGCTATCACGGTTCCGGCTGCACTCTGGCCAGCACCCTCGCCGGCCGCCTGGCACTGGGCGAAAACCTCGCCAGCGCGGTGCGTACTGCGCTGGATTACACCTGGCGCACCCTGCGCGATGCCGAACAGCTGGGCAAAGGCCAGTTCGTGCCGCGTCGTCTGCCGCTGGATTTCTGTTCCTGATGTTTCGAGCCTGAGGTCTGCGCGATGAAACTACGTGGCCTGTATGCCATCACCGACAGCCAGTTGCTGGCCGGCAAGTTTCTGTCCTACGTGGAGGCGGCGCTGGAAGGCGGCGTCACCCTGCTGCAATACCGCGACAAGAGCAGCGACGAGGCCCGCCGTCTGCGTGAGGCCGAAGCCCTGCGCGATCTGTGCGAGCGCTACAAGACGCAACTGATCATCAACGATGATGCCGAACTGGCCGCGCGCCTGAACGTCGGCGTGCACCTGGGCCAGACCGACGGCCCGCTGTCGCCGACCCGCGCCCTGCTCGGTTCCAAGGCGATCATCGGTTCGACCTGCCACGCGCAGCTTGAACTGGCCGAACAGGCCGCCAAGGAAGGTGCGAGTTACGTCGCCTTCGGTCGCTTCTTCAATTCCAGTACCAAACCCGGTGCACCGAGTTGCAGCCTCGATCTGCTCGACGAGGCCAAACGCACCCTGCACCTGCCGATCTGCGCGATCGGCGGCATCACCCTCGACAACGCTGCGCCACTGGTGGCCCACGGTGTCGATCTGCTGGCCGTGGTCCATGGCCTGTTCGGCGCCGACAGCAGCGCCGAAGTGACCCGCCGCGCCCGCGCCTTCAATGAATTACTAAAAGTCTGAGAGCCCGATCATGTCTCGTTCCGAAACCCTGTTTGCCAACGCCCAGAAACACATTCCCGGTGGCGTGAACTCGCCGGTTCGCGCGTTCAAGAGCGTTGGCGGCACGCCGCTGTTCTTCAAGCACGCCGAAGGCGCCTACGTCACTGACGAAGACGACAAGCGTTATGTGGATTACGTCGGCTCCTGGGGTCCGATGATCCTCGGCCACAGCCACCCGGACGTGCTGGATGCGGTGCGCAACCAGTTGCAACACGGCCTGTCCTACGGCGCGCCGACCGCGATGGAAACCGAGATGGCCGATCTGGTCTGCTCGCTGGTGCCATCGATGGAGATGGTGCGCATGGTCAGCTCCGGCACCGAAGCGACCATGAGTGCGATCCGTCTGGCCCGTGGTTTCACCGGCCGTGACAGCATCATCAAGTTCGAAGGCTGCTACCACGGCCACTCCGACAGTCTGCTGGTCAAGGCCGGTTCCGGCGCACTGACCCAGGGCGTACCAAGCTCTGCCGGCGTACCCGCAGCGTTCGCCAAACACACCCTGACCCTGCCGTTCAACGACATCGACGCGGTTGAAAAAATGCTCGCCGAAGTCGGACAGGACGTCGCCTGCATCATCGTCGAGCCAGTGGCCGGCAACATGAACTGCGTACCGCCGGCGCCGGGTTTCCTCGAAGGCCTGCGCAGCCTGTGCGACAAGCACGGCGTGGTGCTGATTTTCGACGAAGTGATGACCGGTTTCCGCGTCGCCCTCGGCGGTGCCCAGGCTTACTACGGCGTAACCCCGGACCTGACCACCTTCGGCAAGATCATCGGCGGCGGCATGCCGGTCGGCTGCTTCGGCGGCAAACGCTCGATCATGGAGCGCATCGCGCCGCTGGGCCCGGTCTATCAGGCAGGCACCCTGTCGGGCAACCCGCTGGCGATGGCCGCCGGCCTGACCACCCTGCGCCTGATCAGCCGTCCGGGCTTCCACGCCGAGCTGACCGACTACACCACGCGCCTGCTCGACGGCCTGCAACAGCGCGCCGATGCCGCCGGCATTCCGTTCGTGACCACCCAGGCGGGCGGCATGTTCGGTCTGTACTTCAGCGGTGCCGACGACATTGTTACGTTTGAAGACGTGATGGCCAGCGATGCAGCGCTGTTCGGCCGCTTCTTCCACCTGATGCTGGAAGGTGGCGTGTACCTGGCACCGAGCGCCTTCGAAGCCGGTTTCACCTCGATCGCCCATGGCGAAGCCGAGCTGAAACTGACCCTCGACGCCGCCGAACGCGCCTTCGCCAGGTTGAAGTAAAACGCCCCGCCGCTGACGTTGGCCATTGCCAGCGTCAGCGTTCTCCTACACCCGCACGCCTTTTCCGACACGCCTGCCAAAAATCTCTCATAAAGTGGGCGATATATTTCCCGCGCAGCAGAAAATCGAGTAAAGACTTTGTAAGGATGGCCCTGCTTATTTCATAATGCGCGCTTATTGGATCCCTCGACGGGTCCGCGCGCCCTTCAGAGGTAAGTCGATTCCCATGAACCGCACCGGCCGCACCCTTGCCTTGGGCTGCCTGTTGCTCCTTCAGCCGCTGCTCGCACATGCACAAGCAGGCGGCAACTCGTTGTTGATCCCGGCGATGGGTCGCTGCACCCTCAATACTCAGCCGCAAGACGTCACGCAGGCACTGGCCGCCTGCCAGAAAGCGGCGGACGAGGGGGATGCGCAAGCGCAATACGAGTTGGGTGAGTTCTACTACGACGGCAAGAATGCGCCGCGCGACCTCAATCAAGCCCTGAGCTATTTCGAAAAGGCCTCGCTGCAAGGCCACGCCCAGGCGCAATTCAAGCTCGGCACCATGTTCTTCCACGGCGAAGGCGTGCAGGCCAACAACATTCAGGCCTACATCGTGCTGAAGATGGCGGCGGTCAACGGTGCTGAAGAGGCATTGGACACGGCTGACGAAGTGGCCGAAAAAATGCCCCGCGAAGACCTGGAAACCGCGACCCAGGTGCTCGGGCAAATATTCCGTAAATACCTGATGGAACTGCAGAGCGCCGACGGGCGTACACCGTTTTCGCCCCTGCCCTGACTAACGATAGTTCTCGCGCTTTGCGTCACCGACGCGGAGCGTCGAAGGCGGCATTCCCACGCAGAGCATGGGAACGATCACTTCCATAAAGTCCGGTTTTACTTCTCGGGCATCGGCACCGGAAACGGCATCACGTTGCCAACGCCGCCACGGGCTTCGCTGATCTTCGGCGTCCCCAGTCGCTCGACCTCGTCGATGCGCACGATCGAGTGCATCGGCACAAAGCTGCGCACCACGCCTTCGAACTGCGCCTTGAGCTTTTCTTCGCTCGGGTCGACGACCACTTGCGTGCGCTCGCCAAAGACGAACTCTTCCACTTCCAGAAAGCCCCACAGATCACTTTGATAGATCTGCTTGGCGTACATTTCGAACACCTGGCCCTGGTTGAGGAAAATCACCTTGTAGATTGGAGCTTCGCGTTTGGTCATGGCGGGCAGACAGCATCGGGGTAAAAATGAGGGCGCGAACTATAGCATAGCCACCGGACGCACAGCGGTAGGAACCTGGGGACATGTTCCCTATAATGCGCGGTTCTTTGAACCACGTGACGACCCTATTCCATGGCCAAGAAGCTTTACATCGAAACCCACGGTTGCCAGATGAACGAGTACGACAGCTCGCGCATGGTCGATCTGCTGGGCGAACACCAGGCCCTGGAAGTCACGGCGCGCGCCGAAGATGCCGACGTGATCCTGCTCAACACCTGCTCGATCCGCGAACGCGCCCAGGACCGGGTGTATTCCCAGCTCGGCCGCTGGCGCGAACTGAAACTGGCCAACCCGGACATGGTGATCGCCGTCGGCGGTTGCGTGGCCAGCCAGGAAGGCGCGGCGATCCGTGATCGCGCGCCGTACGTCGACGTGGTGTTCGGCCCGCAGACCCTGCACCGTCTGCCGGAAATGATCGACGCCGCGCGCATCAGCAAGCTGCCGCAAGTCGACGTCTCGTTCCCGGAAATCGAAAAATTCGACCATCTGCCCGAGCCGCGCATCGACGGCCCGAGCGCCTATGTGTCAGTGATGGAAGGCTGCAGCAAGTACTGCACCTTCTGCGTGGTGCCTTACACCCGCGGCGAAGAAGTCAGCCGGCCGTTCGACGACGTGATCGCCGAGATCATCCACCTGGCCGAACACGGCGTGCGTGAAGTGACCCTGCTGGGGCAGAACGTCAACGGCTATCGCGGCCTGACCCACGATGGTCGCCTGGCGGACCTGGCGGAACTGATCCGCGTCGTCGCGGCAGTCGACGGCATCGACCGCATCCGCTACACCACCTCGCACCCGCTGGAGTTCTCCGACAGCCTGATCCAGGCCCACGCCGAAGTGCCGGAACTGGTCAAGCACCTGCACTTGCCGGTGCAGTCGGGTTCGGACCGGATCCTGGCCGCGATGAAACGCAACCACACGGCGCTGGAATACAAATCCAAGCTGCGCAAATTGCGCGCCGCCGTACCGGGGATCTGCATCAGTTCGGACTTCATCGTCGGCTTCCCGGGGGAAACCGAGAAAGACTTCGAACAGACCATGAAGCTGATTGCCGACGTCGGTTTCGACTTTTCCTACTCGTTTGTCTATAGCCAGCGACCGGGCACCCCGGCCGCCGACCTGGCCGACGACACCCCGGAAGAACTGAAGAAAGAACGTCTGAACGCCTTGCAGCATCGCTTGAACCAGCAAGGGTTCGAGATCAGCCGACAAATGGTCGGCTCGATCCAGCGGATTCTGGTGACCGATTATTCGAAGAAAGACCCGGGCGAGCTGCAAGGGCGCACCGAGAATAACCGTATCGTCAACTTCCGCTGCGATAATCCGACCCTGATCGGCCAGTTCGCCGACGTCCACATCGACGCGGCGCAACCGCACTCGCTGCGCGGCTCGCTGATCCAGTAACACCGCAAGGAGACCCCGCCAGACGGCTGAATCGATGCAAGGCTTTTTAAGAGCTTTCGCACCCACGCCGCTGGCGTTATCCTTGATTTCATCCTAATTGCCCCAGGGCGGCTAAATACGACCTTGAACGCACCCATCGAACCACATCGTTTTATCCTCGAGCCCTTTGAGGCTCGCCGCTTCGCCAATCTGTGCGGGCAGTTCGACGAGCACCTGCGGCTGATCGAACAGCGCCTGGCCATCGAGATCCGCAACCGCGGCAATCAGTTCGAGCTGATCGGCGAACCCAAGCACACCACTTCCGCGGAAAACCTGATTCGCCGCCTGTACCGGGAAACCAAGGGTTCAGAGCTGTCGCCGGATACGGTGCACCTGTTCCTCCAGGAATCGGCCGTCGAGCAACTGGACAACCACGCCCCCGCCGAAGCCTCCGTCGCCCTGCGCACCAAGAAGGGCATGATTCGCCCACGCGGCCTGAATCAGCTGCGCTATGTGAAAGAAATCCTTGGCAACGACATCAACTTCGGCATCGGCCCGGCCGGTACCGGCAAGACCTATCTGGCCGTGGCCTGCGCCGTCGATGCCCTGGAGCGCGAGCAGATCCGCCGCATTCTGCTGGTGCGTCCGGCGGTCGAAGCGGGTGAAAAACTCGGCTTCCTGCCCGGCGACCTGTCGCAGAAGATCGACCCTTACCTGCGCCCGCTCTACGACGCGCTCTATGAAATGCTCGGCTTCGAATACGTGGCCAAGCTGATCGAGCGTCAGGTGATCGAAGTCGCGCCACTGGCCTACATGCGCGGTCGCACGCTGAACAACAGCTTCATCATTCTCGACGAGAGCCAGAACACCACCGTCGAGCAGATGAAGATGTTCCTGACCCGGATCGGTTTCGGCTCTACGGCCGTGATCACCGGCGACATCACCCAGGTCGACCTGCCGCGCGGCACCAAATCCGGACTTCATCACGTCATCGAAGTCCTGAAAGATGTGCCGGGCATCAGCTTCACCCACTTCCAGCCCAAAGACGTGGTGCGCCATCCATTGGTGCAACGCATCGTCGAAGCCTACGAGCGCTTCGAGACGCGCTTGGCCGACGAAGCGCCAAAGGACACTCGCCACGATGCTTGAGCTTGACCTGCAAATCGCGACCGAAGCGTCTGCGCCGACCGAAGCCGAGTTCCGCCAATGGTGCGAACTGGCCCTGCGCCAGCGCACAGCCGACTCGGAAATGACCATTCGTCTGGTCGACGAGGAAGAAGGTCGCGAACTGAATCACACCTGGCGGCACAAGGATTACGCGACCAACGTCCTGTCCTTTCCCGCCGAAGTGCCTGACGAGTTTCTCGACATTCCATTGCTGGGCGATCTGGTGATCTGCGTGGCCGTGGTCGAGCGCGAAGCCGCCGAACAGGGCAAGGAACTAAAGGCCCACTGGGCACATCTGGTCATTCACGGCTGCTTGCATCTGCTGGGTTACGACCATATAGATGACGAGGAAGCCGAGGAAATGGAAGCACTGGAACGCGAGTTGCTTGCCGAACTGGGTTATCCCGATCCGTACGCGGACGACGAAACCGAAACATCCCCTACTGTTACGACAAAGGATTCAGAGTAATCGCTATGAGCGAAGATCGATCGAGCAACGGGCAAAAGTCATGGCTGGGTAAACTGACCCAGGCTTTTGCCCACGAGCCGAAGAACCGCCAGGAGCTGCTTGAGCTGCTGCGCGATGCACATCAGAACAAACTGCTGGACAGCGAAGCGCTGGCCATCGTCGAAGGCGCCATCCAGGTGGCTGACCTGCAGGTTCGCGACATCATGGTGCCGCGCTCGCAGATGATCAGCATCAAGGCGACCCAGACACCCCGCGAATTCCTCCCCGCCGTGGTCGACTCGGCCCACTCGCGCTACCCGGTCATCGGCGAAAGCCATGACGACGTGATGGGCGTGCTGCTGGCCAAGGATCTGCTGCCGCTGATCCTCAAGGAGAACGGCGACAGCTTCAACATCAAGGACCTGCTGCGCCCGGCCACCTTCGTGCCGGAGTCCAAGCGCCTGAACGTGTTGCTGCGTGAGTTCCGCGCCAACCACAACCACATGGCCATCGTGATCGACGAATACGGCGGTGTGGCCGGTCTGGTGACCATCGAAGACGTGCTCGAGCAAATCGTCGGCGACATCGAAGACGAGCACGACGTCGAAGAAGACAGCTACATCAAGCCGCTGCCCAGCGGTGATTTCCTGATCAAGGCCCTGACGCCGATCGAGAACTTCAACGAGTTCTTCGACAGCGAATTCTCCGACGATGAGTTCGACACCGTCGGCGGGCTGGTGATGAGCGCGTTCGGGCACTTGCCAAAACGCAACGAAATCACTGAAATCGGCGCCTATCGCTTCCGCATCCTGAACGCCGACAGCCGTCGGATTCATTTGCTGCGACTGACGCCCATTGCTCGTTAATTCTAAGGACTGAAATGCGCTGGACAACCCGCCCCGGCTGGCCCGGTAACCTGCTGGCCGTGGTGGCCGGTGCAATCACCACCTTCGCGCTGGCACCGTTCGATCTCTGGCCGCTGGCCCTGCTGGCGGTCGGCCTGTTCTATGCCGGCCTGCGCGAGTTGAGCCCGCGTCAGGCACTGGGTCGTGGCTGGTGCTTCGGTTTCGGCCTGTTTGGCGCCGGCACCAGCTGGATCTATTACAGCATCCACCACTTCGGCGGCGCTTCGGTGCTGCTGGCCGGTTTCCTGATGCTGATCTTCACGGCGGCCATTGCCTGGTTCTTCGCCCTTCCCGCCTGGCTGTGGGCGCGCTGGTTGCGGCGTAACGAAGCGCCGGTGGCCGACGCCCTGGCGTTTGCGGCATTGTGGGTCGGCCAGGAAGCTTTCCGTGGCTGGTTCCTCACCGGTTTCCCGTGGCTGTATTCCGGTTACAGCCAGCTCGACGGCCCGCTGGCCGGACTCGCGCCGGTGGGCGGCATGTGGCTGGTGTCGTTCGTCCTCGCACTGACCGCTGCACTGATCTACAACGCACCGCGCCTGCTGCAAACCCGCCGCAAAGCCTTCATCGCTGCCGGCCTGGTATTGCTGATCGGGCCGTGGGCGGCGGGCATTGCGCTCAAGGGCCATACCTGGACCAGCCCGGCCGGCGCGCCGCTGACCGTTGCCGCCATCCAGGGCAACGTCGCGCAAAGCATGAAATGGGACCCGGCCGAGCTCAACGCGCAACTGGCGCTGTACCGCGATCTGAGTTTCCGCTCCAAACCGGTGGATCTTTTGATCTGGCCGGAAACCGCCGTGCCGGTGCTCAAGGAGTCAGCCGAGGGCTACCTGACCATGATGGGCAACTTCGCCGCCGAGCGTAAATCGGCGCTGATCACCGGCGTGCCGATCCGCGAAATGGTCCGTCACGAAAAACGCTTCTTCAACGGCATCACCGTAGTCGGCGAAGGCGATGGCACTTATCTGAAGCAGAAACTGGTGCCGTTCGGCGAATACGTACCGTTGCAGGACATCCTGCGCGGGCTGATCGCGTTCTTCGACCTGCCGATGTCCGACTTCGCCCGCGGCCCTGCCGATCAGGCGCTGTTGCAAGCGAAGGGCTACCAGATCGCGCCGTTCATCTGCTACGAAGTGGTGTATCCGGAATTCGCCGCAGGCCTGGCGGCACGCAGCGATCTGCTGCTGACGATCAGCAACGACACCTGGTTCGGTACGTCGATCGGCCCGCTGCAACACCTGCAAATGGCGCAGATGCGCGCGCTTGAAGCCGGACGCTGGATGATTCGCGCGACCAACAACGGCGTGACCGGGTTGATCAATCCGTTCGGCCAGATCACCGAACGAATTCCGCAGTTCGAACAGGGCGTGCTCTACGGCGAAGTGGTGCCGATGCACAACCTGACGCCGTATCTGCAATGGCGCTCGTGGCCGCTGATCATCCTGTGCGTGGTGCTGTTTGGCTGGGCGCTGATGACCAACCGGATGTCCAAGACGCTCTGAAAACCTGTTCACTCCCGCGTCTTGCGCGGGAGTGATCATTCGGCGCGGTCATCCCTTCGATAGAACAGCGAATAGCCGATTTGCCCCACCGCCTCGTTCATCAATTGCCCGCTCTGCCAGATCGACTTGAATTCCGGCAGCCAGCCGCCGAACGGTCGTGCATTGTCCGTGCCGAGGAAACCGACCGGCGCCGGCACCACTTCAAATCCAGCCTGTTGATAACTCCACACCGCTCGCGGCATGTGCCAGGCCTGGGTCACCAGCACGATGCGTTTGACGCCTTCCGGCAACAGCACTTTGGCGCTGAATTCGGCGTTTTCCCACGTGGTTCGGCTTTCCCCTTCCTGCCAGCGCACGGTCACGCCGAAGTCATCGCGTAGCGAATCCGCCATCAGCTTCGCCTCGGTCGGCGGCGTACCGTAATGCAGGCCACCACTGGTCAGAATCGGTAACCCCGACGCCTTGGCCAGTCGCGCCGCGTAACGTTGGCGCTCCAGTCCAACACCGGTCGGCTGATCTTCGCCCCAGGCCAGATCGCCGCGCTCGCGTCCTGAGCCCAGCACCACAATCGCATCGGCGCGCTGCGCCAGGCTTGCCCATGCTTCCCGGGCCAGCGGCGGCTCACGTTCCAGAGCTTTGGCGCCCCACTGCACGACCACCGGCAGACTCATCAGCAAGAAGCCGCCAAAACCCAGGGCAAAGCACAGCCCGGCCAGCCGTGGCCGCGAGCGACGCAGCCACCAGGCCGCCAGCAACAGCAGCAAAAGAAGGCCTGGCGGCAATAGAAGTTGTTTAATGAAATAACGAAAAGGCATCGAGCATCTCCAGAGATGCCCGAAGCCTAAGTGGGTTGATACAGCGCGACAACCAGTAGGGTCGGATCCCGTTGAAAAAGATCTGCTTTTTGACCTGCCATGCGTTTACTTGGCCTGCAGAGTCCGCACTTTGACGGCGTCTCTGCCGGGTGCCTTGTCCTTGAGCCAGATGACCTTGGCCGAATGGGCAGCATCGAGCTGTTTCACTGCTTGTGACAGGTATCCGTGGGTTTCACGCTCACTGCGATCCAGATAGGCCTTGACCAGTTTGAACTCGGCGGGACTCAAGCCACGCAATTCCAGCTCCAGGGGGCGCTCGTCGCGCAGCCTTCCAGCGGTTTTTGCCGCGTCCAGGGCCATCCCAAGACGATCGATCAACCGCTCGTACAACTCGGGTTTGGTAACGTTTTTTTGCTGTGACTCCACCATCCCTCACCTCATTGAAGATAAGACTCACTCCCCAGTTAGAGCTTAGCTTCGCTGCACAAACCGGCTGCGTGCCGCGACCAACGGCCCTCGCCGCAATTTCGGCCGGTCAAACGGCTGCAATCAGGGTTTCCCTAGGCCAAGCGCGGTCATGTATGCTACGGCGCTTCCTGTAACTCCACTTCCAGCTCGTCCGACATGCCCGGGACGTCGCATTGAAGAGGATTAGGCCACCCCTATCCAGTACAAAAGTAGCCATGCACGAACAATATCAGCCCCGTGAAATCGAAGCCGCCGCCCAATCGTTCTGGGACGAGCAAAAGTCCTTTGAAGTCAGTGAACAGCCAGGCAAGGAAACCTACTACTGCCTGTCGATGTTCCCTTACCCCAGCGGCAAGCTACACATGGGGCACGTGCGCAACTACACCATCGGCGACGTGATCTCCCGCTACCAGCGCATGCTCGGCAAGAACGTTCTGCAACCGATGGGTTGGGACGCCTTCGGCATGCCGGCGGAAAACGCCGCGATGAAGAACAACGTGGCCCCGGCCAAGTGGACCTACGAAAACATCGCCTACATGAAATCCCAGCTGCGCAGCCTGGGCCTGGCGGTGGACTGGTCGCGCGAAGTCACCACCTGCAAACCGGATTACTACCGCTGGGAACAATGGCTGTTCACTCGCCTGTTCGAAAAAGGCGTGATCTATCGCAAGAACGGCACCGTGAACTGGGACCCGATCGACCAGACCGTTCTGGCCAACGAACAGGTGATCGACGGTCGCGGCTGGCGTTCCGGCGCGCTGATCGAAAAGCGCGAAATTCCGATGTACTACTTCAAGATCACCGCCTACGCGGATGAGCTGCTGGAGAGCCTCGACGAACTGACCGGCTGGCCCGAGCAGGTCAAGACCATGCAGCGCAACTGGATCGGCAAGTCGCGCGGGATGGAAGTGCAATTCCCGTACAACGTTGACTCGATCGGCGAAAGCGGCACCCTGAAAGTCTTCACCACCCGTCCGGATACCTTGATGGGCGCGACTTATGTCGCCGTGGCTGCCGAGCACCACCTGGCCGCTCTCGCCGCGAAGAACAACCCTGAGCTGCAAGCGTTCATCGCCGAATGCAAGGGCGGCAGCGTCGCCGAAGCCGACGTCGCCACTCAAGAGAAGAAAGGCCTGCCGACCGGGTTGTTCGTCGAGCACCCGCTGACCGGCGAAAAACTGCCGGTGTGGGTCGCCAACTATGTACTGATGCACTACGGCGACGGCGCGGTCATGGCTGTGCCGGCGCACGACGAGCGCGACTTCGAGTTCGCCCACAAGTACAACCTGCCGGTCAAATCGGTGGTTCGCACCAGCTCCGGTGAAACCAACCCGGCGCCATGGCAAGACGCCTACGGCGAGCACGGCACGCTGATCAACTCCGGCGAGTTCGACGGCCTGGACTTCGCTGGCGCGTTCGACGCCATGGAAGTCGCCCTGATCAAGAAAGAGTTGGGCGCCTCGCGCACCCAGTTCCGCCTGCGCGACTGGGGCATCAGCCGCCAGCGCTACTGGGGCTGCCCGATCCCGATCATCCACTGCGATGCCTGCGGTGACGTGCCGGTGCCGGAAGATCAATTGCCTGTCGTCCTGCCGGAAGACGTGGTGCCGGACGGCGCCGGTTCGCCGCTGGCGCGCATGCCCGAGTTCTACGAGTGCAGCTGCCCGAAATGCGGTCAGCCTGCCAAGCGTGAAACCGACACCATGGACACTTTCGTCGAGTCGTCCTGGTACTACGCCCGTTACGCCTCGCCGCACTTCGAAGGCGGTCTGGTGGAAAGATCCGCGGCCGACCACTGGTTGCCGGTGGATCAGTACATCGGCGGTATCGAACACGCCATTCTTCACCTGCTCTACGCGCGCTTCTTCCACAAGCTGATGCGCGACGAAGGCCTGGTGAGCTCCAACGAGCCGTTCAAGAACCTGCTGACTCAAGGCATGGTGATTGCCGAGACTTACTATCGCCGCGAAGCCAACGGCGCCTACACCTGGTTCAACCCGGCGGACGTCGATCTCGAACGCGACGGCAAGGGCAACGTCACCAGCGCCAGACTGAAAACCGACGGTCTGCCGGTGGAAATCGGCGGCACCGAGAAAATGGCCAAGTCGAAGAACAACGGCGTCGACCCTCAATCGATGATCGACCAGTTCGGCGCGGACACCTGCCGCCTGTTCATGATGTTCGCCTCGCCGCCCGACATGAGCGCCGCGTGGTCCGACTCCGGCGTTGAAGGTTCGCACCGCTTCCTCAAGCGCGTCTGGCGTCTGGCTCAGGCCCACGTCACTCAGGGCCTGCCGGGCAAACTGGACATCGCCGGCCTGAACGACGAGCAGAAAGCCGTTCGTCGCGCGATTCACCAGGCCATCAAGCAGGCCAGCCACGATGTTGGCCAGAACCACAAATTCAACACCGCCATCGCCCAGGTGATGACGCTGATGAACGTGCTGGAAAAAGCAGCACAATCCACCGAACAGGATCGCGCGCTGGTTCAGGAAGGTCTGGAAGCCGTTACGCTGTTGCTGGCTCCGATCACCCCGCACATTTGCCACGAACTGTGGAATCAACTGGGCCACGCCGACCCTGTGATCGACGCCGGCTGGCCAGTGGTGGATGAAAGCGCACTCGTTCAGGACAGCCTGACCCTGGTGATCCAGGTCAACGGCAAGCTGCGTGGCCAGATCGAAATGCCGGCCGCCGCCACCCGTGAAGAAGTCGAAGCGGCAGCCCGTGCCAACGAGAACGTACTGCGTTTCGTTGACGGCCTGACGATTCGCAAAGTGATCGTAGTGCCCGGGAAACTGGTCAATATCGTCGCCAGCTAATTGGATCGGGCGTCAGGTGTGCCTGACGCCCAGTAAAACCTTTCGGGCCACAGAGTCGGCCCACATGGTTTCAAGGGGAGCAACACAATGATCAAACGCAATCTGCTGGTGATGGGCCTCGCCGTCCTGTTGAGCGCCTGCGGTTTCCAGCTGCGTGGTACCGGCACCAACGAACTGTCGATCAAGGAGCTCGATCTGAGCGCCCGCAACGCCTACGGCGAAACCGTGACGCAACTGCGTCAGGTGCTGGAGGCCAGCGGCGTCAAGGTCGTTTCCGGTGCGCCGTACAAGCTTTACCTGTCCGATGAGCAGGAAAGCCAGCGCATCCTCAGCTACGCGGGCGCCGGTCGTACTGGCGAATATCAGGTGAGCACCGTGCTGACCTACGATATCCGCGGCGAAAAGGACCTGTTGCTCAAAAGCGACAAGCTTGAAGTGCAGAAAGTGTTCATCCACGACGGCAACAACCTGGTGGGTTCCGACCAGGAAGCCAACGATGCACGCCGTGAAACCCGCCGCGAGCTGGTACAGCGCATGATGCTGCGTCTGCAACAGCTGACGCCGGCACAGCTGGACGCTCTGCAGCAAACCGCCAATGCCCGTGCCAAGGCAGAGGCCGACGCCCTCGAAGCGGCACAGAAGGCTGAAGCGGAAACCCCGCGTCAGTCGCCGCTCGAACTGCCGCAGCAGTAAGACGTTCGGGGCGCTCAGGCGCCCCGTTCGCCCTCTCTTATGAAGCTCGCTCCCGCCCAACTCGGCAAACACCTGCAAGGCGCTCTTGCGCCGGTCTACATCATCAGCGGCGATGACCCGCTGCTGTGTCAGGAAGCCGCCGACGCCATTCGCTCCGCTGCCCGCCAGCAAGGATTCGATGAACGCCAGGTCTTTGCCGCCGACGCCAATTTCGATTGGGGGACGTTGCTGCAGGCCGGCGCCAGCATGTCGCTGTTCGCCGAAAAACGCCTGCTGGAACTGCGCCTGCCTTCGGGCAAGCCCGGTGACAAGGGCGCTGCCGCACTCATCGAATACTGCTCGCGCCCGGCTGAAGACACGGTGCTGTTGATCAGCCTGCCGAAGCTGGACGGTAGCGCGCAGAAAACCAAGTGGGGCAAGGCGCTGGTCGAAGGTCAGCAGACCCAGTTCGTGCAGATCTGGCCGGTGGACGCCAACCAGCTGCCGAGCTGGATTCGTCAGCGCCTGTCCCAGGCCGGCTTGTCGGCCAGTCAGGACGCAGTCGAACTGATTGCCGCGCGGGTCGAAGGCAACCTGCTCGCCGCTGCGCAAGAGATCGAAAAGCTCAAGCTGATGGCCGAGGGCGGGCAGATCACCATCGAAACCGTACAGGCGGCCGTGGCCGACAGTGCGCGCTTCGACGTGTTCGGCCTGACCGATGCAGTGCTCAACGGCGAACCGGCCCACGCCCTGCGCATGCTCGAAGGGCTGCGCGGTGAAGGGGTCGAGCCGCCGGTGATCCTCTGGGCCCTGGCTCGGGAGTTACGGCTGCTGGCCAACATCTCGTTGCAATACAGCCAGGGCACACCGCTGGACAAATGCTTCAGTCAGGCCAAGCCGCCGGTCTGGGACAAGCGCAAACCGCTGATGAGCAAGGCCTTGCAACGCTACTCGGCGCAACGCTGGGCGCAGTTGCTGCTCGAAGCCCAGCGCATCGATGCACAGATCAAGGGCCAGGCGGCGGGCTCGCCGTGGATGAGCCTGAGCCGGTTGGCGCTGCTGATGGCTGGTCAGCGCCTGACGTTGCCTGCCGAATGAAATCCGGGATCGCGCGCTGTGATCCCGTTTTTTTTACCGAGTCCATTTCCTACAGAACATCCCACCGTCGGTCCTATAGACAGACGCTCTGGATCGGCAGATTATCTGCCGCGCAAAACCTCACTCAATCGAGAGAATCATCATGAGTAAAAAGCCATCGAAACATGGCCACAACAAGGCCAAATCCATCGTCGCCCAACCCCTGTTCCGCAGCCGCCAGGAACGACCAACCAAGGGTAAAGGCAGCTACCGCCGCGAAGCCTTCCAGTCTGACAGCTGGGAGGCTTCTTACTTTCTGGCCGCTTAAAGCGCAGCACCCCTTCCTCATGTTAAGGTCTGCACCTGATTCGTATTCCCTGGACCCGTGCATGCCCCTCAGTCTTTCCCGTCGTTGGCCCTTTCGCCAACTGATCGCTGCCTCCAGCTTCGTATTGCTCGTCGCTTGCGCGGAAAAACCCACCGCCGCTGACGCTCAACCGCTTCAGACCGTCCCCGTTGCCACAGCCCCAGCGGTCATCCCGCCGGTAGTGCCGTCCGGTGACGATCTCGACCTGCAACCGACCCAGACCTTTGCCGAATGGCAGGCTGGTTTCCGCAAGGACGCTCTGGCCGCCGGCATTCGTGCCGACCTGTTCGACCGCGCATTCGCCAATGTCAGCTTCGATGCCAGCGTAATTCGCGCCGACCGCAGCCAGCCGGAATTCGCCCGGCCGGTCTGGGAATACCTGGATGGCGCACTGTCGCCGTTGCGCGTGCGCAAAGGCCAGGCACTGATCAGCCAGTACGCCGACATTCTGCAAAGCATCGAGCAGCGTTATGGCGTCGATCGCCAGGCGCTGGTGTCGGTGTGGGGGATGGAAAGCAACTTCGGCCAGTTCCAGGGCAGCAAGTCGGTGATCAACTCGCTGGCCACTCTGGCCTATGAAGGCCGCCGTCCGGGCTTTGCCCATGCTCAGCTGATTGCGGCGCTGCAGATCCTGCAACAGGGCGACATCACCCCGGAGAAAATGCTCGGCTCCTGGGCCGGCGCAATGGGCCAGACCCAGTTCATCCCGACCACCTACAACACCCACGCCGTGGACTTCGACGGTGACGGTCGCCGCGACATCTGGGGCAGCCCGGCTGACGCCCTGGCCTCCACCGCGCATTACCTGCAAAGCTCCGGCTGGCAGCGTGGCCAGCCGTGGGGCTTCGAAGTGCAACTGCCGAGCAGTTTCAACTACACCCTGGCCGATGGCGCGATTCGCAAGAGCGTCGCTGAATGGCGGCAACTGGGCGTGATCCTGCCGAACGGCGGCCAGGTGCCGGCCGGCTCCGAGCAACTGTCCGCCGCCCTGCTGCTGCCGGCTGGCTACCGTGGCCCGGCGTTCCTGATCCTCGATAACTTCCGGGCGATCCTCAAGTACAACAACTCGTCGTCCTACGCACTGGCCGTCAGCCTGTTGTCCGAGCGCTTCAACGGCGCCGGCCTCATCAATGGCACCTGGCCAAAAGACGACCTGCCGTTGAGCCGCACCGAGCGGATCGAACTGCAAAACCTGCTGACCGCGCGAAACTACGACGCAGGCACCGCCGACGGGATCATCGGGGCCAATACGCGCAAGGCGATTCGCGCTGCGCAGCAGTCATTTGGCTGGCCGGCGGACGGTTATCCGACGCACAAGCTGCTGGAAAGCCTGCGCAACCAGTAAAAACAAAAAGACCGCCGCCTCTTCAGGCGGCGGTCTTTTTTTGCGGCTCGATCAGCGAATCACCACATCCTGTTCCAGCATCAACTCCTTCTTCCCTGCGTCCAGTCGAACCAGCGCCCCCAACGGCAGCGTCAGGTTCGGATTACAGTGCCCGCTACGCCATCCTGACAGCACCGGAATCCGCAGCGGTTCGAAGGTCTGCTTGAGCAGGCGATTCAGCGCATCGACATCCACCCCCGCAATATCCCCGACCAACACGCCGCGCAATCTGGCCAACTTGCCCGCCAGACGCATCTGGGTCAGCAAGCGGTCGATCCGGTACAGCGGCTCGTTGATGTCCTCGATGAGCAGAATCACCCCTTCGACATCGATTTCGTAAGGCGTGCCAAGAGTCGAGGCGATCATTGCCAGATTACCGCCCTGCAAACGCCCGTGGGCAATGCCGGGCTCCACGGTGGTCAACGGATAAGCCGCCGGATGACTCAGTACACTGCCGGCCTTCAACTGACCGCGCAGCATGGCGAAGAACGACGTCACCGTCGGCGGCTCCTTGTCACCCAGCAGATCGGCATTCAACAACGGCCCGTGAAAGGTCACGAACCCGGCGTAGCGACTGATGGCCAGATGCAGTGCGGTGATGTCGCTGTAACCGACGAAGGGCTTGGCATGGCGGCTCAGCAGATCGTAATCGATCCGATCCAGCAACCTTGGCGTGCCGTAACCACCGCGCAGGCAAATGATCGCATCGACCTCTTCGTCAGCGAACGCCGCGTGCAGATCGTTGAGCCGCACCTCGTCGCTGCCGGCCAGATAACCGTCCTTTTCATAGACGCCCGGGAACACCCGTAAACCGTAACCCCGGGCGCGCATCCACTGAACGGCCTTTTCGGTATCCAGCGTGCCGGGGCCGGCGGGCGCAATGACGCCGATCAGCCCTTCCGACGGCAGTGCGGGCACGGACTTGTGCGGAAAAAGGGTGTGGGTCGGTCGAACGGTCATCCATGGATCTCCCTGTGTGAAGTCATGCTCACACAGTAGTCAGGAACGGCGACAAACAGAAGAGGCTCGGCTGCGCCGCAGATTGCAGGAAAAGTCAGTAACGCGTGTAGGCCGGGCAAAAAAATGCCCGCCGGGCGATAAACCCCGGCGGGCATTCTTTCATTCAGCGCTTAATCAGGAACCGAGCAGCTCGGCCTTGACCAGTTTCGCTTGCTCGTCAGCGTGGTACGAAGAACGCACCAACGGGCCGGACGCGACGTTCTTGAAGCCCATCTTGTAACCTTCCTCAGCGAACCAGGCGAAGGTGTCCGGGTGCACGAAACGCTGCACCGGCAAGTGGCTGCGGGACGGTTGCAGATACTGGCCCAGGGTCAGCATGTCGATGTCGTGTTCGCGCATGCGCTTCATGACTTCGATGACTTCGTCGTCGGTCTCGCCCAAGCCGAGCATCAGGCCGGATTTGGTCGGGATGTGCGGCATCATCTGCTTGAAGCGTTGCAGCAGGGTCAGCGACCACTGGTAGTCCGAACCCGGACGCGCAGCCTTGTACAGGCGCGGTACGGTTTCCAGGTTGTGGTTGAACACATCCGGCGGCTCGGCGGCGGTGATTTCCAGGGCGATGTCCATGCGGCCACGGTAGTCCGGAACCAGGGTCTCAAGCTGTACGTTCGGTGACAGTTTGCGGATTTCGCGGATGCAGTCGGCAAAGTGCTGGGCACCGCCGTCACGCAGGTCATCACGGTCAACCGAGGTGATCACCACGTACTTGAGTTTCAGGTCGGCGATGGCGATGGCCAGGCTTTCCGGCTCGTTGACGTCCAGTGGCTTCGGACGGCCGTGGCCAACGTCACAGAACGGGCAGCGACGGGTGCAGATGTCACCCATGATCATGAAGGTCGCGGTGCCGCCGGAGAAGCACTCGCCCAGGTTCGGGCAGGAGGCCTCTTCGCAGACGCTGTGCAGCTTGTGTTTGCGCAGCAGGCTCTTGATGCGGTCGACTTCCGGCGAAACCGGGATGCGCACGCGGATCCAGTCGGGTTTCTTCGGCAGTTCGGTGGTCGGAATGATCTTCACCGGGATGCGTGCAACCTTCTCGGCGCCGCGCAGCTTGACGCCGGCTTCAACCTTGGGACGCGGGGCCGGGCGCTCGGTCACGTCGAGCGTCGGGATCATGGTTTGCACTGCATCAGTAGTCATATCAGTCGATTCCGCCCGTCAGGGTCGTCTGCTCAGCATAGTCGAGGTGTTTGACGAGCTGCGCGCGCAGCCGGGCACTTACCTCGGCAAATTCAATCGATCCTGCGTGCTCGCTCAGCTGGGTCATCGCCAGCCCGGCATAGCCGCAGGGATTAATCCGTCGAAACGGTTCCAGGTTCATGTCCACGTTCAGGGCCAGGCCATGAAAGGAACAACCGTGGCGAATCCGCAAACCCAGAGAAGCGATCTTCGCTCCGTCGACGTAGACGCCGGGAGCATCCGGCTTGGCCACGGCGGTCACGCCGTAGCTGGCCAGCAGTTCGATCAGGCAGCGCTCCATGCGGCTGACCAGATCGCGCACGCCGAAACCGAGTCGGCGCACATCCAGCAGCAGATAGGCTACCAGTTGGCCTGGTCCATGGTAGGTCACCTGACCGCCGCGGTCGACCTGCACCACCGGAATGTCTCCCGGCAGCAACAGGTGCTCGGCCTTGCCGGCCTGACCCTGGGTGAACACCGGCGGGTGTTCCACCAGCCAGATTTCGTCCGGGGCCGTGGTGCCACGCTCGTTGGTAAAACGCTGCATGGCCTGCCAGACCGGCTCGTAAGCCATCTGGCCAAGCTCGCGAAAGCCCAGCGTGCCGGGCATCACAGCACCATGTGCACGAAACCGGTAGCCCGCAGTTCGCTGTTGATGTTGTACAGCTGATCCTGATCGGTCGCGACGATGTGCAACTGGATGGTGGTGTACTTGCCGTTGCTGCTTTGACGCTCGTCGACACGCTCATCGTTGATCCTGGCGTGTTTCTTGACGATGTCGATGATCTTGTCTTTGTTGCCGACGCCCGTATCGCTGATCACCTTAACCGGATAATCAACCTGGGGAAATTCGATCTTTGGCGCCTTTACTTCGGTATCGGTCATGGCGTAACGGCCTCGTAAGCGTAAGCCCGGTAACGAACAAGGCCCCGCTCCGGATCGGAACGGGGCCATGCAGGTCAACTCAAATCAGTTGAACAAGCCGTAGAAGAATAGACGGATGCTATCCCACATGCGGCGGAAGATACCACCCTCCTCGACAGCGTCCAGGGCGATCAGGTCGGCGCTGTGCACCACCTTGTCGTCCAGTTTCACTTCGACTTTACCGATCACGTCGCCCTTGGCGATTGGCGCGGTCAGTTGCGGGTTCATGGTCATGCTGGCAGCGAGCTTCTTCAGCTGGCCTTTCGGCAGGGTCATGGTCAGGTCCTGAGCCAGACCGGCCTTGACCTGGCTGGTAGTGCCTTTCCACACCGGGGCCTGAGCCAGTTCGGTGCCCTTCTGGTAGAAGGTCTGGGTTTCGAAGAAGCGGAAACCGTAGGTCAGCAGCTTCTGGGTCTCGGCGGCACGAGCCACTTCACTGTTGGTGCCGAACACCACGGCGATCAGGCGCATGCCGTCACGTACGGCCGAGGACACCATGCAGTAGCCGGCTTCGTCGGTGTGACCTGTTTTCAGACCGTCGACGGTCTTGTCGCGCCACAGCAGCAGGTTGCGGTTAGGCTGTTTGATGCCGTTCCAGAAGAATTCTTTCTGCGAGTAGATCGCGTAGTGAGCCGGGTCTTCGTGGATGATCGCGCGCGCCAGGATCGCCATGTCGTGAGCCGACGAGTAGTGCTCGGGGTTCGGCAGACCGGTCGGGTTCATGAAATGGGTATTGGTCATGCCCAGATCGGCGACGGTCTTGTTCATCAGGTCGGCGAAGGCGTCTTCGCTGCCGGCGATGTGTTCAGCCACCGCGACGCTGGCGTCGTTGCCGGACTGGATGATGATGCCGTGCAGCAGGTCGCTGACAGTGACCTGCGAGCCGACCTTGATGAACATCCGCGAACCGCCGGTGCGCCAGGCGTTTTCGCTGACGGTCACCGGGTCGTTTTCACCGATCTGGCCGCGACGGATTTCCAGCGTGGCGATGTACGCGGTCATCAGTTTGGTCAGGCTGGCCGGCGGCAGACGCTGGTCACCGTTGTTCTCCACCAGCACGTTGCCGCTGTTGGCATCCATGAGCACGTAGGATTTGGCGGCCAGTTGTGGTGGCGACGGCATCATCTCGGCCGCGAAGGCGGCTGGCGAGAGGAGCAGCGGGACTAGCAGACACAGGCGTTTGGCAAAGGTGGTGATGTTCATCCGTCTCTCGAAATCGCTAATGGAAACTGTCCTAGCGGACAAAATTTAATCAGATGTCTTTCAGGCTTTGCCCGAAACCTGCCTGCGCGACGATCATGCTGCGTTAAAAACAGATTCGGAATGCTCATGTAGGTCCCCTACACTCCGCTTCCTCACCTGTTTTTGCCTTGCCTGATCGCCGCTCGGCGAGCTTTCGAGCAAACCCTACGAGCATCGCGTGTTCAGTTGCTCACTCCAGTCACCCTTGCCGGGCTTTTGTTCTTCGACGAGCCAACAACCTGGTTCACCCCCCAATCGCTGGTGAACCGTCAATCAAGTCCTACGTTTACTCGGTGACCACACTTGGCGAACCGAGGTTGGCCAGGCGCACGCTGTTCTGTACCTGGGCAATTTCACCCGGCGAACCGATCGGTCCCAGGCGAACCCGGTGCAGGGTCTGCTGATTGCGCACGATCGAGCTGATGAACACCGGAGCGCTCACCATCCCGCTGAGCTTCGACCTCAGGAGTTCTGCAGCGTCCGGGTTGGCGAACGCGCCCACCTGCAGATACTGGCCAGACGCTGGTGCAGAAGCGTTTTTTTTTGCATCGAGCTGGACTGGCACGACGGCCGCGGCGTGCTGCTGCGGCGGCGGAGTCCATTGCTCGACGGTGCCGGCCGAGGCCGTGATCACCGGGGCGCTATTCTGCGCGACTTGCGGCTCGTTGAGCATCAAAGGCGCCGGACGGCCCTTCGCGGCCCACCATTGCTGGGGGTCGATGCCTTCGACCTTGACCCGCGCGGTGCCGATTTCGGCATAACCAAGTTTTTTCGCGGCGGCGTAGGACAGGTCGATGATCCGGTCCGAGTAGAATGGCCCGCGGTCATTGACCCGCAGGATCACGCTCTTGTTGTTGTCCAGGTTGGTCACCCGAACATAACTCGGCAGCGGCAATGTCTTGTGGGCGGCACTCATGCCGTACAGGTCGTAGACCTCGCCGTTGGCGGTGTTCTGACCGTGGAACTTGGTGCCGTACCAGGACGCAGTACCGGAGGCCACGTAAGTCTTGGATTCCTGCAACGGGAAGTAGGTCTTGCCCAGCACGGTGTACGGGTTGGCCTTGTACGGGCCGGTGTGCAGGGTCGGCGTGGCGTCCGGGATACGCGACACATCGACATCCCACCACGGCGCGCCATCCTTGTGAGCCCGGTTGATGTCCAGGCCCGGCTGCGAGCGAACGGCGGTGGTCGGCTTCTGGGTCGGCGAACGGCTGGTCGAGCAACTGGCGACCAGCACCGCCAACGCAGCGAAAGCCACCAGCTTCAGGGGTTTATTGATAGGCAATGCCCGCATTACTTGACGCCCCGTGCTTGTACCAGCTGTTCAGACAGTTGATGTACGGCCATGGCGTACATCACGCTGCGGTTATAACGCGTGATTGCGTAGAAATTCTTCAGGCCCATCCAGTATTCCGGGCCGTTGTCGCCTTCCAGGCGGAATGCGGTGACCGGCATGTCATCGCGCAGCGCATCATGACTCGACCAGCCCAGCGCTCGCAACTCCCCGACGGTTTTCGTCGGTTCGATGCCAGTGGTCAGGCCTTCATCCACCTGCTCGCCACGGACATCCGCGCGGCTGACTACCGGTTCACCGGCGACCCAGCCGTGACGCTTGAAATAGCTGGCGACGCTGCCGATCGCATCATCCGGGTTGTTCCAGATATTGATGTGGCCGTCGCCGTCGAAATCCACCGCGTAGGCGCGAAAGCTGCTCGGCATGAACTGCGGCAAACCCATCGCCCCGGCATAGGAACCCTTGAGGGTCAGCGGGTCGACCTGCTCTTCCCGGGCCAGCAGCAGGAACTCACGAAGCTCCTTGCGGAAAAATTCGGCACGGGGAGGATAGTCGAAACCCAGCGTGGACAAGGCATCGATCACCCGGTAATTGCCGGTATTACGTCCGAAAAAGGTCTCAACGCCGATGATCGACACGATCACCTGGGCTGGAACACCGTATTCCTGCTCGGCGCGGGCCAGGGTGGCCTCGTGCTGGCGCCAGAAGTCCACACCGCGGGCGATGCGCGCGTCGGTGATGAACATCGGCCGGTATTCTTTCCACTGCTTGACCCGTTCGGCGGGTTTGGAAATGGCGTCGAGAATCGCCTGCTTGCGCTGGGCTTCGCGGAACACGGCCATCAGCTGTTCGCCGGCAAAACCGTAGTCGCGGGTCATTTCACCGACGAATTCGGCCACCTGGGGCGAGCCTTCGTAATCGCCGGCCAACGCTTCCTGCGCGCTGCCAAGGATGCCTACCAGGCCGAGCCACGGTGCGTATCGTGTCGCCCAGTCACGCATTACTTGCATTGAACTCTTCACCTTATTCAAACCTGTGCGATCCACTTGCGATGGGTATGGATCGACATCAAAACCCCAAACGCTGACAGCAGCGTCACCAGCGAAGTTCCGCCGTAGCTAATGAACGGCAACGGCACCCCCACCACCGGCAACAGGCCACTGACCATACCGATGTTGACGAAAACGTAAACAAAAAACGTCATGGTCAGAGCGCCGGCCAGCAATTTGCCGAACAGCGTCTGCGCCTGGGCGGTAATCACCAGGCCGCGACCGATCAGCAACAGATAGATCAGCAACAGCGCGCAAATGCCCACCAGGCCGAATTCTTCGCCGAGTACCGCGATGATGAAGTCGGTGTGGCTTTCCGGCAGGAAGTCCAGGTGCGACTGGGTGCCCAGCAGCCAGCCCTTGCCGAACACGCCGCCGGAACCGATGGCGGCTTTCGACTGAATGATGTTCCAGCCGGTACCCAGCGGATCGCTTTCCGGGTCGAGGAACGTCAGGATCCGCTGCTTCTGGTAGTCGTGCATGATGAAGAACCACATCGCAACCGACACCGGAATCGCCGCCGCCAGTACGCTGAGAATCCAGCGCCAGCGCAGCCCGCCCATGAACAAGACGAAGGCGCCACCGGCCAGAATCAGCAGCGAAGTGCCCAGATCCGGCTGACGCACGATCAGGGCGAACGGCACGCCGATCAGCAGCAGACTGATGCCGACGTGCTTGAGCTGCGGCGGCAGCGTGCGCTTGGACAGGTACCAGGCGATGGTCGCCGGCATCAGGATCTTCATGAATTCCGAGGGCTGGAAGCGGATCACCCCGGGGATGTTGATCCAGCGGGTCGCGCCCATGGCGTTGTGGCCCATGATGTCCACCACCATCAGCAGTACCACCCCGATCACGTAGCCGAGCGGCACCCAGCGCGCCATGAACCTTGGCTCGAACTGGGCGATGACGATCATCGACACCAGGCCGATACCGAACGACGTGGCCTGTTTGGCCAACAGGTCCCAGCTCTTGCCGCTGGCCGAATACAGTACGAACAGGCTGCCGGCGGCCAGGATCAACAACAGCACCAGCAACGGGCCGTCGATATGCAAACGTTGCAGCAGCGTCGCCCGGCGACGCATCACATCCTCGCTGGAGAGCATGCGATCGAAATTATTCATCACGGGCCGTAGCCTCCGCACTGATAGGGCTGGCGTATTCGGCCTTCAACCGTCCGTCCTGATCCAGCAGCCAGGCATCCATGACCTGGCGCACCACCGGTGCCGCGACGCCGGAACCGGACTCACCGTTCTCGACCATCACTGACACCACGATTTTCGGGTCATCCGCCGGCGCGAAACCGACGAACAGGGCATGGTCACGGTGGCGCTCCTGAACCTTGGAGCGGTCGTACTTCTCGCCTTGCTTGATCGCCACGACCTGTGCCGTACCCGACTTGCCGGCGATCCGGTATTGCGCGCCGATCGAGGCCTTGCGCGCGGTGCCACGGGCACCGTGCATCACCTGCTGCATGCCGTGGTTGACCTTGTTCCAGTCCGACGGATCGCGAAGGATGATGTCCGGCATCGGATTTTCATCCTTGGGCTTCTCGCCTTCGATGGTCCTGGCGAGGTGCGGGCGGTTCCACACACCCTTGTTGGCCACCAGCGCCGTGGCCTGGGCCAGTTGCAGCGGGGTCGATTGCATGTAGCCCTGGCCGATCCCGAGAATCAGGGTTTCGCCGGGGAACCACGCCTGACGCCGGGTCGCGCGTTTCCACTCGCGGGACGGCATCAGGCCGGGGGACTCTTCGAACATGTCCAGCGAGACCTTCTGGCCGATGCCGAACTTGTTCATATAGGCCGACAACCGATCGATGCCCAGCTTGTGCGCCAGATCATAGAAGTAGGTGTCGTTGGACCGCATGATCGCCGTATCGAGGTCGACGAAGCCGTCCCCGGTGCGGTTCCAGTTGCGGTACTTGTGATCGTAGTTGGGCAGCATGTAGTAACCGGGGTCGAACACCCGGCTCGACGCCGTCACCACGCCCGCATCGAGACCGGCAATCGCCACCGCCGGCTTGATCGTCGAGCCCGGCGGGTACAGACCGCGCAATACACGGTTGAACAGCGGCCGGTCGATCGAATCGCGCAGCTCGGCGTAAGCCTTGAAGCTGATGCCGGTGACGAACAGGTTCGGGTCGAAGCTCGGCTGGCTGACCATCGCCAGCACTTCGCCGGTTTTCGGATCGAGCGCCACCACCGCACCACGCCGACCGCCCAGCGCAGCCTCGGCAGCTTCCTGCAATTTGATGTCGAGGCTCAGGACAATGTCCTTGCCCGGCACCGGATCGGTCCGTTTGAGCACGCGCAGGACGCGGCCACGGGCGTTGGTCTCAACCTCTTCGTAACCCACCTGGCCGTGCAGCTCGGCTTCGTAAAAGCGCTCGATGCCGGTCTTGCCGATGTGGTGGGTGCCGCTGTAGTTGACCGGATCGAGGGTCTTCAGCTCTTTCTCGTTGATCCGCCCCATGTAACCCACCGAGTGCGCGAAATGCGCGCCCTGGGGGTAGTGACGCACCAACTGCGCGACCACCTCGACGCCCGGCAGACGGAACTGGTTCACCGCGATCCGGGCGATCTGCTCTTCGGTCAGTTCGAACAGGATCGGCACCGGCTCGAACGGCCGGCGGCCCTGGCGCATGCGTTTCTCGAAGATCACCCGGTCTTCCGGCGTCAGCTGCAAGACCTCGACGATCACGTCGAGCACCTGCTGCCAGTCGCCGGAGCGCTCGCGGGTCATGCTCAGGCTGAAGCTCGGACGGTTGTCCGCCACCACCACGCCGTTGCGGTCGAAAATCAGGCCACGGGTCGGCGGGATCGGCTGAACGTGAACCCGGTTGTTTTCCGACAGGGTCGAGTGATATTCGTACTGAATCACCTGCAGGTAATACAGGCGCGCAATCAGCACGCAGATCAGCGCCACCACCGCAATTGCGCCGAACACGACGCGACCACGCACCAGACGGGCGTCTTTTTCGTGGTCCTTGATGCGGATCGGCTGAGACATGAGGGCGGATTACTTGTGGTAAGGGTGGCCGGACAGCACGGTCCAGGCACGATACAACTGCTCGCCGATGAGGATGCGCACCAGCGGGTGCGGCAGCGTCAGCGGCGACAACGACCAGCGCTGATCCGCGCGGGCACAGACTTCCGGTGCCAACCCTTCCGGGCCACCGACCATGAAATTGACCGTGCGCGAGTCCAGGCGCCAGCGATCGAGTTCGACCGCCAGTTGCTCGGTGCTCCACGGCTTGCCATGAACCTCGAGGGTGACGATCCGCTCGTTCTGCCCGACCTTGGCCAGCATGGCTTCGCCTTCCTGACGGATGAAGCGGGCCACGTCGGCGTTCTTGCCACGGGTATTGAGCGGAATTTCCACCAGTTCCAGCGCCAGCTCGGATGGAAGACGCTTGGCATACTCATGCCAGCCTTCTTCCACCCACTTGGGCATGCGTGAACCGACGGCGATCAGTCGCAGTCGCACAGCAATCCCTTACAGCTGGTCTTTGTTGAGCTTGGTGAAATGCTCGTGGGTGTTTTCCGGGCTGTGGTGCTTGGCGTCCGCCGCACGGCTCTGCTCGGCACCGGCCCACAGGCGTTCCAGGTCGTAGAACTGACGTGCCGAGGCAGTCATCATGTGCACGATCACCAGGTCCAGGTCCAGCAGCACCCAGTCGCTGTCGCCCTTGCCTTCTTCGCCCAGCGGCCTGGCGCCCTGCTTTTTCACTTCTTCGCGAACCTTGTCCAGCATCGCGTTGATCTGGCGGTTGGAGGTACCGGTGGCGATGATCATGTAGTCGGTGATGCTCTGCTTGTCGCGCACATCAATGATCTGGATGTCCTGGGCTTTCACGTCTTCCAGGGCTGCAACGGCCACCTTGACCAGTTCGTCGCCCTTCAGCGGTTCGTTGGTGTTGACCGGTTCTGGCAGCGGGGCGCTCTTGAATGTGCCTTTGCGCTTTACTTTGGTTTGGTCTTTGTCAGTCATATAAAACTCGTTTTGCTCATATTTTCGGCGGCTTGGCGACACGTGGATTCGTATCAGTGAAGCACGCCTTGTTCAGTTCGACGCACGGTACAGACCGTGCGCATCGATGTAGGCCAGGACCGCGTCGGGCACCAGGAAACGTACCGACTTACCGCTGGCCAGCAGTTGACGGATCTGGGTGGCGGAAACCGCGAGCGGTGTCTGCCAGACGAATGCAATCTGTCCGCTCGGCCCCTTCAGGGCCAGCGGGTCGCTCACCGAACGCGCTGCCAGCAGGTTGCGCAAGGCATCCGGCGGTTCGCTGTCGGCGTCCGGGCGCTGTAGCACCAGGATGTGGCAATGCTGGAGCAACTCTTCCCAGCGGTGCCAAGTGGGCAGGCCGCAAAACGCGTCCCAGCCCAGAAGCAGAAAAACCTGGGTCTCGGCGGCCATTTCGGCACGCAGCGACTCCAGGGTATCGATGGTCCAGGACGGTTTGTCCCGCTGCAATTCGCGGGCGTCCACCACCAGCGGCGGCACACCGGCCACCGCACATTCAACCATTGCCAGCCGGTCCTGCGCCGACACCTGCGGCGTATCGCGGTGTGGCGGCCGGGCGCTGGGCATCATGCGCAGCTCATCGAGCCCCAGCGCTTCGGCGACTTCCAGCGCGCCACGCAAATGGCCGACGTGCACCGGGTCGAACGTCCCGCCCAGTACGCCAATGCGCCGGGGACGGGACCTCTTGCCGGGTTTCGGCGCTTTCAGGTCGAGGTCGGACAAGTCAGACCGTCGCCTGGCCGCGCAGCTGGCCATCACCGACCACGATGTACTTCTCGCAGGTCAGTCCTTCCAGGCCCACCGGGCCACGGGCGTGCAGCTTATCAGTAGAAATGCCGATCTCGGCACCCAATCCGTATTCGAATCCGTCGGCGAAGCAGGTCGGGGTGTTGATCATCACCGACGCCGAGTCGACCTGAGCCACGAACTGGCGGGTGTCGGCGAGGTTTTCGCTGACGATCGAGTCGGTGTGGTGGGAGCCGAAATGGTTGATGTGTTCGATGGCCTGATCCAGGCCATCCACCACGCGGATCGACAGGATCGGCGCCAGGTACTCGGTGCTCCAGTCTTCTTCGGTCGCCGCTACGGCTTCGATGATCGCCCGGGTGCGTTCGCAACCACGCAGTTCGACGCCTTTTTCGCGGAACTGGGCAGCCATCGACGGCAGGAAATCCTTCGCAACACGTTGATCGACCAGCAAGGTCTCCATCGCACCGCAGATGCCATAGCGATAGGTCTTGGCATTGAAGGCGATGCGCTGGGCTTTCGGCAGGTCGGCATGTTCGCTGACATAGACGTGGCAGATGCCGTCCAGATGCTTGATGACCGGCACCCGGGCGTCACGGCTGATGCGCTCGATCAGGCCACGGCCACCGCGCGGTACGATCACGTCGACGTATTCGGGCATGGTGATCAGCGCGCCAACGGCGGCGCGGTCGGTGGTTTCCACCACTTGCACCACGGCGGCCGGCAGTTCGGCTTCGGCCAGACCGCGCTGGATGCAAGCGGCAATCGCGCGGTTGGAATGAATCGCTTCGGAACCGCCGCGCAGGATCGTCGCGTTGCCGGACTTCAGGCACAGACTGGCGGCATCAATGGTCACGTTGGGACGGGATTCGTAGATGATCCCGATCACGCCCAGCGGGACACGCATCTTGCCGACCTGAATGCCCGACGGACGGAAGCTCATGTCGCGGATCGCACCGACCGGATCCGGCAGCGCTGCGACCTGACGCAGGCCGACGATCATGCCGTCGATGCGTGCCGGGGTCAGCTCCAGACGTTCCAGCAATGCCGGTTCCAGACCGTTGGCGCGACCGGCGGCCAGATCCTGTTCATTGGCTGCCGCAAGCTCGGCGCGGGCGGCATCCAGGGCATTGGCGGCAGCCAGCAGGGCGCGGTTTTTCTGCGCGGTGCTGGCACGGCCGATGACGCGGGAAGCTTCGCGGGCGGCGCGACCCAATCGGGTCATGTAGTCAAGAACGGACTCAGTCATGGTCTGCTGGGGTCTTGGCAAAGAGGAAAGCGGCAGATTATAGCTGTCGCGTCCCGGGACTAACAGCGGTGACGGGCGGATGGTCGAAATGGACGGCGATTTGCCGACGTTCAGCCGGGATTAAGCCTTGAATTGTTATCATCACGACCTCCTCCGCCTGGATAAACACTGTTTGCCATGTCCAACCTGACCGTTCGCGCCACCTCCGCGCGCCAGCCTGTCGGCCTTGCGGACGCCTTTTTCGACCGTGACGCCCAGACGCTGGCCAAGGATCTGCTCGGCAAAGTCATTCGCCATCGGGTCGGTGACTTGTGGCTCAGTGCCCGAATCATCGAAACCGAGGCCTATTACCGCGAGGAAAAAGGCAGCCACGCGTCCCTCGGCTACACAGAAAAGCGTAAGGCTTTGTTTCTGGACGGCGGCCACATCTATATGTACTACGCCCGTGGCGGCGATTCGCTGAACTTCAGCGCGCAGGGTCCGGGCAATGCAGTGCTGATCAAATCGGCCTATCCGTGGGTCGACGAGATCAGCGGCCCGGCCAGCCTGGCGCAGATGCTGCTGAACAACCCCGATGCTCAGGGCCGCCCGCGCCCGTCACAGAAACTCTGTGCCGGGCAGACGCTGCTGTGCAAGGCGCTGGGACTGAAAGTGCCGGTGTGGGATGCCAAGCGCTTCGACCACGAAATTCTGCTGGTGGAAGACACCGGCCCTGCGCCGACCCACATAATTCAGACCACCCGCCTGGGCATTCCCCATGGCCGCGACGAACACCTGATGTATCGCTTCGTCGATGCCGCCTATGCCCAGTGGTGCACGCGGAACCCGCTGCGCCGGGGCCAGGTCGAAGGTCGCGATTATTTTCTGCTGTGAATGCACACCCTTCGGCTCGCCGATCAGGGACATCAATGAAATGGAGTGGTTTGTATGGGCCCATGGCTCGATAGCGTGACCGGGTGGCTGGCCGCCAATCCGCAGTGGCTGGCCGCCGCTGTGTTTGTCGTGGCCTGCGTGGAATGCCTGGCGATAGCCGGCTTGATTGTGCCCGGCACGGTGCTGCTGTTTGCCGTGGCGGTGCTGGCCGGCAGCGGAGCGCTGTCGTTGAGTGAAACCCTGTTGCTGGGTTTCCTTGGCGGGATTCTCGGTGATGTGATTTCGTATTTCCTCGGCCGCCACTTCCACCAGAACATCCGGCGCTTGCCGGGATTGCGCCATCACCCGGAGTGGATGGCCGGCGCGGAAACCTACTTCCAACGCTACGGCATCGCCAGCCTGCTGGTCGGCCGCTTCATCGGCCCGTTGCGACCGATGCTGCCGATGGTCGCGGGTATGTGCGACATGCCCTTCCCGCGCTTCGCCGCCGTGAGTCTGCTGGCGGCGGCCGGCTGGAGCCTCGCCTATCTGCTGCCGGGCTGGGCCACCGGGGCGGCGATTCGCCTGCCCTTGCCGGAAGGCTTCTGGCTGCAGGCCGGGATTGTCGCCGGCAGCATCGCGGTGATGGTCGGCCTGAGCGCCAACAGCAGCCTGCGCCGTCATCGGCGGGCGACGGTCTGGATCAGCAGCATGAGCCTGTTGATCCTGATCGGCCTGTTCATCGGTTTTCCATACCTGACCGCCCTCGATCAGGGCGTCATGACCCTGGTACAGGAGCACCGCAGGCCGGCGCTGGATGAAGTGGCAGTGGTTTTCACCCTGATCGGTGAGTTCCGCAACATGCTGTTGTTCAGTGCCCTGCTGACAGCGCTGCTGTTGCTGTGTCGTCAGTGGCGACACGCGATCTTCGTCGGCGGCACCCTGCTCGTCACGGCATTGGCCAACACCGGGACCAAACTGTTTTTCGCCCGGGTACGCCCGGAAGTGCTGACTGACCCACTCACCAGTTACAGCATGCCCAGCGGCCACGCCTCGGGCTCGTTTGCGCTGTTCCTGGCGCTCGCCGTGCTGGCCGGACGCGGACAACCGCCACGGCTACGCCTCACCTGGCTGTTGCTCGGCTGCATACCGGCGCTGGCAATTGCCCTGTCACGGGTATATCTGGGCGCGCACTGGCCAACGGATGTCCTGGCCGGCGCCATGCTCGCCGCCTGTGTCTGCGCAGCGGGCCTGTGGCTCAGTCAACGTCATGCACCTCTTGGTGCAATGCCGCAGAAAGTCTGGTGGCTGGTATTGCCAGCTCTGGTCGCTCTATTTGGCTTCTTCGTATTGCGACACCTGCCACACACCCTGCTTCGATACGCCTATTGAGCCGCATCCGCCGCTTGCGGATTCCCCTTCGGGGCGAATCCGCAAGCGGCGATCAGTCCTGTTTCTGAACTGAAACGCTGCTGTTTCGACAAATACGTCACCGCCAAGCTTGCTCCAAGTAAAAAAGACAACATTCGTCATCGCGATAAACCGACAACCATAAATATAATTGGCAAAACATTAAGCCTGGCCAAAAATTCATTGCATGACAGATTGAATACTCATTACCTCATGGAAGAGTATTGATCTTGTCTATCCCGTTCGAAAAAACTTCGGAAACTTATCCTACAGCCGCAATTGTTATTTCCGACCTAAGTAATTCATCAACTAACAATGAGACCGACACTCCCTCTCCGATCGATCGCACACCCAGCCTGCATGAAACAGACAGCCTGTTCGGCCCCCTGCGTATCGGTGAGATGACCGTTACCCGCGAGGAACTGAGAGCCTTGGGCGGACGGCTTAACGGGCAGGTCATCACAGCCGCCAACTCCTATTTCCCCGAGCCCGATCAAACATTCATCGACGCACTGGAGTTCGATCCGGCCGAAGTTGAGCAGCGCATCAAATCAGTCAATACGCAAGAAGGCCAGAAAGTTGCGCCACTGCTGTATGAGATTGTCACGCAACGTTCACCCGATGCCCCAGCGCTGATGCGCGAGATGGCCGCCGGCGATTCCGCGCCAGCGATGAACAAGATCAACAGTCTGCTGAAAGCTACACAACGTCTGGACATTCGCAGAGACCCGCTGCCGGATCATTTGCCCAGCTGGGTAGACAAGGCCAAGAGTCGCAGCATGACCAGCATGGGGGTGGGGTTGCAGGCCTACGGACTGTACAGCGCGTATACCGGCGCCATCGACGCTCTCAAGAAAGGCCAAATGGGGGAAGTGCTGATCAATGTCGGCGGCGGCATTGCGGAGATAACCTCGCTGGGATTCGAGTACGCCTTGAGCAGGACAGGCGAGCACATGATCCGGCAGGGATCGATGGCCATCGAACACTTCGGCAAGACCGGCATGGGCAAATGGCTGTGCCGGGGGGCAGGCCTGATCGCCAGTGCGCTGACACTGCCCTTTGACATCTACACCGCGATCAAATCCTTCAACGATGCCGCCAAGGCCCAGGGAAAAGAGGCGCAGGATCTCTACGTGACCGGGGGATTGAGTGTATTCAGCGCCGCGCTCTCCCTCGCGTTGGGTTGCGCGGCACTGGCAGGTTTCCAGGCAGCCGGCCCGGTGGGTATCGCAGCGGCGGCCATCATGATTGTCGGTGCCAGAATCTACGGCGCCGTCCGGGCTGTCGACGACATCGACGATTACATCGAACTGTCCGTGAACGAACGCTGGCGTGCCGGCTGGTTCGCCTTCACCGGGCAGGACCAGGACAAGGCGCTGATGGAGCGATATCTGATCTCGAAAACCACCAGCGACTATGCCAAGGCCTTGAAAACCCAAAGCCTGCGCTGGCTGGACAATGAACTCAAGGACAGTGTCGACGCGATCGTCAATGGCCGATTCGATGTCAGGCTTCAGCCCACTCGTCTCTCACGGTATCAATGGGATGAGGCCAAGGGCGAATTACCCTATGTCACTGAAAACCTGCCAGTCATCGTCGAAACCGATGACCATTACGATGCACGAGCCGGTCTGCCTGACTCGGATGCCATCGTGACCAGCCTGAAGACTGACACTGCCAAAGGGGTGTTCTGGAATCTGGGTGGAGGCAATGACACGGTACAAGGCGTGCGCGACAAACCGAACTTTTTCAGTTACGGCGCCGGCGACAAATCCCTCACCGGCGGCGACAAGGACGATTCGTTTCTCTTTCAGTCCGCCGGCGATGCACTCTCTCGCGCAGAGGTCCGCGCGAATCATCTGCAAGGGGGAGACGGTACCGACCTGCTTTGGCTTCAAGGCACTCACAGGCATCTGGATCACATCCCGAATCCACCGCTTTACCTCGGTTACGACATCGACATGAAAACCGGAAGGCTCGGGTTGCGTTCAGCAAACCCCGCAATCGAACCGGTATTGCATTCCACGTTCAGTTCCATCGAGAAAGTCGAAACCCTGGCCGGTGCCCGCAACCGGGTCAACGGATCGGATCAGGCCGACGTCATTACCGCCAACGGGCAGGATCAGGTCAATGCCGGTGCAGGGGATGACCACATTTCAGTTCGAGGCCACTTCGTCAGCGTTGACGGCGGTAGCGGTAACGATATCTACCAACTCGACCCTCTGAGTCGCCAGATCCTCGTCACTGAGGATGGTCTGGAGCCGAGCAGGGTCTATCTGGGTGTCACCCTCGAGGCCGTTCAAAGCTGGACCATTCGGACTCATGCCCTGGTCGTCGAATCATTGCGCGACGACCATCCCCGATCTCCGCTGCGCGCCCTCGTGCTCGAAGCGGTTTACCGGACCGTCGATGGCAAGCGCGTATTGAACAACGACAAATGGATATTCATCACGCAGGACGGTTACCACCTGCAACCTCAATGGCCCGCCGAGATTGCGGACCAGAGCGACCGCCCCCTGCGTGTCAACGTCCTCACTGCCGGCCTTGCCAAGCCCTCCCCGGTGCAGCTCAACAGCCCGGTCAACATACCGCCGACCAAAGCGCACTCGTTCTACTTCGTCTCCAGACGCAACTACCACACCGTCCTGAAGGCAGCACCGCAGAGCAATGGCGGGCGCAGTACGCTTTATATCGACTTCGACAGCAAGGACATTGCCGATGTCGAGGCCGTCTATACCGTTACAGTCCGACAGACAAATGCATTTACCGTGCTCGACTACGACGATGTCCACTTCAGGATTGCTTTCGGTGCGGGTGCAGGGCTGCTCTCGGTGCACGGTGCCGTCATCGAAGATACGGGAAAAAAAAGTGACAGCGGCGCGGGGATCCTGACCGCGGGCTGGAAGATGAATCACGCCTTCACCCTGGTCATGCGTGACGGTGTTTCCTATGCCCTCGACTATCCGGCCAATGTCTGCCTGGACGACGCCAGGAACCCGGGCTATCGATCGGTGGCAAGCCGTGCCTCACTGCGAGAGCGTGCCGGTACCTACCTGTTCGTCAAACCCTCTGTCGAAAAGCGAACCCTGAGGAATACCCCGCAACGCATCGATTTCAAAGCCATCGATCACAACACGAGCTACTGGCTGGAAGGACGATCCTCGACCTATGCGCTCTACCCGTCCAGCAACCTGTCCATTCGCCTGTCCACCGCCGAAGCGGACGCGAACCTGCGGGGTTCATCGACCTGGCACATTCATGCGCACCAGATGAAGGAAAAAATCAACGACAGCCATCTTTCCATCAAGGATGACCTGCTGAAGATCGGCAGCCTTTATGTTCATCTGCCCGACAGCAATGACGTTTCGCTGCCCCTGGAAACCATTGACGTGATCGTTACATCGGGAGATCGGTACCGGGTCAATGCACTGTTCGAGGTGATTGGTCTGCATAGCGTCAACGCCTCGTCCTGCGGATCGACCCAGGCAATCGTCGTCCTGGTGAACGACCATAAACGCCGACAGATGCTGGAAAGCGATAACGTTCTCATCGAAAACATTCATCTGTCCGACGCACCTCATGCAGAGATTTTCTACAACGCGGCAACAGGCAAGTGGACAGCCAACGGCGCCCCCACGCGTCTGGTCGATCCCGAACACCTGATCATCGAAAACAGGGTTGCCGCCATAACGGCCGCGAACTGAGTCGCGGCCCGCTAACCACATCAATCGTCAAGGAATGACACGATGCGCCCCAAAACACCCCCGCCATCAAACTCTTCGAGAGTGAGTTCGCAAACGCCAACGGACACGTTCGTCAATCGACCGCGTCCGGAGGTGGAAATACCGGTACGGCATCGACCACACCCGGATATTCCCACCCCACCTGTCGTCACACCCGGGCAGGGTTCCGGCAGTCACTCGGCCGACAGCGGCACCCCGCCCAGGGTCGAGATATCCGACCTGCCGGATGCCCGGCCCGTAACAAGCGGCGGGTTGACCGGTTACCTGTTGAACCAGGCGCTGTTGCGCAACATGCAGCCAGCGGACGCCGATGGTTTTCGCTTTGTCGTCGGACGCCGTTTCGTCGATATACAGGACCTCGGCACCGTGCATGTGGAGTTCGACGCAGTCCACGCCGCCTATCGGGTAACCGATCTGTACAGGAAACTGGCACCCGGCCCGCTGATCCGCAGAGATCCGGGCGAAACAACATGGCACCTTGCCGATCAACCGCCGAAAGCACCATTGGCCAAACGTCCTGCCTCTGATCAGGGCGACACACAAATCAAGCGTACGACCACTTCACAACCGCAACATTTCCGGCCTTTGTCACGTATGCACCTGGCCCCCATGCCTCACTGGGTACAGGTTGATACCCAAGGTTATTACCGACGGCAGGAATTTTTTTCCAGCTTACCGAACGCCGATTATTTTTACGGATTCAAGGGTCCTGACAACTATTGGGTTCAGGTTGACGAACCGCCGGCCGGTTTCAATGGTTCGCCCACCCACCTGACAGCCTGGAAGGACCATCAGATATGGGAGGCATACGGCATTCACGGCCAGGACATCACGCGTTTGCGGGAAGAAGGCCAGACCGGTGGCAGTCGGCCGCACTGGGTCAAACCGATGGTGACCGGCAATGCCAGACAGGATCTGATCATGGATGGTTTGCGCTGGTTGCATCCTCAGAAGACGCTTGATGAAGTGACTGAACATCTGCGCAGCTACAATCTTTCGCCCGTGCAGCATGTGCAGCTGCGCAAGGATCTGCTCGACAACCCGCAGCAAATGCCGCAGTGGGCGGAGCAGCACCGATTGCGCTCGCTCGACGAAAACGACCCGGGGCGCTTCGATCAACTGCGTCGGGAAATCGAGCCGCTGATCATCCCGACAAGAAACGGCAAGCTCTGGCGCGGCGATCTGCTGGACTTCGACCAAAGCCTGAGCCGGCCGTTTCTCGACGGGTTTCTAGCCAGTCTGGGTTACCTGCGCAACAACAGCGGTTGCCTGTATCGCCTTGATATTCCCGGTTTGTTCCGGGCAGATGAGCGAACGCCGTTCGAGTTTTATAACGACGGCAGAATGCTGCCGCGCTGGAAACATCCGCAGGGAGCGACCACCCAAAAGCCGATCAGCGCGACGGTCAGTCTGAAGTTGCTCCACGAGTATGGCGGCAATGGCAGAAATCCGCCGGATCCGGAATACCTGCTCTACAACAACCAGAAGAACAAATACCCCGGCAAAAAAACCGGTAAGCCTGACCCTGATTCCGGCGAATCCGATAACGAGTGGTCTGATGCCTCTGACGTGGAACTCGATTCCGAGCGCAACTACGAAACGACTCGACATAACCAGAGTTTCATCTTCGCCTACATCATCGACACGCGAAAAATGGAAGTCGTGCTCAGGGAAGAAAACCAGCTACTCAATCTATCCGCTGAGAAGAATGGCGCGTGGTTTCCTCAGGATGAGTTTGAAGCGCTTATCTCCGCCTCGAAAAAGGGCATCGAGTCCAGCCGACTCTGGCTGCTCGACTCAACCCATACACGGGCGGCGAAAGTCGACGATGTGGCTGAGGCAGGAATAGACCCCTGGTTCACCTCTTCGAGTATTGAAGAGCGTACCCATCGCGGCGCCTACAACCAGCATGAATATGACGCGCTGATCGACAAGGTCGCCAAGGCCGGCAAGCCGATACTGACACTGGACCCGGGCAAGGAGTGGTTCGCCGGCGACATCGTCTGGCCCGAGTAACGGAACCGCTCAGCCGGCCTTACGCAAACAGTTCCCCCTGCAACTCATCGAGCAACGCCTGGATCGCATCCAGTCGCTGCTGCGGATCGTCGAGTTGCAGCAGGTCGATCTTGTCCTCTTCGGCAAAGGGCAACAGGTAGGCCAACTGGTTGGCCAGCGATTGCTGGCCAACCGCTTCAGTGCCCATGTTCAGCGCTTCGACCATCGGGTGCTCGGCCAGGGCCTTGAGCAGCGCCACCAGATCGGCGTCTTCATCCTGCAACGGTTGTTCGGGTTCTTCGTCCAGCCACTCGACCTCGGCCACGATCAACTGATCGCGTTGCACGTCGGTGCGTTGCACGATGAAGCGCCGCCCGCCCTGCACCCGGATGCCCAGCAGTCCGTTGTCCTGCTGCTGGAAATCGGTGATCCGCGCTTCGCAGCCGACCATGGCGAAACCTTCCGGCGCCACGCCGACCTCAGTGCCTTCAAGGATGCACACCACACCGAATCCGCCGCCCTGTTTCATGCAACGGCCGATCATGTCCAGGTAGCGCGCCTCGAAGATCTGCAAATCCAGATTGCAGCCGGGAAACAGCACCGTGTTCAGCGGAAAAAGCGGCAGACTCATAGACATTTCCTTACACCACCATCGACACCGCCAACGGCAGGAACACCGCCGTGGCCACGCCCATCAGACTCATCGCCAGCGCCGCGAAGGCGCCGCACTCATCGCTCTCCTGCAACGCCACCGAAGTGCCGACCGCATGCGCCGTCATGCCCAGCGCCATGCCGCGCGCCTCGGGGCTGTGCACGCCAAGGCGGGTCAGCAGCGCCGGGCCGAAGATCGCACCGATCACCCCGGTGATCAACACGAACACCGCCGCCAGTGCCGCGACACCGCCGATCTGCTCGGCCACCAGCATGGCAATCGGCGAGGTCACCGACTTGGGCGCCATGGTCATCAGAATCATGTGATCGGCGCCGAACCACCAGCCCAGCGCCACGCCCATGCCCGTGGCGACCACGCCGCCTATCACCAGCGTAGTAAAAATCGGCCAGAACAATTGGCGGATGCGCCGCAGATTCAAATACAGCGGCACGGCCAGCGCCACGGTTGCCGGCCCCAGCAGAATGCTGAGGATTTCCGTACTTTTGCGGTACTCGGCGTAGGTCAGGCCGCAGCCGACCAGCACGCCGATCACCAGCAACATCGAGACGAGTACCGGTTGCAGAAAGATCCAGCGGGTTTTCTCGAACGCCGCCAGCACCAGTTGATAGGCCCCCAAGGTAATGCCGATGCCAAACAGGGGATGGTGAATCACCGAAGCCCAGGCACCTTGCCAGTCGAACAGCATCAGGATTCCTCCGAATGCGGCGCGTGACGCTTGACCAGCCGTTGCATCAGCACGCCGGCGAAGGCCATCGACAGAATCAGCGACACCACCAACGCCCCGACGATGGCCCAGAAATCGGCGGCAATCGCCGTGGCGTAGACCATCACACCCACCGCCGGCGGCACCAGCAACAACGGCAAATAACGCAACAGGCTGCCGGCGGCGAGATTCAGCGGCTCGCCGACTTCACCGCGCACGATCAGGAATGCCAGCAACAGCAAAAGGCCGATGATCGGCCCCGGCAGCACCGGCAACAGCAAATGATTGAGGGCCGTGCCGAGCAATTGAAACAGCACCAGCATGGTCAGGCCACGTAGCAACATCCGACATCTCCGTCTTACTTTTCACCCCGCAGGTCGCCCGCATTATAAGCACGCCTGCGCTATGAACCGGCATTCGCCAAAAGCATGGTCGGTTGACCTGAGCAAATCGCCATGATGATCTACAGTGGTTCGCAGGGCGGTCAAATCCCCCACCTGAAAAACTATAAAACCGATGAACCCAAGGAGAGTCTCAATGCCCTATGTTCCCGTTGCAGAGCTCAAAGATTATGTCGGCAAGGAACTCGGACGTTCCGAATGGCTCACCATCGATCAGGAGCGCATCAACCTGTTCGCCGAAGCCACCGGGGATTATCAGTTCATCCACGTCGATCCGGTCAAAGCCGCGCAAACGCCATTTGGCAGCACCATTGCACACGGTTTCCTGTCGTTGTCGCTGATCCCCAAACTGATGGAAGACATCCTGATCCTGCCGCAAGGCGTGAAGATGGTGGTCAACTACGGCCTGGACAGCGTGCGTTTCATCCAGCCGGTCAAGGTCGACTCCAAAGTCCGGCTCAAGGTCGATCTGGGTGAAGTGACCGAGAAAAAACCTGGCCAGTGGCTGCTCAAGGCCACCGCCACCCTGGAGATCGAAGGCTCGGACAAACCGGCCTACATCGCCGAACCGCTGTCGCTCTGCTTCGTTTAAGCGCCTGGATGCGAAGCGGCTCACGCTGTTTCGCATCCGCTCTTCCCTGCCGGCTGTATAAGGTCACATAGCTGCGGCATACTCGGTCGCCTAATTGCCCGGATCCCGCTATGCGCTCATTCGCCCCTCTTGCTCCCCTTGCCTTGACCCTTTTGCTGGCCGCGTGTGGCGACGGCGAATCGCTGTTGCCGCCGGATGCGCGCCTGCCCGACGGCGGCCGCTATCGTGGTGAACTGGTCGATGGCTTGCTGCAAGGCCAGGGCCGGGTCGACTACCCCAACGGCAGCTGGTACGCCGGGGCGTTCGACAAGGGGCAATGGCATGGCCAGGGCGAATGGCACGGCAGCAATGGCGAGGTCTATCGCGGCAACTTCAAGCAAGGGCTGTTCGACGGCCAGGGCACGCTGACCACCACGGCCGGCAGCTACACCGGCGGCTTCAAGCTGGGCCGACGTGACGGCGAAGGCACCCTTAAAGAAAACGCGATGACCTATCGCGGCGAATTCAAGGCCGACCAGTATTCCGGGCTCGGCCGCCTCGAGCTGGATGACGGGAGTTCCTATCAGGGCCAGTTCGCCCACGGCAAACCCAACGGCGAAGGCCAGCGCGGCGATGCCAGTGGCAATCAGTTCACCGGCCACTTCGTCAATGGTCAGCTCGAAGGCAACGGCACCTTCAACAGCGCCGACGGCGACATCTACGTCGGCGGTTTCAAGAACAATCAACTGCACGGCAAGGGCCGCTATGAAAACGCCGACGGCGATGTCTGGCTCGGGCAGTTCAAGGAAGGCGCGCTGACCGGCAAGGGCGAACTGATTGGCGCCGACGGCAGCCACTACATCGGTTACTTCAATGATTGGCGCTTCAGCGGTCAGGGTCGCCTGAACCTGTCCGATGGCAGTTTCTACGTCGGCGGGTTCGACAGCGACAGCTATTCCGGGCGCGGCACCCTGGTGCTCACCGATGGCAGCGTGCTCAGCGGCACCTGGATCAACGGCCAGCGAGTGCGCGATGCCGACGGCAAATTGCTGCCGGACACCCTCGAACTCGGCCTGCTGGCCCAGGGTCGCCTGCTCGATGAAGCACTGGCCAATGTGCCGGCCTCGACCCCGGCAGTGGAGCTGTACACCCTGACCCTCGGCGGCGATGGCAAGCAGAGCGTGTTCCTGCGCGAATCCGATTACGTGGCCAACATGCTCACCAGCCGTTTCGGCGCGTTTGGCCAGATTCGCCTGGTCAACCACCGCGACCACCTCGGCGACCGACCGATGGCCACCCGCGAAAACCTGCGCCGCGCAGCGCTGACCCTGGCCGAACGCAGCGGTCCGGAAGATCTGGTCTTCATCTACCTGACCAGCCACGGCACCGCCGAGCACGAACTGGTACTCGACCAGCCGCGCATGGAACTGGCCGACCTGCCCGCCGACGAACTCGCCGCCGTGCTGGCGCCGCTGAAGAACCGCGACAAGATCATTGTCATCTCTTCGTGCTATTCCGGCGGCTTCATTCCGGCGCTGAAGGACGAGCGCACGCTGATCATGACCGCCTCGCGCGCCGATCGCGTTTCGTTCGGTTGCTCCGAGGAGGCCAACTTCACCTACTTCGGCGACGCCCTGTTTGCCCAGGCGCTGAACCAGACCGACGACCTGGAACAAGCCTTCAAACTGGCCAAGGCCACCGTCGCCGAACGGGAACTGGCGGACAGCTTCGAAGCCTCTGAACCGCAGATCTGGGCGCCGAAAACCGTACTGGCGCACTGGCAACTGCTGCGTAAACAGCAAGCGAGAAAAGCATTGCAAAGTGCTGCATTGAACGACGGAGCGACAAACAGCAACTAAGCTGAACAGTATCAAGGGAGAGACACTATGTACTTGACGCCTCAGCATGTCTTGCTTGCCGGAGCCACCGGTCTGACCGGTGAACATCTGCTCGACCGCCTGCTCAACGAGCCAACGATCAGCCGTGTCCTTGCCCCCTCACGCCGGCCGCTGGCCGAACATCCGCATCTGGAAAACCCGGTCGGCGACCCACAGACCTTCCTGCCGCAGTTGGCGGGTCGCGTCGACATCGCCTATTGCTGCCTCGGCACCACCATCAAGCAGGCCGGCTCCGAAGAAGCGTTCCGCGCCGTGGATCTGGACATGGTCGTAGCTTTCGCCAAGCGCGCACGGGAAATGGGCGCACGGCACCTGATCGTGATCAGTGCCCTGGGGGCCGACCGCCGGTCCTCGGTGTTCTACAACCGTGTCAAAGGCGAGATGGAGTACGCATTGCGTGCGCAGGACTGGCCGCAGCTGACCATTTGCCGGCCATCGCTGTTGCTCGGCGAACGCAGCGAGCCGCGCCTGGGCGAGCAGCTTGCCGCACCGTTCTCGAAACTGATTCCCGGCAAATACCGCGGCATCGAAGCCTGCCAACTGGCCCGGGCCATGTGGCGGCTGGCGCTGGAGGAGCAGGATGGTGTGCGGATCGTCGAATCGGACGAGTTGAGAAAACTCGGCAAGTAAAAACAAAAGATCACAGCCATTGGCTGCGATCTTTTTAGAGTCCGCCAGTCGCCTGGAACCCCACGCCGATCACCGTCAGCAACGACAACGGCAACAGCAGCGTGTCGAGCAGTGCGCTGGCCGGCAGATCCACACCGGGGTAACTCGGCGCCTCGGCGCCGAATCGATCCATCGCGCAACATCCGCCATTCATCGCATACAGATCCAGCCGGGTGCCGGAATACACCACCGGCGCGCCGGGCTTGGCGGCATCCAGCGTGCGCGCGGTGGCGCAGCCAGTAAGTTGCAACACCAGCAGGATCGCCAGCAGCTTATTCATCGCTGCTCAGATGGTGCTCGCCCCAACGCGGCAGCATGTCCTGGGGGATGCCCAGCAGATTGAGAATTCGCGCCACCACGAAATCGATCAGGTCATCGATGGTCTGCGGCTGGTGATAGAAACCCGGCGAGGCCGGCAGGATGGTCACGCCCATGTTCGACAGCTTGAGCATGTGTTCCAGGTGAATGCTCGAATACGGCGCTTCGCGCGGTACCAGAATCAACTGGCGACGTTCCTTCAACGTCACGTCCGCCGCCCGTTCGATCAGGTTGTTGCAGGCGCCGGTGGCGATGGCCGACAAAGTCCCCGTCGAACACGGCACCACCACCATCGCGGCCGGGGCGCCGGAGCCCGAGGCCACCGGCGACATCCAGTCTTCCTTGCCGTACACACGGATCTGCCCGGCGGCCGCGCCGGTGTATTCGGTGAGGAACGCCTGCATCATTTGCGGCTTGGCCGGCAGCGACACGTCCGTCTCGGTGGCCATTACCAGTTGCGCGGCCTTGGAGATCAGGAAATGCACCTCACGATCCTCGCGCACCAGGCAATCCAGCAGGCGCAAGCCGTACTGGGCGCCGGACGCGCCGGTCATCGCCAGCGTGATGCGTTCCGGGCCATTGCTCTCGAAACGAGTGTTCATTTCAGCGCCTCGGCGAGTTTGCCGTGCAGGCCGCCGAAGCCGCCGTTGCTCATGATCACTACGTGGGTGCCGGGCTGGGCCTGACTCTTCACGCGTTCGATGATGCCTTCCAGCGAATCGCTGACGATCGACGGCACGGTGCACAACGCGGCGGTGCCTGCCAGATCCCAGCCGAGGTTGGCCGGGGCGTACCAGATCACCTGATCGGCATCGACCACGCTGTCCGGCAGACCATCACGGTGCGCGCCAAGCTTCATCGAATTGGAGCGCGGCTCGATGATCGCGATCAACGGCGCATCACCGATGCGTTTGCGCAGGCCATCAAGGGTGGTGGCAATCGCGGTCGGGTGGTGGGCGAAGTCATCGTAGATAGTGATGCCGCGCACTTCCGCGACTTTCTCCATACGGCGCTTGACGCTCTTGAACGCGCTCAACCCGGCAATGCCCATCGACGGAACAACACCGACGTGACGCGCGGCTGCCAACGTCGCCAAGGCGTTGGCAACGTTGTGCTGACCGGTCAATTCCCACTCGACCACGCCTTGGGATACGCCTTCGAACATCACTTCGAACGCCGAGCCGTCGTCTTTCAGCAACTTGACCTGCCATTGACCGCCGGCACCGGTGGTTTGCACCGGTGTCCAGCAGCCCATCTCGATCACACGCTGCAAGGCCGGTTCGGTGATCGGGTGAATCACCAGGCCTTCACTCGGGATGGTCCGCACCAAGTGATGGAATTGACGTTCGATGGCCGGCAGATCAGGGAAGATGTCGGCGTGATCGAACTCAAGGTTGTTGAGGATCGCGGTACGCGGACGGTAGTGGACGAACTTCGAACGCTTGTCGAAGAACGCACTGTCGTATTCGTCGGCCTCAATCACGAAGAACGGCGTGCCGCCCAGACGTGCCGACACCGAGAAATTCTGCGGCACGCCGCCGATCAGGAAACCCGGGCTCATGCCGGCATGTTCCAGCACCCAGGCGAGCATGCTGCTGGTGGTGGTCTTGCCGTGCGTACCGGCAACCGCCAGCACCCAGCGACCTTGCAGCACATGGTCGGCCAGCCACTGCGGGCCGGACACGTAAGGCAAACCTTTGTTCAGCACATATTCCACCGCCGGGTTGCCGCGGGACATGGCGTTGCCGATCACCACCAGATCCGGTGCCGGATCAAGCTGCGCCGGGTCGTAACCCTGGGTCAGCTGAATGCCCTGGGCTTCGAGCTGGGTGCTCATCGGCGGATAGACGTTGGCATCGGAGCCGGTCACATGATGGCCCAGCTCTTTGGCCAGAACCGCCATCGAGCCCATGAAAGTCCCGCAGATACCCAGAATATGAATGTGCATAGTCGACCTCGTAAAACATGGCCGCAGGTTAGCGCAGGGAGGTGAAAACCGCACTCTTTAGCTGATCACCCGACCCTGATCGTTCCCACGCTCCACGTGGGAATGCAGCGCAGGACGCTCTGCGTCCAAAAGCGGACGCGGAGCGTCCGGGGAGGCGTTCCCACGCAGAGCGTGGGAACGATCGGCAGGAGTATTCAGGCGGTTCGGGCGATCCCGTGCTTGCGCAGCTTTCTATAAAGCGTATTGCGGCTCACGCCGAGCTGCTGCGCCGTGTGGGTCATATGCCAGCGCGTGTGTTCCAGCGCATTGAGCAACGCCAGCCGCTCGGCATCTTCCAATGGATGTTCGGACGACGATTCATCGACTTTGACCAACAGCGGCTGCACCTGCCGAAACATCGCCGGCAGATCCTCCAACCCGATCCGCCCTTCATCGCACAATGCCGCCAGCGTGCGCAGCACATTGCGCATCTGCCGCACATTGCCCGGCCAGTTGAAGCCCAGCAACGCCTGGCGCGCCGGTTCTTCGATCAGGATCTTTTCCCCGCCCGCCTCTTCAGCCAGCAGAAAATCCAGCAGCTGCGATTTGTCACTGCGCTCGCGCAACGGCGGCAACGCGACTTCCAGTCCGTTGAGCCGGTAATACAGGTCTTCACGGAAACTGCCATCGCCGACCCGCTCCAGCAGATTGCGGTGAGTGGCGCTGATGATCCGCACGTTGACCGCTTCCGGCTCGCCGCCAATGGGCACCACTTGCCGGTCCTCCAGCACCCGCAGCAGACGGGTCTGCAAGGCCAGCGGCATGTCGCCGATTTCATCGAGGAACAGCGTGCCGCCATCGGCCTGCTGCAACTTGCCGCGCATGCCGTCCTTGCGCGCGCCGGTGAAACTGCCACCGCGATAGCCGAACAGCTCGCTCTCGATCAGGCTTTCGGGAATTGCCGCGCAGTTGAGGGCGACGAAGGCTTTGCCGGCGCGTTGACTGGCGTTATGCACAGCCTTGGCGAATGCTTCCTTGCCGGAGCCGGTTTCACCGTTGATCAGCAGCGGCACGTCACGCTCGAATACCCGCAACGACTTGCGAAAATCCGCCTGCAACGCCGCATCACCGAGACAAATGCCTGCAAGACGCGGCGCTTCGACCGGCGCGGGAACCGGCGCTACCGGCAGCGGCCGGCGAGTTTCGCCACGCAGCACCGCAAACAGATGCCGCCCGTCGCGAGTACGCAGCGGCCAGCTCGCGCTGGCATTGGCACTGGCACGCCCGAGCAACTCATCCAGGGAACAATCGAAAAACGCCTCCACCGGTTTGCCGAGCAAACCACCGCGAATGTGCCCAAGCAGATTCAAGGCACTCTGATTGGCCGCACTGATTCGCCCTTCCCCGTCAAACGCCAGCAACCCTTCGCTGAACAGCCCGACGGACTCCGCCTGAAGATGGAATCGCAACAGCCATTGGTTATCGAAACAGCGCAGGAAATAGCAGCTCTCGATCATCTTCGCCGACAGATTGACCAGCGCCATGGTGTGGAACTGGCTCTGCCGCGAGACGTCATGCCGCGCCGAGGAAACGTCGAGCACCGCCAGCAGTTCGCCGTGCGGGTCAAACACCGGGCTCGCCGAGCAGGTCAGGCCGGTGTGACGGCCGCGAAAGTGTTCGTCCTGATGAATCGTCAGGGCCTGACGTTCAACGAGGCAAGTGCCGATGCCGTTGGTGCCCTCGCAGGCCTCGCTCCAGTCGGAACCCAGCCACAGGCCGGCGCGTTCGAAAATCTTGCGTTCAGCGGGAGCGGTGACGCAGTTGAGGATCACCCCGCGCGCGTCGGTCAGCAGCACCGCGTGGCCGGCGCCGGAGAGTTGTTGATGCAGACTGCTCATTTCATTGCCGGCAATCTGCAACACCTGTTGCAGCCGTTCGCGGCTTTCGAGAACGCGACCGTGTTCGAGCACGGTCGGCGCCATGGTCAGGGCCGGGTCGAGGTGATAGTCCTCAAGACAACGCAGCCACGAACGGGCAATCGACGGGTCGGCACCGGGGCCGTGCAGGTGCGGCTTGCCCTGGGTGACGGTGAGAACCTGCCGGGCATGGCGACTCAAATGGTTGTCGTGCATTTCTTATTATTCTCCCCGAGGCTCATCGGCCCATGCGTGAAGTGGTGCCCAGCATCCTCCAGCCAACCGGTCTTTGCAATGCTGGCAAGACCGCCCGGTCACGGGTTGTGCCACAAGCGGTACAAACTGTCACCCGAGCTGTACCGATACCGTCACAGGCGCTTGCCACTTGTCTGACACAAATTACGCAAGGCCTTGATTTGCCTGACCTGCACGGCAGTGGCCCGACCTTTGCTCTACGCTTATAGCAAGCGCTCATGCGCGTTTCTCTAATAAGTACAAAGCCAAGGAGAACATCATCATGCGTTACGCTCACCCCGGTACTGAAGGCGCCAAAGTCTCGTTCAAGAGCAAGTACGGTAACTACATCGGCGGCGAGTTCGTCGCGCCTGTCAAAGGTCAGTACTTCACCAATACCTCGCCAGTGAATGGCCAGCCAATTGCCGAATTCCCGCGTTCCACCGCCGAAGACATCGACAAGGCCCTGGACGCCGCCCACGCCGCTGCCGATGCCTGGGGTTCCACTTCCGCCCAGGCCCGCTCGCTGATCCTGCTGAAAATCGCCGACCGCATCGAACAGAACCTCGAAACCCTGGCGATCACCGAAACCTGGGACAACGGCAAAGCCATCCGCGAAACCCTCAACGCCGACATCCCGCTGGCTGCCGACCATTTCCGCTACTTCGCCGGGTGCCTGCGCGCCCAGGAAGGCAGCGCCGCCGAGATCGATGGCAACACTGTGGCCTATCACATCCATGAACCGCTGGGCGTGGTCGGCCAGATCATCCCGTGGAACTTCCCGATCCTGATGGCCGCGTGGAAACTCGCCCCGGCCCTGGCCGCCGGCAACTGCGTGGTGCTCAAGCCTGCCGAGCAGACCCCGCTGGGCATCAGCGTGCTGCTGGAACTGATCGGCGATCTGCTGCCGCCGGGCGTGCTCAACGTGGTGCAAGGGTTCGGCAAAGAAGCCGGCGAAGCCCTGGCCACCAGCAAGCGCATCGCCAAGATCGCCTTCACCGGCTCGACCCCGGTCGGCTCGCACATCATGAAGTGCGCCGCCGAAAACATCATTCCATCCACCGTGGAACTGGGCGGCAAGTCGCCGAACATCTTCTTCGAAGACATCATGCAGGCCGAGCCAAGCTTCATTGAAAAAGCCGCCGAAGGCCTCGTGCTGGCGTTCTTCAACCAGGGCGAAGTCTGCACCTGCCCGTCCCGCGCACTGGTTCAGGAGTCGATCTATCCGCAGTTCATGGAAGCGGTGATGAAGAAAGTCAGCCAGATCAAACGTGGCGACCCGCTCGACACCGACACCATGGTTGGCGCCCAGGCGTCCGAGCAGCAATTCGACAAGATCCTGTCGTACCTGGAAATCGCCAAGGGCGAAGGTGCCGAACTGCTGACCGGCGGCAAGGTGGAAAAACTCGAGGGCAGCCTGGCGACCGGGTATTACATCCAGCCGACCCTGCTCAAGGGTACCAACAAGATGCGTGTGTTCCAGGAAGAAATCTTCGGCCCGGTGGTGAGCATCACCACCTTCAAGGACGAAGCCGAAGCCCTGGCGATTGCCAACGACACCGAGTTCGGCCTCGGCGCCGGCCTCTGGACCCGCGACATCAACCGCGCCTATCGCATGGGTCGCGCCATCAAGGCGGGTCGCGTGTGGACCAACTGCTACCACCTGTACCCGGCGCACGCCGCGTTCGGCGGGTACAAGAAATCCGGTGTCGGCCGTGAAACCCACAAGATGATGCTCGACCACTACCAGCAGACCAAAAACCTGCTGGTGAGCTACGACATCAATCCGCTGGGCTTCTTCTAAAACCTCGGGGCAATACAGGTAGCCCTGTGTTGCCCCTCAAATAGCCATCGCTGGCAAGCCAGCGATAGCGTCCTTAATGACACAACACAAAGCCTGGCCGCTCTGGCACGGGCCTTGCGTACCCGTCATTCAGGATTTGCAGGAACACTGCCGCTGCGTGAACAGCATCCACCCAATCAACCGCTGCACCCGAAAGTCCAACAGATCGAACAATAAAAAAGACAGAGAGGACTTATGACTTCCACCACACAGCTCAAACCCACACTCGGCACCCTGCACCTCTGGGGCATTGCCGTCGGCCTGGTGATTTCCGGCGAATACTTCGGCTGGAGTTACGGCTGGGGCACGGCGGGAACCCTGGGTTTCCTGGTCACGGCCCTGATGGTCGCGACCATGTACACCTGCTTCATCTTCAGTTTCACCGAACTGACCACCGCGATTCCTCACGCGGGCGGGCCGTTTGCCTACAGCCGTCGGGCGTTCGGCGAAAAAGGCGGATTGATCGCCGGCATCGCCACTCTGATCGAATTCGTGTTCGCCCCGCCGGCCATCGCCATGGCCATCGGCGCCTATCTGAATGTGCAATATCCGGGCCTCGATCCCAAACTCGCGGCGGTCGGCGCGTATTTCGTGTTCATGACCCTGAACATCCTTGGCGTCAGCATCGCCGCGACCTTCGAGTTGGTGGTCACCGTGCTCGCCGTCGCCGAACTGCTGGTGTTCATGGGCGTGGTCGCGCCGGGCTTCAGCTTCAGCAACTTTGTGCTGAACGGCTGGTCCGGCGCCAATGAGTTCACGATGGGCTCGATTCCGGGCATTTTCGCGGCGATTCCCTTCGCGATCTGGTTCTTCCTCGCCATCGAAGGCGCCGCCATGGCGGCCGAGGAAGCCAAGGACCCGAAACGCACGATTCCACGGGCCTACGTCAGCGGCATCCTGACCCTGGTGTTCCTGGCCATTGGCGTGATGGTGATGGCTGGCGGCGTCGGCGACTGGCGTCAACTGTCGAACATCAACGATCCGCTGCCGCAGGCAATGAAAGCGGTAGTCGGCAACAATTCGACCTGGATGCACATGCTGGTGTGGATCGGCCTGTTCGGGCTGGTGGCGAGTTTCCACGGGATCATCCTCGGCTACTCGCGGCAGTTCTTCGCCCTGGCCCGGGCCGGTTATCTGCCGAAAGGCCTGGCCAAACTCTCGCGTTTCCAGACCCCGCACCGGGCGATCCTGGCGGGCGGCGTGGTCGGCATCGCGGCAATCTACAGCGACGGTCTGGTCAATCTGCAAGGCATGACCCTGACGGCGGCGATGATCACCATGTCGGTGTTCGGCGCCATCGTGATGTACATCATCAGCATGCTCAGCCTGTTCAAACTGCGCAAAACCGAGCCGAACCTGGAGCGCACCTTCCGCGCGCCGGGCTATCCGGTGGTGCCGGCCATCGCGCTGTTTCTGGCGCTGGTGTGCCTGGTGGCGATGGCCTGGTTCAACACGCTGATCGGTTGTGTGTTCCTCGGTTTCATGGCCGCTGGCTACCTGTACTTCCAGCTGACCGCCAAGCAACGCTCCGAAGCACCGGCAGACGCTATGCTCGAAGGTATCTAAAAAACTATCTGAGTTGCACCGGCACCGGGCTTTGGGCTCGGTGCCTGCACTAAAAGCATTCATTCAGGAGGAACGCGCCCAATGGCCGCATTTGCCCATACCGTCGGCGCCCAGACCTATCGCTTCGACAGCCTCAAGGACGTGATGGCCAAGGCCAGCCCCGCGCGTTCCGGGGATTTCCTGGCCGGCGTCGCCGCGCTCAACGATGGCGAGCGGGTGGCCGCGCAAATGGCGCTGGCCGACATCCCGCTCACGCATTTTTTGCAGGAAGCACTGATTCCCTACGAAGCCGATGAAGTCACCCGACTGATCATCGACAGCCATGACAAACAGGCCTTCGCAGTCGTCAGCCATCTCACGGTTGGCGGTTTTCGCGACTGGCTGCTCAGTGACGCCGCCGATGAAACCAGCCTGCGCGCCCTCGCCCCCGGACTGACACCGGAAATGGTCGCTGCCGTGTCGAAGATCATGCGCGTGCAGGATCTGGTGCTGGTGGCGCAGAAGATCCGCGTGGTCACAAAATTTCGCGGCACCCTCGGCCTGCGTGGACGGTTATCCACAAGGCTGCAACCCAATCACCCGACCGACGAGCCGTCCGGCATCGCCGCGAGCATTCTCGACGGTCTGCTGTACGGCAACGGCGACGCGATGATCGGCATCAACCCGGCCACCGACAGCATCGCCTCGATCTGCGCGATGCTGGAAATGCTCGACGCGATCATCCAGCGCTACGACATTCCGACCCAGGCCTGCGTGCTGACCCACGTCACCACCTCTATAGAAGCGATCAACCGTGGCGTGCCGCTGGATCTGGTGTTCCAGTCGATTGCCGGCACCGAAGCGGCCAACGCCAGTTTCGGCATCAACCTGAACATTTTGCAGGAAGGTTATGAAGCGGGCCTGAGCCTCAATCGCGGCACGCTCGGGCAGAACCTGATGTATTTCGAAACCGGCCAGGGCAGCGCGCTGTCAGCCAACGCCCACCACGGCGTCGATCAACAGACCTGCGAGACCCGGGCCTACGCCGTGGCGCGCCATTTCAAGCCGTTTCTGGTGAACACCGTCGTGGGATTCATCGGCCCGGAGTACCTCTACAACGGCAAACAGATTATCCGCGCCGGCCTCGAAGACCACTTCTGCGGCAAGTTGCTCGGCGTGCCGATGGGCTGCGATATCTGCTACACCAACCACGCCGAAGCCGACCAGGACGACATGGACACCCTGCTGACCCTGCTCGGCGTGGCCGGGATCAACTTCATCATGGGCATCCCCGGCTCCGACGACATCATGCTCAACTACCAGACCACCTCGTTCCACGACGCGCTCTATGCGCGCCAGACCCTGGGCCTGAAACCGGCGCCGGAGTTCGAGCAGTGGCTGGCGAACATGGGCATCTTCACCCAGGCGGACGGCAAGGTCCGCTTCGGCAACAACCTGCCGCCGGCCTTTCGTCAGGCCTTGGCGCAACTGGGATGAGTCAGATGGAAAAACCGCCCGTCGATCCGCAAAACCCGTGGCTGGAGCTGCGTCGTCTGACCCCGGCGCGCATTGCCCTCGGCCGCACCGGCACCAGCCTGCCGACCCGCGCACAGCTGGATTTCCAGTACGCCCACGCACAGGCACGGGACGCGGTGCATTTGCCGTTCGATCACGCCGGGCTCAGCGCCCAGCTGACTGAACGCCAACGTGAAAGTCTTGTGCTGCACAGCGCGGCGGTGGATCGCAACAGCTACCTGCAACGCCCGGATCTGGGGCGCAAGTTGAGCGATCAATCGGCGCAAACCCTGCGCGAATACGCCCAGGCGCATCCGGGCGGTGTGGATCTGGTGATTGTGGTGGCGGACGGTCTATCGGCGCTGGCGGTGCATCGGCATACCCTGCCGTTTCTCACCCGTCTGGAAGAGCAGATGAGCGCCGACGAATGGTCGACAGCGCCAGTAGTGCTGGTGGAACAGGGCCGAGTGGCGATTGGCGATGAAATCGGCCAGTTGCTGGGCGCGAAAATGGTCGTGATGCTGATTGGAGAGCGTCCGGGCCTCAGTTCACCGGACAGCCTGGGTTTATATTTCACCTACAATCCCAAGGTCGGCCTCACGGATGCTTACCGCAATTGCATCTCCAACGTGCGGCTGGAAGGGCTCAGCTACGGCATGGCGGCACATCGCTTGTTGTATCTGATGCGCGAAGCCTGTCGGCGCCAGCTGTCGGGCGTCAATCTGAAGGACGAAGCGCAGGTTCAGACGCTGGAATCGGAAGCCGGTGCAGACATGAAGAGTAATTTCCTACTCGATCCGCCCCCAGCCTGAACCGTTTCCGCATTGCCTTTCTGCGCCGGTTTCAGGCAGGATCGATGCACGGCCGCCCGGGTTTCCCATCGCCGTCAGAGCACGTGAAGACAGCCACTTGAAGGACGAGACCTACCATGCGGATTATCCAAGCGACCCTCGAACACCTGGATTTGCTGACCCCGTTGTTCGTTAAGTACCGCGAGTTTTACGGCTCCCTGCCCTATCCGGACTCGTCCCGGGCCTTTCTCGAAAAGCGCCTGCGACGCAAGGAATCGGTGATCTATCTGGCCCTGGCCGATGACGACGACAAGAAGCTCATGGGCTTCTGCCAGCTCTACCCGAGCTTTTCCTCCCTGTCGCTCAAGCGCGTGTGGATTCTCAACGACATCTATGTCGCCGAGGACGCCCGCCGCCAATTGGTAGCCGACAACTTGATCCGCACCGCGAAGAAAATGGCCAAGGAAACCCAGGCCGTGCGCATGCGCGTCTCCACCAGCGCCGACAACGAAGTGGCGCAGAAAACCTACGAATCCATCGGGTTCAAGGAAGACACCGAGTTCAAGAACTACGTGCTGCCGATCAGCGAAGAACTCTGATCGCGGGGTGCCCTGCGGGGAGGGAGCAGACTCCCTCCTCAAAATGAATGCCAACCCGACATTTATTCACACCGACATCCCCCGCTACAAAACCAACGCGCTTTTCACCCCTCTGCCCGTATAATCCCGATCTTTCCGGCTTGTAAGAAAAACTACACCCGCTTGTAGGCTTACACGAAGTCATCCGCACAGGTCTGCCGAGTCAGGCCGTCACCACAGGTGCCTCCATGGATTTCAACCCGCTCGATCTTGTCCTGCATCTCGACGTTTACCTCGACCTGCTGGTGAATAATTACGGGCCATGGATCTACGCCATCCTGTTTCTGGTGATCTTCTGCGAGACCGGCCTGGTGGTGATGCCATTCCTGCCGGGTGATTCGCTGCTGTTCATCGCCGGCGCGGTCGCTGCGGGCGGCGGCATGGACCCGGTATTGCTGGCGGGCTTGCTGATGCTCGCGGCGATTCTCGGCGACAGTACCAACTACGTGATCGGGCGAACGGCGGGTGAAAAGCTGTTCAGCAATCCGAACTCGAAAATCTTCCGCCGCGACTATCTGCAACAGACCCACGATTTCTACGACAAGCACGGCGGCAAAACCGTGACCTTGGCGCGCTTCCTGCCAATCATTCGCACCTTTGCACCGTTCGTCGCCGGTGTTGCGAAGATGCCTTACCCGCGCTTCTTCGGTTTCAGCGTGTTTGGGACGGTCCTGTGGGTTGGCGGTCTGGTGACGCTGGGTTATTTCTTCGGCAACGTGCCGTTCATCAAGAAGAACCTGTCGCTACTGGTGGTCGGCATCATCCTGCTGTCGCTGATTCCGATGATCATCGGCGTGGTTCGCAGCCGTTTCGGCGGCACCAAAGCCCAATCGCACTAAGCCGATGTGGTCGCTGAGCGCCTGGCGCCGCCGGCGCATTCTGGCCAGGCGCCCGATTGCCGACGAACTGTGGCAGCGGGTGCGCCATCACCTGAGTTTTCTCGATGGCATCACGCCCGCTGAAGACCAGTGGCTGCGTGAAGCCAGCGTGCTGTTCCTCGAAGACAAGCACCTGACCGCCCTGCCCGGCGTCGAGCTGCACCAGGAACAACGCCTGCTGCTCGCCGCCCAGGCGCAATTGCCGCTTTTGCATCTTGGCGATCTGAACTGGTATCAGGGTTTCCACGAAATCGTCCTCTACCCCGACGATTTCCTCAGCCCCCAGCGCCATCGCGATGCCAGCGGCGTCGAGCATGAGTGGGACGGCGAACACAGCGGCGAAGCGTGGCAACAAGGGCCGATCATCCTCGCCTGGCCCGGCGTGATGGCCAGTGGTGGCTGGGAAGGCTACAACCTGGTGATCCATGAACTGGCGCACAAGCTGGACATGCTCAACGGTGACGCCAACGGCCTGCCGCCGCTGCACGCCGACATGCGGGTCAGCGACTGGGCCGAAGTGATGCAGGCGGCGTACGACGATCTCAACCGCCAGCTCGACCGCCATCCCGACGCCGAAACCGCCATCGACCCGTATGCCGCCGAGAACCCGGCCGAGTTCTTCGCCGTCACCAGCGAGTACTTCTTCAGCGCCCCGGATCTGCTGCACGACGCTTATCCACAGGTGTATGCGCAGCTGCAGCTTTTCTACCGCCAGGATCCGTTGACCCGCCTGAAGCAACTTCAGGCCAGCGACCCGGTCTATCAGGCTCACGAGTAAAGGTCTGCACGACTTCCGGTACATGGCGTCCACGGCAGAATATGCCTATAATCGCCGCCACTTTTTGGTCAATCCGGCCAAGTGTTTTTTGGCCAACTAACGGGGGCAACGCCCAATGAGCTATAGCAAGATTCCGGCTGGCAAAGACCTGCCGAACGACATCTACGTCGCGATCGAGATCCCGGCCAACCACGCGCCGATCAAATACGAAATCGACAAAGACAGCGATTGCCTGTTCGTTGACCGTTTCATGGCCACCCCGATGTTCTACCCGGCCAACTACGGTTACATCCCGAACACCCTGGCTGACGACGGTGATCCCCTCGATGTGCTGGTCGTGACCCCTTACCCGGTTGCTCCAGGTTCGGTGATCCGCGCGCGTCCGGTCGGCATCCTGAACATGACCGACGACGGCGGCGGCGATGCCAAAGTCATCGCCGTTCCACATGACAAGCTGTCCCAGCTGTACGTGGACGTGAAGGAATACACCGACCTGCCAGCCCTGCTGATCCAGCAGATCGAGCACTTCTTCGCGAACTACAAGGATCTCGAAAAAGGCAAGTGGGTGAAAATCGAAGGCTGGGCGGGCGCAGACGCCGCCCGCGAAGCGATCACCAAGTCGGTTGCTGCCTACAAAGGCTAAGCCTCACGACCTACGACACGCTTGAAGAAGACCCCGGTTGATCCGGGGTTTTTTGTGCCTGCCCGAAAGGCGCTTAAACAGCTTGTTTATGTCGGCCTACAGAAAAGTTTTAGTGTGTGTAATTTCCCACAAGGACGTCTTACATCCCGTCGCAAAATTTGCCCTGATTTTGAACGCAAGGTTTATTCAAACCGCTCTAGGCCGGCCGTAGACTCGTGTTTATGAGAAAGAACACTAGCGGTCCAAGATTCAAGGCACTCCTGGAAGCTGCGAACATCACCACCACGGGATTCGCAAAGTTCTGGGGCACGGAAGCCCAAAACGTTCATAACTGGTACACCCGGGGCGTACCCGCGTACCGCCTGGAAGAGGTCGCACGCCTGCTGTCCGTCAACAGCCAATGGCTGAAGACCGGCGAAGGCCCGAAAGAGGCCCCGCACCTGCATACGGACTCAGGCGACATCCTCGATGCCCATGCCATTCGCGGCGTCTACACGGTGCTCGAAACCAACGACATCGAACTGCCTCTCTACAAGGAAGCCCCGACTGCTCCTGGCTCCGACAAGACCCACGTCATCAAGGACCCGGACCAAACCATTCGCCTGCCCCGCAGCCACCTCGAAGCCCTGGAAATCCGCCCCACCGATGCCATCTGTACCCAAATGATCGGCAACAGCATGGCCGAGAAAATCGAAGACGGCTCAACCCTCGCCATCGACCGCGGCCTCACCCAGGTGGTGGACGGCGAAATCTACGCCATCGAACATGACGGCATGCTGCGCATCAAATACCTGCACCGCATGCCCGGCAACGCCCTGCGCCTGCGCAGCCACAACAGCGCCGAATACCCGGACGAGATCTTCCGCGCGGCGCAAATTGAGGAACAGCGGATTCATGTATTGGGGTGGGTGTTCTGGTGGTCGACGCTGGGCAAGCGGCGGCCGGTGGTGCCGTTTCTCTGAGCCAGCTTCTGTCGTGAGGGGCAACCGGCCCGGATAGTCGGTACAAATACGGGATTTTTCCTGGATAGAACGCTCTATCCCGCACTTCGCACTGGGAATCCCCAACAAAACTCAGTATCCTGCGCCCCACATTCGCGCATCGACCCGCCAAGCGGCCCAGATGACGCCTGACGCGGCAGACCACTGTCTGACCAAGTCCCGCAGCCGGACGCAAGATCCGGATGTACGTTTTGAAGGCTGGCGCGGTTTACCAAAAATAAACCAAGCCAGTCCCCGAGAAGCCGGCCACAAGCCGGCTTTTTAATGCCTGCTGAAAAACCGGCCGGGGGTCGGTTTACGGGCAGAGCGCTGTGTAATGGTGCTTGCACAACTCATCGCATAACAGAGCCCCGCCTGCTGGAAGCGACGGCAACTTAGATTGCTCAAGTCACCCCACAAGGACGTTCAACATTGATGCCCAAAACCATCACTTCAAACATGAAATCAGTTGGCCTGACAGCTGCCTCGTGCCTTTGTCTTTCAGGATGTGTTGGAGCAATCGTATCGCTCCCGGAAAAAACAACCGTCAAGACAGACGCTTACAAAGCGCAAAGCTATCGATCAATCACACCGCAAATCAGCAGAACGGTCACGTCGACGCCTACACGGGAATGGTGCGGGATCACCGTTTGGGCACTGATCATTCCGGTGCCATTGAAACTACCGGTGTGCACATCGTATTTCGAGCAGTCCTTCGGCAACGACGAGTTCGGAAACGAAGCCGTTCTGCTCGACTCGCAGCAAAAAGTCCCATCCCCTTTCTACGCTTGCGGCCCATTCATGATGTTGGGACCGATCGTTCATGGTTACCAAGGCAATGCGCTTTGCGGTGTTTTTGCGGATTGATGGTGAAACTGACATAGCGACTTACGCTTTCACCTGCAGACGCTTTAGTCGCGAAGCCCTCCATATCCACCGTTGATTTACAATCGCCATCCGATCGGCACGAAAACACTTTCAGCACAGGGATGCGCCCATGTCCGTTCCAACCTACGATCAGTTCATTGAGCCGATCCTTCGCTTTCTCGCCACAAAACCCGAGGGTGCAATCGCTCGGGACGCTCATGAATCAGCAGCAAAAATGCTGCAACTGAGTGAAGCTCAGCGCGAAGAACTGATCGCCAGTGGTCAGGCTACCTACAAGAACCGATCAGGCTGGGCACACGATCGACTCAAGCGCGCTGGTCTTTCCAGCAGTGCCAAACGCGGTTATTGGAAGTTGACCGACGCAGGCGTGCAGTACGCCAAGGAGCATGCATTTCCACTGTCGACCACGGATGTGGAGCACATAGCAATCGGCTACATGAATGTGAAGCTGAAAGTCGCGCCTGACGCCGAGCCACTGGATGACCAACCAAATGTGGAGCCCGATCTAGCCTCCGCCACCGAGAGCCCCGACGACCGACTGGAGCGAGCGCTTAAGGAATTACGCGATGCCACGGCGGCCGACCTTTTGGACAACTTGCTGCAAGTAAGCCCTAACCGTTTTGAAGTAATCGTGCTGGATGTTCTTCATCGCTTGGGTTACGGCGCCAGTCGCAACGACTTGCAACGTGTCGGAGGGTCCGGAGATGCCGGCATCGACGGCATTATCTCGCTCGATAAATTGGGGTTGGAGAAGGTTTACGTACAGGCCAAGCGTTGGCAGAACACGGTTGGCCGACCTGAGTTACAGGCGTTCTATGGCGCGCTCGCAGGACAAAAGGCCAAGCGCGGTGTGTTCATTACCACCTCTGGTTTTACGGCGCACGCCGTCGACTTCGCCAAATCGGTGGACGGTATTGTGCTGGTAGACGGGACGCGACTGGTGCATCTGATGATGGATCATGAGGTGGGCGTGACATCGCGTTTGTTGCGGTTGCCGACGCTGGATCGCGATTATTTTGATGAAGAGTGAGTTCGGGCGTGTTGCTGCTTGACCCTGCTAACCAATTTCCTTAGTGGGCTTGTGGCCAAAAGTGATGGCACACTAGAATCACAGCGATTGTTCTACCAACCCCTACGGATCGAGGGTTACATCAGCACGGGGCGAGGCCGGAACTGAATCCAGTTTAGGTTGATGTGCAGGTCAAGGAGACCACTATGGCGGACGTTAAAAGCATCAAGGATCAGAAGCTTCTCTACCATCTCACTTCAGTTGAAAACCTGGATGGAATTTTCAAGGATGGTTTGAAACCTCGCGCTGGCCTCTCGGGTTTCAAAGACGTCGCAGATGCTGAAATCCTGAAAAAGCGGCAGGCTCTGCAGCTCGACAATTACGTGCCCTTCCACTGGTTTGCGAAGAATCCATTTGACGGAAGCGTCCAGCGCAACAGGCCAGAGGCCCAATTTGTACTGATCTCGGTCTACAGATCAACGGCCAGGCAATACGGCTGGAAAATCATTCCACGCCACCCGTTAGCAGGCGACTCAATACAGCTACTTGATTACGAACAGGGTTTCGAAGCCATCGAGTGGGATGTCATGAGCAGTCGCGATTACCTGGACCCTCATTGCAAAAGCATCTGCATGGCCGAGTGTCTCGCACCGGGGGTTGTTAAACCTGAGGCCTTCTTCAAAATCTTTACCCCCAGCGAAGAAGTCGATGCACTTTGCGTAGCTAAATTGCAGGCAGCGGATGTTAATGTGCAGACCAGCGTGAATCAGAGAATGTTTTATCAATGAACTACACCAGCCTGAATCCAGAGAAAGCTCTGATTTGGCGTATCGTCCATCGCGATAACCTGCCCTGGATTCTGGACAACGGCCTGCATTGCGCAAACTCGGAAGTACAGGCACCTCATTACGTGAACATCGGCAACGTCGACTTGATCGACAAGCGCCGTTCCCGTCAGGTGCCTATCGCACCCGAAGGCGTCCTGGCCGACTACGTGCCCTTCTATTTCACGCCCTTCTCGGTGATGATGCAGAACATCCACTCCGGGTGGAGCGTGCAGCAACGCAGCAATGACGAGATCGTCATTCTGGTCTCAAGCCTCCATCGCGTTGAAGAGCTCGGCCTACCGTTTGTCTTTACAAACGCACATGCCTATCCGAGTTGGACAGACTATTACAGCGATCTGGCGAATCTCGACCAGATCGATTGGACTATCCTTCAACGGCGCGACTTCAAGCGCGATCCTGATGACCCTCGTAAAATAGAGCGTTATCAAGCGGAAGCGCTGATCCACCATCACTTACCGATTACGGGACTACTGGGCATCATGTGCCACACCGATGCAATGAAAGAACGCATAGAACAAGACGTCGCCGCTCGAGGCCTGACGTTGTCTGTCCATGCGCGTCCCAAATGGTATTTCCAATGATCAGATTTACCCAAGGCAACCTGCTGGAAGCCAAGACCGAAGCCCTCGTCAACACGGTGAACACCGTGGGCGTGATGGGAAAAGGCATCGCGCTGATGTTCAAAGAACGCTTTGCACAGAACTATCGCCTGTACGCAGCGGCGTGCAAGGCCAAGGAAGTTGAAACCGGCAAGATGCACGTGACCGCCACCAACGAACTTGAAGGACCTCGCTGGATCGTCAATTTCCCGACCAAACGTCACTGGCGTTCACCTTCGCAAATGGCCTGGATAACAGAAGGTCTGCACGACCTGCGTCGTTTTCTAATTGAGAATGACGTGAAATCCGTCGCTATCCCGCCACTGGGTGCTGGTAACGGTGGATTGAGTTGGCCTGAAGTCCGCGAACAGATCGTTGAGGTTTTGGGGGATCTGGATGTCGACGTGCTGGTGTTCGAGCCGACCAATCAATATCTGAATGTCGCCAAGCGCAACGGTGTAGAGACGCTCACGCCGGCCCGTGCCCTTATCGCTGAACTGGTTCGACGCTATTGGGTGTTGGGCATGGAATGCAGTCTGCTCGAGATTCAAAAACTGGCTTGGTTTCTTGAGCGGGCAATTGAAAAACTTCCAAGTACAGAGAACCCGCTAAACCTGAAATTTATCGCTCATAAATTCGGGCCATACGCCAATCGACTGGAGCATCTGCTCAACAATCTGGATGGTAGCTATCTACATTGCGACAAGCGTATCAGTGATGCGGAAATCACCGATGTGATTTGGTTTGATCAAGATCGCAAGGCTTTTTTGCAGACCTACCTAAAGACTGAAGCCAGGGAATATTCCCAAGCTTTAGAGCGCACAGCTGAATTAATCGATGGCTTTGAATCCCCCTTCGGAATGGAATTACTCGCGACCGTCGATTGGTTGCTGATTAAGGAAGGGGTTGTTCCGACCGTTTCTGCGGTACGTGAAGCACTGAGAAACTGGGACGGCGGGGGTGGAGCTGCGGTGCGCAAAAATAAACTATTCGATGATCAAGCTCTTGAAATTGCGATTAATCGCCTGATCTCCAGCAGTTTCAGCCCGAAAATAGCGGCCTGACGCAGACAATAAATGCGAGTTTGCCTGTCCGCTTGGCACGTGCAATGAGTAGACGGCTCAGGCGATTATTGAACCATCGCAATAAGCCATTAGCACATCCGCCCTAATTGCCGCTCACCCAACCTCGCCACTAAATTTCCATTCTGTTTTTGTGCATTGCAAAAGCACCAAGGAATGGAGCAACACCATGTCGTTTTTCAAACTCAATCAATCCCTTGTTCTAGTAACCGCACTTCTGACCGCCACTACTTGCGCGCAGGCAGAAGAACCGAACCCCGTCGGTGACTGGTGGATCATTTACGGCAACGGCATTCCCAACAAGAACATCATGTATGTAGCCGACAGCACTTCAGTCGTGCCGTCGAACCATACCAAGGGTGCGAAATTGGTGGCCGTGACGCTGGTGTATGAAGAACCCGGCAAACCGATGATCGATGCCTACAACCTCGAAGTGCAGTGCTCCACGAACAAGGTCCGCTTTCTTAATGGGCAATCCATAGATCGCATTGCCTACATGATGCGGCACCTGAAAGTTAACGACCAATGGCAGCAGCCGAAGGAGTTCTGGGTACAGCGCGCCGCCGAGTTTGTTTGCTCCCCCGCTAAAAAGGACATGATCGCGCTGGGCAAGATGGAGCCCTTGCAGATGATTCAGGGCATGCAACAGATGTTCTTCAAGCTGGCACCGATTCAGGAGAAGGGGCAGATGATGGACAACCTGGATTCGATCCTCGGTAACAAGTAAGCGGCGGAACGCATGATGAATCAATGGACTAAAACGTTACTGGCGGTCCTGCTGACACCCACACTATTGCTGCTGCATGGCTGCCACCTGATTGCTCAGTCTCGATGGGAAGGGCGCGATGTCCAGGAAGCACTCGACCTGTTCGGCAAACCCGACTCGATGAAAAAACAGACCGGTGCCAACGGTGAGAATCTGGCGGTTCTCACCTGGTTCAAATCCTCCAGCTGGACCACTACAGAAGCGGCCGGGACTTCAATGAACCATACCGGCAACGGCATGGTTTACACCGAGTACTACGAGACAGTCGGTCACAGTTCGGATTGCAAACTGGAGGCCACCGTCAACAAAGCCAAGAAGATCGTGCTGTTCAGGATTGAAGACGGGAAGATCATTCACGGGAAGTGCATCAACGTCCCGTTCGTGCCCGGCTATATTCCGCCCGGCTTCTAATGCATCCCTGAGCAGGCTTCTGCTCAGGGATAACTAAACGACTTCACCAACGTCAATTCCCCCACCGCCCGCATCGGCACCAGGAACGTCTCCATCTTCTCGCTAGGCGTTCCTTCCTCGGTAATCACCGTCACCTGCGCGGTCGTCAGCGGCTGCACCGCCTCTTCCCCACCTTCGTCATCCCCACGATACCCACCGCCAAAATAATTCACATACACCAGATACTGCCCCTTGATCGGCGCCGGCATGGCGAAGATTTCAGGGCCGTAGCCGGTGGTCACGTCGACGTCCAAAGCAGCGCCATTGGGGGCGACGCGGTCGCCGTACCAGATGTGCGCGCCGTCGGGTGTGATCAGGTGCAAATCGAGGTCGGTGCCGTCACTGTCCCACGCCAACAACACCCGCAGTTTCGCCGGAGTAGCGCCGCCGCTGGTGTTGAGAAATTGCGTGCGGTGCCGTTGCTGGCCGTCCGGGCTGCGGACTTCGACGCTGTTGCTGCCGTTGGGAAAGGAGAACGGGCGATCGAAGCGGCCGCTTTCGTCGATTTTCAGCGGCATGCTGACGCCGTTGACGATCAGGCGGCCGGGCTCTTTGTTTTTTGGTGTGGCTTTGATTTCACCGCTGATACGGGCGGTGTTGGCCTGGCCGAGCGGGGTGTTCACCGAGGAGGCCGGGTAGTTGACGGTCTGGCGGAAGCTCTCGCCCTCGCCTTCGGGCGCGCCGCTGCGCCAGCCGCCGACCGGGGTGTCGAGTTTGACGCCGTCAGCGGCGATCACCGGTGAAACACCGGCAAAGACGCAGAGCAACAGCAAGACCTGTGGATAACGGAGTGTCATGGTCTATTCCAGCAAAAGGTGACGGGCGAGCCCTTCGATATAGGTTTCATCCTGGCCATTGGGGTGAGCTTCAAAGGCCAGGTGCAGGTATTCGTGAGTCAGGTCCAGGCGATCCTGCAAGGACAGCACGCCGCGCACGTAGATGCGCTGGCGTTCGCGGTCGACGAAGGGGCGGCCGAAGGCGAGTTTGCAGACGGCGAAGGTGCTGACTTCGTTGTAGCCGGTTTCGCTTTCCAGCCTGGGACGCCAGCCGCGCCGCTGTTTTTGCAGCCAGTCTTGGGCAGCAGGTAGCGCTTCGCAGGACGCCACCGGGTTGTCCCAACGGCTCAGGCTGGCGCGCGGGTAGGCGTGCAGCAGAATCGCGTCGTAACGCTGGCCGGCCTTGGCTTGTTCGACCGCTTGTTGCCAGGCCAGTTTGTCGGGGCCGGGCTGATCGGAGTGATAGGTGACGGTGCTGCCGGCCAACACCAGATCCGCCGTCCATGCGGCGATGTTGCGGGATTCGGCGGAAGCAGGACGCGGTGCAACACGCTGGCGAGTGCTGCTGTCGTCGATGCTCAAACATTCGCCATTGCGCGTGGCGTTTTGCAGCAGATACGTGCGGATCGCCACGGCTAACGCTTTCGCGGCTTCGGCCGGCTCAGGTTTGGCTTCACGCTCCAGCACACGGGCGACGTACTCCTCGCGATCCAGCCGGGCGACCAGTTTGTCGTTGAGCAGAAACAGTTCGCCGTCGCTGTGGATATCCAGCGCATTGCCATTGGCGAACTCCACGCGGTAATCGCCCTGCAACGGGCCGGAACTCATCCCCCGATCACCGGACAGAACCCGCGAAACCGGATATCGCGAGAACAATCCCACCTCGACACAACGCCCCGCTTCCGCCGGCCAGGAAGCAGGCAACACTGTCGCCAACGCAGCACCGTAATGCCGCAAAACCATCTGACTGGTGCCCCGGCCACCGGCCCAGATCGGCGAGCCATCCGCCGTCCAGCCGGCGAATCCACCCTGACGTGATTGCGGGTCCTGATCGCCGAGCCAGCTCCAGGTTTTCACCCGCAAGCGCCCGCCGAGTTCACCGGCGACATTGCCGTCCGCCGCATTCAGCACCACGTCGAGCAGCACCCGACGCATCTGCTCCTGAGCCGGCAGCCGAGCCAGAAAGCCCAGCAATTCAGCCACCGAAACGCGCGTCTCAGGCTTTAGCGAAGGCAACTCCAGCAACCACGAAGGCCCACCGCGCGCCTGCCAATAAGTCCGCCAATCAGCAGAGGAAATCCCCAACCGCGCCGGCTCGAAATACAGCCCGCAGGATTTCACCAGCGCCTGATCACGCTCGATCTTCCCGCCCGCCGTGCAGCAATAAACTTCTTCCTTCGACTGCCCGCGACATGCATACGCCGGTTCCCGCGCACCGGTATCCACCAGCCACGCGTAGACAAACACCTTCCACAAACTACCCAGCGGCGTATCCAGCGACGAAGGCAACGGCTCGCGAGCAGTCAGTTGCGTAGTGTTCAGCGACAGCAGTTCGCCCTTGTAGGCCACGCGCAACGGTTCATCCTGCGCCGTCGCCAGCGCAGGAATCACACACATCAGCAGCCACACCAGCGGCCGGGTCATGTCAGTTGACCGTAACCTGACCGAGGGCGGCTTTCGCTTCCCGGGCCTGATGCTGCGGTGCGTAGACCTGAGTGAAGCGCACCGGCGGCAGGTTGAACTGGCCCTTCTGCGAGAACCGCACCAAATGGCGCAGACGCAATTCGCCGCTCAGCGCATCCACCGGCACCGCGTAAGCCAGTTGACCCGGTTCGAACCGTGCTTTTTCCAGCGCGGTCGGTTCGGTGCCGTCCTTGCCCTGCAACTTGATACCCCACGTGGTGCGCTCAACATCGGCGCCCGGCGGCAGCGGCACTTCGAGCATGCCGTAGCGCAGCGGTTTCGGTGCCTTGCTGGTGAGGATCACCTCGTCCAGATACAGGCTGTCGCTGGACAGCGGTTTAGTGCCGACCGGCTCCAGTTTGAAGGTGAACGCTTCATCACCCGGCACCAGACGTGACAGGCGACGAGTGATAGTGACGGCCATCGGATCGACCGCCGGTTGCTGGGTCTGGAAGCTCAGCGCGGCACGCAACGGACGCTCCTGAGTGCCCGACACCGACAACACGCTCGGCACCGGCGCAGTCCCTTGCCACGTCCAGTACATCTCGCCGGTCGCGCCGTAGTTTTTCTTCCAGCCTTCGCCCGGAGCCAGCGCGATGGTCGGCGAGGCCTGGGCGATGCTGCGTTGCAGCCAGGTCAGCGCCAGCGCACGTTCAAGGGTCGATTGCTGTGGCAACAGGCGTTGCAACAACGCTGTCGCACGAGCCTGATCGAACGGTTGCAGCGACAGGTTCAGCGCTTCGGCAAACGGCTGCGAACTGACGGACAAGCGCTGTTGCGCAGCGCCCAGCTGACGATTGAACGCGTCCGGCAAAGCGACTTTCGACTGGGTGGCCAACGATGCGGCCAAGACCCGCGCCGCCGCCAGACCCAGCGCCGAATCCGGATCGCCCATCACCAGACTGTCTTCGCCGTCGTCCATCAGGGTTTCGGCATTGCCTTCCCCGGCCTTGGCCAGATCGTCCAGCAAACCGCTGAGCAGTGTGTTGACCGGCAAATGCATCTGCTTGGCGAACGACAGGATCAGCGCCCGTTGCAGCAACGGTGTGTTCGGCGCCTGCTTGGCGTAGACCTCCAGCACCCGCTGCCAGTGCTCCGGTGGCAAGGTGAGATCCAGCACCTGGCTGGCGTTCCAGTCGGCGTAATAGGCGTAAGCGGTGAGGAACGCATCCGGCTCGCCATCGAAACCCCACCAGGTGAAGCTCGCCGACGGCCCGGCCATTTGCACCAGGCGCAGACGGCTGTTCTGCATGATCAGGCGCAAGCGGTCGCGGATCTGCGGGCTCGACGCCAGCGACGGATAAGCGATGCTCAGCGGCAGCAAGCGGCTGGCGGTCTGTTCGACGCCGCCGTACGGATAGCTGAGCAGATCGTCGAGGGCCGAACGGAACAGCGCTTGCGGACTGTCATCCAGACGCAGGCGAATATCGGTGGCGTCTGCCGGCAGGCTCAACGGTGTGTCACCGCTGGCCACGTCGAGGCTCTGGGTCTGCGTTACTTGCCAGCCTTCGCCGGTGGCGGTCAGGCGCACCGCGAGGGCGTCGGCGGTCTTGCCGTCCTGCACCAGTTCGGCGGTCCATTCGCCGGTGGCCAATGCGAAGGCCGGCAGCGGCAGGTAGTTGATGCCGTTGTTGAGGGTCACCGGCAGGCGCTGTTCGGCGCCGGCGTAGTGAGTGACCAGTTCAGCCTTGACCGGTTTTTCGGCCTGGCTGAAGGCGAACACGCCGAGTTGCGGCTGATCGCCCTTGCGGAATTTGCTCGGCCCGCTCCACTTCAGATACAGCGGTTTTTCCGAGCGCACGAACTGCTTCCTCTGCCCGACCTGACCGTCATCGGCAATCGCTCGCGCGGTGATGCGCCAGCGGGTCAGCGAGTCCGGCATCTTGAAGGTGAAACGGGTTTTGCCGTCAGCGTCGGTCAGCAATTCCGGCTGCCACGCAGCGGTATCGACGTCTTCGCGACGCGGCCGCTCCAGCACTTTCACCCCACGCTCGCTGCGGTTGGCTTTGCCCGGTGCGCCGGGGCTGCCCGGCAACGCCACGTCGTAGCTGATGAACGACAGGCTGGCGCTGGTGCGCACGTTGTTGCGGCGCGGGTGATAGAAGAACTGGTCGATGGTCGGCGCGACTTCCGGTTGCAGCGCATAGACCATTTCGTCGACCACGCTGACCGTCAGGTGCGCCGGCACAGCCTTGCCGGCGAACTGCGTGGTCAGGTCGACGGTCACGGTATCGCCCGGCTGATAGGTCTCTTTGTCAGTCTTGATCGCCACGTCGATCTGCGGCGCAACAACCTTGATCCCGGCGTTCTGGAAGCTGTACTGACCGCCCTTGGTGTACAGCACGGAGAACGTCAGGTTCGGCGCGAAATTGTCCTTCACCGGAATGCGTGCGCGGTATTGGGTGTCGCTGAGTTTTTCCAGTTTCAGCCAGTCGCCGCCCTTGGCCAGCAGCGCGGTGGCTTCGACCTTGTCACGCTCCAGCGACAACAGTGCATCGCTGACCGGCTCCGGGAATGTGATCAGCGCAAGCGCTTCGTCGCCGGCCTTGTACTCGGGTTTGTCGAGGACGATTTCCACGGTGCCCGGCACAGCCTTGACGCCGTCGCCGGTGACCGAATGACCGGTCGCACCCAGCACCCGGCCGTGCTGATCTTTCAGCGACAGGTTGTAGGTGCCCGGGCGATCGAAAGCGACGCTGAAGCCTTTGTCTTTCGCCGCCAGTTTGCCTTCCCCGGTGGTCTGGTCTTCCAGACGCACCCAGCTGTAGCTGCTCGGCACCACGGCCTGCGCCTGTTCGCTGCCACCCTCGTTGGCGTAGCTGAACGCAACTTTGTCACCGACCGCGCTGAAACGCTGCGGCGCGCTCAGGCGGAAGCTGGCGGCGCCGCGGTCGATGAGGATTTCCTTGGTGGTCTTGACCCGATACGCCGCGCCGTCGCTGGCAAACACGGTGAGCATGTAGCGGCTCGGTTTGTCGGCGGCCGGCAGGTCGAGGGTCGCGTTACCCTTGCTGTCGGTGGTCAGTTCGGTGCTGGTCAGCTCCACCGGGAATTGCCCGAGGTATTGCAGCTCATTGTCGACCATCGACAGTTGCTGGGCACGCAGGCTCAGGGTCAGCTTGGCGTTAGCCACCGGTTTGCCGTCCGGATACAGCAGCACCAGGCTGCCCTTCACCGGCTCGCCCGTGCGGTAATCCTGCTTGGCCAGATTCAGCGAGATTTCAAAGTGCGGCTTGATGTACTCGGCCACACGGAACGCGCTGCTGTAGGCCTGATCCTTGTAGTTGAAACGCAGCTCGTAACCACCGGCCACGGCGTTGTCCGGCAACTGGAAACGGCCCTGGGTGCCGGCCTTGGAATCAAGTTTCAGATCGAGGCGCTGCAACTCGGTGCCGGTGGCATCGAGCACGCTGACATTGACGTCCGCCGCGCCCGGCAATACCGAATCCCGCGCGTTCTTGAATTCACGGCCGACGATTTTCAGCGACACCCAATCACCCGGACGATACAGCGGCCGATCGGTGAAGGCGTAGAGTTTGGTGTCGTAGATTTCGCTGTCGTAATAGAAGTTTTCCGAGACGAATACACCGCCCTCTTCGTCCTCGCCAATCACGAACGAACGCTCCGGGCTGACGTGTTTCAGGCGCAGCAGACCATCGGTATCGGTGGCGCCGCTGCTCATCACGCCGAGGCCGTCGGTCCACAGCACGTTGACCTTCGGCACCGAGCTGCCTTCGTGTTTGCGCGCGGCCCACACCAGCAATTCATCACCGGCAATCTTGCTCACCGCAACGGTGTTGGAAACGAAAACCATGGTGGTTGCGCGGTACTTGCCAATCAGCGCTTCGACCAGATACAGGCCCGGTTTCAGATTGCCCAGCGGGATGTAGACGTTACCCGGCGCAACGCTGACAAACTCGCTGGAAGACCCGGCCAGATTGACGCCGGTCGGCGGCTGGATCGGCTTCGCTTGCCACAGCGGATAACGGAACTGGCTGACCACCGGCAGACCCGGAATCAGGGCGAACTGCGGTTGCGCGTCGTACGGCGTCGGCGCGGCGATGGCATTGCCCATCTTCAGCTCCGGCACTTCCTCGGTGACTTGCTGGCGCGACTCGTAAGAGAACGCACGCTGCATCACCCGACGGGATTTGCGGTACCAGTTGTCCCACAGGTACGCCAGGGTGTTCGACAGGCCTTCACCCTTGAACTGGCCGTCGCTGACCACGCGGTGCAGGTTCTTCTGGCGCTTGAGGAAGTCCAGCGGCTTGTCGATCTTGTACACGCGGATATCGGCGCCGCCGTACGGCTCCATACGGAAGCGACGATAGTCACGGCCCGGCGCTTCGAGGCGTACCACCGCCTGTTCGTCGGCGGCGAAACTGCTGTCGGCCAGCAGGAAAAAGCTTTCACCGGACACCGGCGTGTAGCCGCTTGGCTCCACGGTGTCTTCGGCATTCACGGCCGAAAACGGCAGGGTCAACAGCAACAGAAAAGGCAGTAAACGCAGCATGCGGGCACCGGTCATTGGGAGAGAAAATTCAGTCGATAGACGCCGATGAAGTTGGGGTTGGCTGCGTCGGGTATCCATCGGGTGTCCTTCCATGTCATGAGTTGCTGCAGGCTTGCCGAACGCATGCCGTTGTCGGTTGGGGTGGTCGTGCCGGTGTGATAGGCGATGTAGCGGCCCATCCAGATCATCAGGTGCTGGTCGTCGCCCTGATCGAAAAACATCAGATCGCCGGGCCGTGCCTGGGACACGTCGCGGCCGATCAGATGGCTGTTGAACTGAATCAGTTTGATCGCGTTGACGTAGGGCCCGACCTTGCCGCCGCCCTGCTGCCATTGCTGGGCGAGCTTGCGCTGATCGGCGCTCAGGTCCAGCTCCGGCGGCAGGTAGCGGTTGGACACGCCATTGCTGCGCAGCCATTTGTCGTCATGGACTTTCAGCGCTTCGTTGGCGGCGAAACGCACCAGTCCCGCGCAGTCCTGCTGATACCAGCGCGGGCTCGGACCTTTGCTCAATTGTTCCTGGGCGATGCGCACGAACCAGGCGCGAAAGACCTGGGACTGCTGCGGATCGAGGGCCGGAGTCTCAACGGCTCGGGCACCGGCGCTGAGCAAAAGCGCCAGCAAGCCGAGGCTGCGAATCAGTCCGGTCACAGCGCTTTCCACTCCAGCGGCAGCCATTGCCAGTGCCCGTCAGGCTCGCTGCCTTCCGGCAAAGTCAGGGCGTATTTGCCCATGCCGCCGAGGGTGCGCAGTTTCGGGATCAGGTAGGTTTGCGCGGCGTTATAGAACACCGGCTCCATGTCCTGCGGCAGGCTGTCGAGGGTTTCCTGCTGGATCAGTTGCGCCATCGAATCCGGGCCGAAGTAGATCGGCATCAGCACGTCTTTCGGCAGTACGTCGGCCATCGGCGGGAAGCGTTTGTCGAGGGTGCCGAGGGCCTTGTCGACCAGTTTGTCGTCGAGGGAAAACAGCAGCGTCGAACCGTGGCGCGCCAGGCTGACTTTCATGAACGCACGGCCGGTGATCGCTTCCGGATTCTCGGCATCTTTTGCTGCATACGGGCCGAAGTTGGAGCTGACCTGACGCTGCCAGAGGTGGCTCTGGCCTTCCTGTTTCTCGACCACCGGGAACGCGTGCTCGTCGACCTTGCCTTCGTAGGCGCCGACCATCGAATCGAACAGCGTGCCGATATCTGCGTCGAGTTTGCCGTTGTCTTCGTCGTTCAGACTGGCCACCAGCAACGGCGTGTACAGCCGCGAATCGGCGTACCAGCACAGACCCGCCGCGCCGGCCACGTGTTCGGTGAGCTTTTGCGCCACGGCTTCTTCGGCGCCGAGTTTCACCAGCAACGGTTTTTGCGGTTCGGCGGCCACCGGCAAGGTCACGCAGGCGCTGGCGCCCAGCGGCATGGCTTGCCAGACCGGTTTGAAATCGAAGTCCGGCTGGTTCTCCAGTTCGTCCATGGCGAGATAGCTGTGCCAGCCCTTGTCATCCATGTCGAAACGCAGGCCGGCGAAGTTCGGAATGAAACGCTGATAACCCATGGCCAGGACACTGGAATTGACCGACAGCCGCTGCTTGGTTTCCGGCGTCTTGGCCGGCAATCCGAACGCTTCGGGGAACAGTTTTTCGCCATTGAGCAACGCCGCCAGCGCCTGCGGCGAGACGTGACCGGAGTCCTCCGAAGCACCACTTTCCGGGTCGTAGAATTTGGCCGGATTGGACAGCACCACCAGTTTGTCGCCACGGGAGGCGAACAACAGGGATTTGCCGGCGTTGTAGGTCAGCTGATACAGCGGCACTTCGTCGCCGCCAGCTTTCAGGGTGCTGAGCACGCTCAGTTGCGAATCATCCAGGGCGACTTTCGCCAGCGGCTCCAACACCTTGGCCAGACCGCCGCGATCCATCACCAGCAGGAAATCCTTCAGGCGACCATCGGCGCCGCGCCACAACGCCACGTCTGCCGGTTGATCGAAGAGCTGCTCGATCAGGCTGTCCTGCAACTTCAGGTCATGCTCGTAAATGATCCGCCGCAGACTGCCGATCAACCCGAGACGGTCGGCGTGGGTTTCGTAATAGAAGACGAAATCCTCGGTAAGCGTGGCCTTGAGGAACGGCACCGTCAGCAGGTCCTTCGGCAACTGGCTCAGGGAGCGGGTTTCCAGCAGCGCGTCCGGGCGGCTCAAGCCGAGCTTGTCGCTGGCCAGTTCCGCCGGCGGCGCCTTCGGTTTGTGCATCAGCCAGCCGAGCCCGCCCGCCACGCCGGCGACAAGGCACAGCCCGACCGCCAGTAACGGCCAGCGCCGGGAAGGTTTGCCGGCAGGTGTTACGGCGGCCGGTGCAGCAGTGTTATCGCTCATCTTTCCAGAACCCGAGTTCATCCGTGGCGGGATGCTTAATAGTTGAAAGTCTTGACCAGCAGCAGATCACCGATGGCCCGCAGGGGCACGATGAACGTTTCGCGTTTTTCGTCGACGGTGTTTTCGTTGAGCACCAGCGTGATCTGCGAGGTGATGACCTCGTTCTGGTTGCTGGTCTCCTCGAAGTTATAGCCGCCGTTACCGAAGTTGCCCCAATAGTTGACGTAAACCAGATAGGTGCCGTGCAGCGGCGCGGTCATGGTGAACATTTCCGGGCCGGGGCCGTCGACACCGTCCGGATCGAGCCCGCCGCCATTGCTCATCGCCGGGCGCGCCCAGAAGGCGTGCTGGCCGTCAGGCGTAATGACGTGCAGGTCGAGTTCGGCTTTAGGGTCGTCCCAACCGAGCACCACGCGGATCCGCGCCGGCGTGCGCAGGTTATTGGCTTCGTAGAATTGAACGCGCTTGAGCGGCTGGCCGTCGGCGCTGATCACTTCGACGCTGTTGGAGCCGGCGCCGAACGCATACGGCCGGGCGAAACGCCCATCGTCGTCGGTGTACAGATTCAGTGGATTGCCATTCACCGCCAGGCTGTGGGGCGGGCGCAGATGCCCGATCGCCTTGAGCTGACCCTGGATCATTGTGCGATTGCGCTGGATGCCTCGATCGATGGGCGGCGTGGGATAGGCGACCTGCGGGTTTTCCGTGCGATCGAGCAGCCCGTGATAGCGCCAGCCGCCCACCGGCTCCGACAGCTCCGCGCTCGGCGCTGCCAGCAGCGCGGGCGCGCAGGCCAACCCGATCAGCAGCAAAAGAAGTGAACGCATGTGATGCCTCCTGCCATGCCTGAACGAAACCTTGCACCCGATCCTCGGTACTTCACAGCGGTGAAAACTGCGTTTCGTCTTAAAGACCCGTGACTGTCGGGTCGTAGAAGGCGCGAAGGTTAGCGATTCGGCAGTTTTTTAACAATCGGATACATCTGGATTTGCGGTAGGAATCACGGCGACCAGTGGACGATGAGCCGATTAGGCGTCATATTCGGCTCACGAAATGAGCCGAATAGCGTTTCCAATCGGCTCACGCACTCAGGATCAGCAATTAATGGCGACTCACTGGATCTGGCAGCAGCCTGATTGGCCCGACTTCAACTGGCAGGCGGAATGCCTGGCACCGTTGTTGCGCGAGTGTGTTCAGGCACAAGGTCAATTGATGGGCATGGCGGGATCGGTGAGCCATTCACTGAGCGCGCAGACAGAGCTGGACGCTTTGCTGCAAAACATCGTGACCTCCTCGGCCATCGAGGGTGAGCAGTTGAATGTCGGATCCGTGCGATCTTCGCTGGCACTGCGCCTGGGGCTGGAATTACCCGATGGCGACAAAGTCAGTCAACGCAGCGAGGGGCTGGCGCAGCTCATGCTTGATGCGACCCGGCGCTTCGCCGAACCGCTGACGCTGGAGCGTCTGCTGGAATGGCATTCGTGGCTGTTTCCAGAACAGGAAAACGGATTCTTCGCGCGCGCGATCAATGTCGGCGCTTTACGCGGCGATGAGTCGATGCAGGTGGTTTCAGGGCGAATCGACCGCCCGACCGTGCATTTCGAGGCGCCACCGCGACAAGGCCTCGAGCGACAACTCGACAGTTTTCTCAAATGGTTCGACGCCAGTCAGCATCAGGCAGGCCTCGATCCTTTGCTGCGAGCAGGCATCGCGCATTTCTGGTTCGTCACCTTGCACCCGTTCGATGACGGCAACGGGCGCCTGACTCGCACCCTCACCGATCTGGCATTGGCTCAGGGCGAAGCGCAGGCCATTCGTTTTTATGCGATGTCCGCCAGCATTCTCGATGATCGTGCGGGCTATTACCGGATTCTCGAATCCAGCCAGAAAGCCACGCTGGACATCACCGACTGGCTCGCATGGTTCCTGCAAACCCTGCTGCGCAGTCTGCAACAGGCCATCGCGCGGATTGAAAGTGTGTTGGGAAAATCACGCTTCTGGCAGGCGCACCGGGAATCCGGGCTGTCGGCGGAGCAGATCAAAGTGCTCAATCGTTTGCTCGACGGTGGTGAGCGCGGTTTCGAGCACAGTATCAGCGCAGCGCAATACCAGAGTGTGGCCAAGGTCTCCAAAGCCACGGCCACCCGACATCTGGCGGAACTGCTGGAAAAGGGCTGCCTGCAACGTCTTCCGGGCGGCGGACGCAGCACTCGGTATCAGATTCAATATCCTGGCGAATTGACCGACTGACACCCTTGTCCGTCGGCCCGCTCATTTGCCCATACCCCCCCTATCTGCTAGTGTCGCGCCGGTTTAACGTCAACCGGAATTAGCCGCCATGGCCCGCAAAAAAGCTGCACTGGATTTCGAACAGTCCCTCGCCGACCTGCAAACGCTGGTGGAGCGTCTGGAGAACGGTGAATTGTCGCTGGAAGACTCGCTGACCGCTTTCGAGCAGGGCATCGGCCTGACCCGTGACTGCCAGGCGGCGCTGGCCCAGGCCGAGCAGAAGGTCCAGGTGTTGCTGGAGCGCGATGGCGAACTCGCCGAGGAACCCTTCGACGCGGATCAGCCAGAATGATTGCAGCGTATTCGGCCACCAGCCAGGCACGGGTCAATGCGGCACTGGAAACCCTGTTCAACGCCCCGCTGCCAGAACTGGCGCGCCTTTATGAAGCCATGCGCTACAGCGTGATGAACGGCGGCAAGCGCGTGCGTCCGCTGCTGGCCTACGCGGCATGCGAAGCCCTCGGCGGCAAGGCCGAACAGGCCAACGGCGCGGCGTGTGCGGTTGAGCTGATTCACGCGTATTCGCTGGTGCACGACGATTTGCCAGCGATGGACGACGACGATCTGCGTCGCGGCCAGCCGACCACCCACAAGAAATTCGACGAAGCTTGCGCGATTCTGGCCGGCGACGGCTTGCAGAGCCTGGCGTTCAGCGCCCTGCTCGACCCGCGTCTGAGCGACCTGAGCGCGGACATCCGCCTGCAACAGGTCACAGCGCTGGCGCACGCGGCGGGCCCGGCCGGCATGGTAGGCGGTCAGGCCATCGACCTCGGTTCGGTCGGCCTCAAGCTTGATCAGAAAGCGCTGGAACAGATGCACCGGCACAAGACCGGCGCGCTGATCGAAGTCAGCGTCAAGCTCGGCGCCCTGGCCAGCGGCCGTGCCGAGAGGGATGAACTCAAGTCCCTGCAGACTTATGCACAGGCCATCGGCCTGGCATTCCAGGTCCAGGACGACATCCTCGACGTCGAAAGCGATACCGAAACCCTCGGCAAACGCCAGGGCGCCGACATTGCCCGTGACAAGCCAACTTACCCGGCCCTGCTGGGCCTCGACGCGGCCAAGGCTTACGCACTGGAACTGCGCGATCAGGCCCTGCACGCGCTGCGACCGTTTGACGCGGCTGCCGAGCCGTTGCGCGATCTGGCCCGGTATATCGTCGACCGGCGCAACTGAAGGCTTATCTGCCAAAAAAGACCAACGCGTGGGCAGGGGGCGATGCATCAGGTAAACTGCCGCATCTTTTATACCTATAACGATTCGCCTGATGCCCACGACGTTTCATGAGATTCCCCGCAAGCGCCCGACCACGCCCCTGCTCGACCGCGCTAATACGCCGGACGGCCTGCGCCGGTTAGGCGAAGCCGAGCTGGAAACCCTGGCTGATGAGTTGCGCCTGGAATTGCTCTACACGGTCGGCCAGACCGGTGGGCATTTCGGTGCCGGCCTGGGCGTCATCGAGCTGACCATCGCGTTGCATTACGTCTTCGACACCCCGGACGACCGGCTGGTGTGGGACGTCGGTCATCAGGCTTATCCGCACAAGATCCTCACCGGTCGTCGCGAGCGCATGGAGTCTTTGCGCCAGAAGGACGGCATCGCCGCCTTCCCGCGCCGCTCCGAGAGCGAGTACGACACCTTCGGCGTCGGCCACTCCAGCACCTCGATCAGTGCCGCGCTGGGCATGGCCATCGCCGCCCGCCTGCAGAACAGTGATCGCAAGGCGATTGCGGTGATCGGCGACGGTGCACTGACCGCCGGCATGGCGTTCGAGGCGCTGAACCATGCGCCGGAAGTCGACGCCAACATGCTCGTGATCCTCAACGACAACGACATGTCGATCTCGCGCAACGTCGGCGGGCTGTCTAACTATCTGGCGAAAATCCTTTCCAGCCGCACTTACGCGAGCATGCGTGAAGGCAGCAAGAAAGTGCTGTCGCGCCTGCCCGGCGCCTGGGAAATCGCCCGTCGTACCGAAGAATACGCAAAAGGCATGCTGGTCCCCGGCACCCTGTTCGAAGAACTGGGCTGGAACTACATCGGCCCGATCGATGGCCACGACCTGCCGACCCTGATCGCCACCCTGCGCAACATGCGCGATCTGAAAGGCCCGCAGTTCCTGCACATCGTCACCAAGAAAGGCAAAGGCTTCGCCCCGGCGGAAGTCGACCCGATCGGTTACCACGCCATCACCAAACTCGAACCGCTGGACGCCCCGGCCGCTGCGCCGAAAAAGGCCGGCGGGCCGAAGTATTCCGGCGTGTTCGGTGAATGGCTGTGCGACATGGCCGCTGCCGACCCGCGTCTGGTGGGCATCACCCCGGCGATGAAGGAAGGCTCGGATCTGGTGGCGTTCAGCGAGCGTTTCCCGCTGCGCTACTTCGACGTGGCGATTGCCGAGCAACACGCCGTGACCCTCGCGGCCGGCATGGCCTGCGAAGGCGCGAAACCGGTGGTGGCGATCTACTCGACATTCCTGCAACGCGGTTACGACCAGTTGGTGCATGACGTCGCGGTGCAGAACCTCGACGTGCTGTTCGCCATCGACCGCGCCGGTCTGGTGGGCGAAGACGGCCCGACCCACGCCGGCAGTTTCGACCTGTCGTTCCTGCGCTGCATCCCGGGCATGGTCATCATGACCCCGAGCGATGAAAACGAACTGCGCAAAATGCTCACCACCGGCCACCTGTACAACGGCCCGGCGGCGGTGCGCTATCCACGCGGCAACGGCCCGAACGCGACCATCGAAAAAGACCTCGAACCGATCGAGATCGGTAAGGGTGTGGTGCGTCGTCAGGGCAGCAAGGTCGCCCTGCTGGTGTTCGGCGTGCAAATGGCCGAAGCCCTGAAAGTCGCCGAGACGCTGGACGCGACCGTGGTCGACATGCGTTTCGTCAAGCCGATGGACGAAGCGCTGGTGCGCGAGATTGCCAACAGCCACGATCTGCTGGTAACCATCGAAGAAAACGCGATCATGGGCGGCGCTGGTGGCGCGGTCAGCGAATTCCTCGCCCGCGAGAACATCCTCAAGTCGGTGCTGCACCTGGGCTTGCCGGACGTTTACGTCGAGCACGCCAAGCCGGCGCAGATGCTGGCCGAGTGCGGGCTGGATGAGGCCGGGATCGAAGCGGCGGTGCGTGAGCGCCTGGAACTGCTTAACAAGTAAAACGCAATGCCCATGTGGGAGCGAGCCTGCTCGCGATAGCGCACTGTCAGTCACTTAAATGCCGATTGACACACCGCAATCGCGAGCAGGCTCGCTCCCACATTTGATTTGTGAACACCTCAAGTACCAACGGACTCCGATGAACCTCTCGCGTCTCGCCCTGCCCCTCCTGCTGCTGCCATCCGCCAACACCCTCGCCGACACCTTCGAACGCGATCAGGCCCTGAAGCTGCCGGACGTGCTGATCAGCGCCAACCGCCAGGTCGAAGCGCGCAACGACAGCAGCGCCGCCAACACCGTGTTCACCCGTGAAGAAATCGAACGCCTGCAACCTCGTAGCGTCACCGACCTGCTGCAGCGGGTGCCGGGCGTGCAAGTGGCGCAAACCGGCGGACGCGGCAGCCTGCCGGGAATTTACATTCGCGGCACGCAATCGGCGCAGAGCCTGGTGCTGGTCGACGGCCAGCGCATCGGCAACTCCACCTCCGGTGACAGCAACCTGCAACACCTGAACATCGAGCAGATCGAGCGCGTGGAAGTGCTGCGCGGTTCGCGCTCGGTGATTTACGGTAGCGATGCGATTGGCGGGGTGATCCAGATCTTCACCCGGCGCGGCGGCGAACAAGGCTTGCAGCCCCGGATGCATGTGGGATTCGGCAGCAACCAGACCTGGGAACGCAGTGCCGGCCTCTCCGGAGGTGACGAGAAAACCCGTTTCAACCTCGGCGCCAGCCTCGATGAAACCGCCGGCCTCGACCGCACCCACGAGTCGTATCCCAGCGACAGCGATCATGACGCCTACCGCAACAAATCCATCAGCCTGAGCCTCAGCCATGCGCTGACCGATGACATCGAAGTCGGCGCCAACCTGCTGGATAACCGTGGCAAAAGCGAGTTCGACAACCCGTTCGGGCGCTTCGACCCGGTGACCTTCGACTCTGTGCAGCAGCAACCGTACAGCGATTTCACCGTCAGCAGTTTCAGCAGCTACATCGACGCGCGGATCAACGAGCGCTGGAAGTCGCGCCTGGAACTCGGCCACAGCGAAAACCGCGAGAAGTCCTTCGACAAGCTCAGCGACGAACGCTCGGTGTTCAACACCTACCGCGACTCGGTGACCTGGCAGAACGACCTGACCCTCGATGCGCGCAACAGCCTGATCCTAGGCGGCGACTGGTACGAAGACCGGGTCAACAGCAGCACCGCGTTCGACGAAGATAGTCGCTGGAACCGCGCAGCCTTCGTCCAGCATCGCTTCCAGGCAGACAGCTTCTCCACCGAACTGGGTCTGCGTCGCGATGACAACCAGCAGTTCGGCGGCCAGAACAGCTGGAGCGGCACGCTGACCTTGCCGGTCAACCCGGACAACGATCTGCTGCTCAGCTACAGCGAAGGCTTCCGCGCGCCGACCTTCAACGATCTGTATTACCCGGACTTCAGCAACCCCGACCTGAAACCGGAAACCTCGAAAAGCTACGAGCTGCAATGGCGCAGCCAGTTGAGCGACAGCACTCGCCTCGAAGCCTCGTTGTATCGGACCGATCTGGAAGACGCGATCATCTTCGGCAGCAACTCACGCCCGGAAAACGTCGCCTCGGCGCGGATCAACGGCTTCGAAGCAGCGCTGAAACAGGAGCTGTTCGGCTGGCAGAGCAACCTCGGCGTGGCGATCATCGATCCCCGCGACCGCGACACCGGCCACACCTTGGCACGTCGTGCTAGGCGCACCTTGAGCTGGGATCTGGACCGACAGTTCGATCGCCTTGGCCTCGGCGCCAGTTGGCAGGCCGTCAGTAGCAGTTATGACGACCTGAACAATCAGCAACCATTGGGCGGTTATGCACTGCTCGGACTGCGCAGCAGCTGGGCGCTGAACCGCGAGATCAAGCTGGATTTCAAGGTCGATAACCTGCTGGACAAGGGTTACAGCCGGGCGCTGTACAGCCATGACGGCAGTCAGTTTGGCTATCGCGAGGAAGGTCGGGCGTTCATGTTCGGCGTGACCTGGACGCCGCAGCTCTAACGATCTGGCGCGATCAGCTGGCAGAGCTTGGCGGTCGCCTCGATCATCTGCCCGCTCGGACGCTCAAGGCCTTTGTCGGTGACCAGCAGCAACTGCCCGTGCTTGACCGCTGTCACCTGTGGCCAGGCGTTCCACGCATCCAGTTGCGGCTGATCGCCAGCCAGAATCACTTCGGGATCACGCTGTAAAACCGCTTCGATGCTCACCTGTGGCGCTGGCAGGCTCAGGTCGGCGAACACATTGCGTGCGCCACACACTTCAAGCGCATCGCTGATGATCTGTCCGCCACCGACGGTGTACAGCGGCTTGTCCCAGACCTGGTAGAACACCCGCAGCGGTACTTCGCGGCGGTAGCGCTGGCGCAGCTCATCGAGGTTGCGCCGTAGCTCGGCGGCCCGTTCAACCCCACGCTCCGGGCGACCCAGCTGTGTCGCGATGGCTTCAATCTGCGCGGTCAGTTGCTCGAGACTGTGGGGCTCGGCAACGAAAGTCGGAATGTTCAGACGCTTGAGCTGATCGCGCTGGGCCGGGCCAACACTGCCGGGCCATAGCAGCAACAAGTCAGGTTTGAGGCTGAGCAGCCGTTCCATGTCGAGCTGGCCGTAACGCCCCACCGAAGGCACGTCCTTGATCGCGGAAGGACGCTCACCGGCATCCAGCACGCCGACCAGCAGATCGGCCGAATCCAGTTCAACCACGATTTCAGACAGGGATGGCGCGAGGCTGACCACCCGCAGGGCGGCCAGCGTTTCACCGCTGACGGCCAGCAGCAGAACCGCCAGCCAGAGACGCCGCATCAGGCGAGTTGACGCGGGATACGGTAGAGGTAGAACAGCACCGCCGTGGACAGCGCCAGCAACATCAGCGGCACCGCTTCAAGGCCGACGAACACCGCCAGCGCGCCGATCCATGCCGGCAGCGCCGCGACCACGAATGCACTGCGAAGGCAGGCCGCCAGGGCGATCCAGGCAGCGGGTTCTTCAGGGGTATCGAGGGCTTTTTGCGTGGCGATCAGCGCATGTTTGTAGCGCCCGAAAAACTTCAGGCTGACAAACATCGACGCCACGCCAGCGATAAACAAAGGCATCGCCAAGACCGGCAGAATCGCCTCGCCCTGGCCGAACACTCCGTTGATCACGAACAGCGGCAACAGCGCCAGCGCCAGGTATTTCCACCAGGCGATCGACAGACGGCGCCGCACTTGCCCGCGGGTCACGCCCGGTCTACCTCGCCCTGATGCTCGTTGCCCATCATGTGGTCGAGCTTGCTGGCCTTGGTCGCCAGATAGAGTTTGTTGTGCGGATTGTGGCCGGTGTGCAGCGGCACGCGCTCGGCGACGACGATGCCCATGTCGGTCAAGGCTTTGACCTTGCGCGGGTTGTTGGTCATCAGACGCAGGGATTTGACGCCCAGATGCTCAAGCATCGGCAGGCACATGGCGTAGTCACGCTGGTCGGCGGCAAAGCCCAGACGCTCGTTGGCTTCAACGGTGTCGGCGCCGCCGTCCTGCAATTCGTAGGCACGGATCTTGTTCAAAAGACCGATGCCGCGCCCTTCCTGACGCAGGTACAGCAACACGCCACGGCCTTCGCGAGCGATGGCCTTGAGGGCGCCTTCGAGTTGCGAACCGCAGTCGCAACGCTGGCTGAACAAGGCATCGCCGGTCAGGCATTCGGAGTGCAGACGGCCGAGTACCGGGGCACCGTCGGCAATCTCGCCCAGGCTCAGCACGACGTGCTCGCGGCCGGTGGCTTCGTCGAGAAAACCGTGCATGGTGAATTGCGCAAAAGGCGTTGGCAGCTTGGAAGCGGCGACAAAAACGACAGGCACCGGTGTGCTCCTGATCTGAAAAGTCCGAGATTCGCTGGGCGGCATTGTAACAGCAGGTTCCCAGAGGCGCTTAGGCTGAATTATCGGGGATAACTATCAAAAAGTTTGATGACAGGCTCGTCGCTATCGCCTTTACTCGAACGGATACGGCTGCTTCCAGCGCTCGAAGATCGGCTTCAACTCGCCGCTTTTCACCAGTTGCTCCATGCGCTGGTCGTAGATCGACATCAGCGCCCGGCCTTGCGGGGTGTCGGCGAAGCCGAGGTACAGCGGCAATTCCGCCAGATGCGAATAACGGTACTGCGAAGGATCGGCGGCGTTTCGCAGCACCGCTTCGATTTCCGTCAGCGCATCGATGTAGTAATCCGCCCGCCCCTGCTTGAGCATCGACAGGATCCCGGTGCGGCGCTCGATCTGGTTGAAGCGTTTGACGTTCGGCAGATAGGTTTCGTAGCGATAGCCGCGCACCCAGGCCAGTCGGTACTTGCCCAGCGTTGCCTGGGTTGGCGGCGGATTGCTGGCCAGGCCGAGCGCGTAGATGTGGTCGGAATCGAAATTCCATTTCGGGTACAGCACCTGCTCGGCTTCGCCGCGATAGGAACCGACCAGTGCGTCGGCTTCCTTCAACTGCACCAGCCCGACCGAGCGCGTGTAGGGCACGGTGCGAATATCCAGGGTCACACCGGCCGGCTCGAAGACTTTGCGCAACACATCCCAGGCCAGGCCATGGCCGTCGGCGGCGGTGTAGTCTTCCCAATCTTCACTGGCCAGGTGAATGACCGACGGCGGTGCGTCCTGTGCCTGGGCCACGGCGCCAAGCAAGGTCAAAACCACTATCGCCAACCAGCGTCGAGTCATCCCTGTGCCCCTCATCCACGCCTGGAAATCAGGCGAAAATCCACACCAGCCCCTGCATCGCCAACCAGGCGAACACGCCGGCCAGCACATCGTCGAGCATGATGCCGACGCCGCCGTGAACATGCCGGTCGATCCAGCGGATCGGCCACGGCTTGAGAATGTCGAAGAAGCGGAACACCAGGAACCCGGCCAGCAACCAGTACCAGCCTTCCGGCACCAGCCACAGGGTGATCCACATCCCGACCATTTCGTCCCAGACGATGCCTTCGTGGTCGTGCACCCGCAGATCGTCCGCCACTTTGCCGCACAGCCAGAAGCCGAACAGCATGGTGATCCCGAGCATCAGCCAGTAACCCCAGTCCGGCAGCATTTGCCACAACGGAATAAAGGGTAGCGCAACTAACGAGCCCCAAGTGCCCGGCGCCTTGGGCAAGGTGCCCGAGCCGAAACCGAACGCGAGGAAATGCCAGGGATTGCGCCAGACCGACGGCGGAACGAATTCGGCCGGAACCTGTTTCGGGTGATCTGTCACGGTGACTCCTGAAAATGTTGATAACCCCGGGTTTGCGGGGTGATGTCGTGCCCGTCGCGATCCAGCAGCACCACGCCCTGGCCCTGCGTCACACGACCGATCACATGGATCGGCCAGCCATCGGCGAGCAGCGCCGGCAACTCGACGGCCGGCAGGGTGAAGGCCAGCACGTAGTCATCGCCACCGCTCAACGCCGCACGTTCGGCGCCGCGCTGACCGAGAAACGCCACCAGCGCCTCCGACAACGGAACGCGCTCGCGCTCGACTTCGAGGCGGACCTTCGAGGCCAATGCGATGTGACCGCAATCGGCGAGCAGCCCATCGGAGATGTCCAGCGCCGAAGTGGCCTTGCCACGCAGGGCCTGACCGAGAGCGAGTTGCGGTTGCGGCGACCAGTAATGATCAAGCAGCGGCTGGGCGATGTGAGACTCGGCGTCACGCTGACCCAGCACCAGCGGCAAGGCCCCGGCGGCATTGCCCAGCTCACCGCCGACACACAGCAGATCGCCCGGCTGCGCGCCGCTGCGGGTCAACGCTATGCCGGCCGGGACGCGGCCGAACACGGTGACGGTCAGGCTCAACGGCCCGCGGGTCGTGTCGCCGCCCACCAGTGCCACGCCGCAGCCCTGCGCCATGCGGTTCAAACCGCGGGCATAGGCTTGCAGCCAATCGGCAGTCACCGTCGGCAGAGTCAGGGCAAGGGTAAAGGCGACGGGCGTGGCGCCCATGGCAGCGAGGTCGCTGACCGCCACGGCCAGCGAGCGCTGACCGAGCAGAAACGGATCGCAGGGGTCGGCGAAATGCACACCGGCCACCAGCGTATCGGTGGAAACCGCCAGCTGTTCCCCGGAAGGGACCGCCAGCAAGGCGCAGTCGTCACCGATCCCCAGTGCAACGCCTTCGCCGCCCTGCGCACAAGGCGCGGCGGCGAAGAAATTGCGGATCAGCTCAAACTCGCCCATGGCTGAGAAAAAGTATTCAAGCGCCGATCAGCGCTTGAACGCCTTCACTTCAGCTTCACGCAGGCGCGGAGCCAGCTTGTCGAGCACGCCGTTGACGAACTTGTGGCCGTCGGTCGAACCGAACACCTTGGCCAGCTCGATACCTTCGTTGATCACAACGCGGTACGGCACGTCGACGCGCTTGAGCAGTTCCCAGGTGGACAGGCGCAGAACTGCCAGTTCAACCGGGTCCAGCTCTTCGATCGCCAGGTCCAGGCAAGGCGTGAGCGCGGTGTCGATTTCAGTCTTGAACTGCGGAACCCCGTGGAGGATTTCGCGGAAGTAAGCCCCGTCGACATCGGTGAAATCGTTATCGACCCGGAACTGCGCTTCGATCTCGTTCAACGACTGCCGAGCCATGTGCCACTGATACAGGGCCTGGGTCGCGAGCTGACGGGCTTCGCGGCGCTTGGCGCTTTTCGATGGCTTGCCGGCATCCGCAGGTTTCGGATCGCGCGGGTTGAAACGATCGCTTTCGTCGCTAATCACTTGGCCTCCAACTGCGCCAGCAGGCTGACCATTTCCAGAGCGGACAGGGCAGCTTCAGCACCTTTGTTGCCGGCCTTGGTGCCGGAACGTTCGATGGCTTGCTCGATGGAATCAACGGTCAGGACGCCGAAAGCGACCGGTACGCCAAACTCCATGGACACCTGGGCCAGGCCCTTGGTGCACTCGCCAGCCACGTATTCGAAGTGCGGAGTACCGCCACGAATGACCGCGCCCAGGGCGATGATTGCTGCGAACTCGCCTTTCTGGGCGACTTTCTGCGCAACCAGCGGGATTTCGAAGGCGCCAGGTGCGCGGATGATGGTGATGTCGCTTTCGCTCACGCCGTGGCGAACCAGGGCATCAACTGCACCGCTGACCAGGCTTTCAACCACGAAGCTGTTGAAGCGGCCCACTACCAAAGCGTAGCGGCCTTTAGGGGCGATGAAGGTACCTTCGATGGTCTTCAGGGTCATTCGTCAGATCTCTTAAAGAGCCGGGACGCGTCTGTTTCGCGTCCCTCAGTGATTTATTTGCCGCGAATACAAGGCCGGAAACAACCGGTCATTATTCGGAGGGCACGTATTCTACAACTTCCAGATCGAAACCGGATATCGCATTGAACTTCATCGGTGCCGACATCAAGCGCATTTTGCGCACACCGAGGTCACGCAGGATCTGCGAACCGGCACCGACAATGCTGTAGGTGGTCGGTTTTTTCGGTGCGGCCTGATCGCCGGTTTCGCGGATGTGCGCCAGCAACACATCGCCATCCAGTGGATGACCGAGCAACAGCACCACACCGCTGCCGGCCTCGGCAACCGCAGCCATGGCGGCGCGCAGGCTCCAGCGGCCCGGTTGCTTGACCATCAGCAGGTCGCGCAGCGGGTCCATGTTGTGCACGCGAACCAGGGTCGGTTCTTCGGCGCAAACGGTGCCCAGGGTCAGTGCCATGTGCACGTCGCCTTCCACGGAGTCACGATAGGTCACCAGGTTGAATTGGCCCAGTTCGCTGTCCAGCGGCTGCTCGGCAATCCGCTGAACGGTACGTTCGTGGATCATCCGGTAGTGAATCAGGTCGGCGATGGTACCGATCTTGATGTTGTGTTCAGCGGCGAAGGCTTCCAGCTCGGCGCGACGGGACATGGTGCCGTCATCGTTCATCACTTCGCAGATCACGCCGCTCGGCTCGAAACCGGCCATGCGCGCCAGGTCGCAGGCGGCTTCGGTGTGGCCGGCGCGGGCCAGGGTGCCACCGGCCTGGGCCATCAGCGGAAAAATGTGGCCCGGGCTGACGATGTCTTCGGCCTTGGCGTCTTTCGCGGCGGCCGCTTGCACGGTGCGCGCACGGTCAGCGGCGGAAATGCCGGTGGTCACGCCTTCGGCCGCTTCGATCGAGACGGTGAACTTGGTGCCGAAACCGGAACCGTTGCGCGGAGCCATCAGCGGCAGCTTCAGGGTTTCGCAGCGCTCGCGGCTCATCGGCATGCAGATCAGGCCACGGGCGTATTTGGCCATGAAGTTGATGTGCTCGGCCTTGCAGCATTCGGCGGCCATGATCAGGTCGCCTTCGTTCTCGCGGTCTTCGTCATCCATGAGGATGACCATCTTGCCTTGGCGGATGTCTTCAACCAGTTCTTCGATGCTATTGAGCGCCACAAGGCACCCCCTTCAGTCAGGATTTGAGGTAGCCGTTGGCGGCCAGAAAGCTTTCAGTGATGCCGCCGGACGTTGGCTCTGAAGCCTTGTCGCCCAACAGCAGACGCTCCAGATAACGCGCCAGCAGGTCGACTTCCAGGTTCACCCGGCGACCTGGCTTGTAGGACGCCATGATGGTTTCGCTCAGGGTGTGCGGGATGATCGTCAGCAGGAATTCGGCGCCATCAACCGCGTTCACGGTCAGGCTGGTGCCGTCGACGGTGATAGAGCCTTTATGGGCGATGTACTTGGCCAGCTCTTTCGGCGCGCGGATGCGAAATTCCACGGCGCGGGCATTGTCGCTGCGCGAAACCACTTCGCCGACACCGTCGACGTGACCGCTGACCAGATGACCGCCGAGACGGGTGGTCGGGGTCAGGGCTTTTTCCAGGTTGACCGGGCTGCCGCTTTTCAGGTCATTCATGGCGGTGCAGTCGAGGGTTTCGCGACTGACGTCGGCGGCGAAGCCGTTGCCCGGCAGTTCAACCGCGGTCAGGCACACGCCGTTGACCGCGATGCTGTCGCCGAGTTTGACGTCGCTCAGGTCGAGCTTGCCGGTTTCGACATGCACCCGCACATCACCGCCCTTTGGGGTCAGTGCGCGGATACTGCCGATGGATTCGATGATGCCGGTAAACATGGGGTTCTCCTTGAGAACGAAGCCAGCGCTAACGCGATGGCCGGGAATTATACGCTCGCCGATGGGACAGGGATGGCAGTGACTCGCCAGTCATCGCCAACCGCGCGAATTTCAGTGATTTTCAGCTCCGGCGCATCCTTCATACAGGCCAGCGGCCAGTCCAGAAGCGGACGCGCCGTGGAGCCGAGGAACTTGCCGGCAATGAAGATCACGAACTCGTCGACCAGACCAAGCTGGGCAAATGCGCCGGCCAGTCGCGGACCGGCCTCGACCAGCACTTCGTTGACGCCACGGTTGGCCAGTTCGATCAGCAGTTGATGCAGATCGACCTGACCGTCATCGCCCGGCACGATCAGGCATTCCGGACCGTGGGCGTACTGTTCTTCGATGGCCACGCAGGTGGCGACCAGCGCCGGGCCGGCCTTGAAGAACGGCGCATCCAGCGGCACCCGCAGACGACCATCGATCAACACCCGCAGCGGCGGACGGCTCAGGGCCAGCGCGGTTTGTTCGGCATCCAGCCCCAGCTCATCGCCGCGAACGGTCAGGCGTGCACCATCGGCCAGCACCGTGTCGGCGCCGGTCAGCACCACGCTGGCTTGGGCGCGCAGACGCTGCACCGCCGAACGCGCGGCAGGGCCGGTGATCCATTGGCTCTCACCGCTTTCCATCGCTGTACGGCCATCGAGGCTCATGGCCAACTTGACCCGCACGAACGGCAAGCCGTGTTCCATGCGCTTCAGAAAACCTTGATTGAGCTTGCGCGCCTCAGCTTCCAGCACACCGCTTTCGGTGGCGATGCCGGCATCGGTCAAGCGCTGCAGGCCGCGTCCGGCGACTTGAGGATTCGGATCACGCATCGCCGCAACCACCCGGCCAATACCGGCATTCACCAGCGCATCGGCGCACGGCGGCGTACGGCCGTGGTGGCTGCAAGGTTCGAGGGTGACGTAAGCCGTGGCGCCCCGGGCCCGTTCACCGGCGGCGCGCAGGGCGTGGACTTCGGCATGGGGTTCGCCGGCCCGTTCATGCCAGCCTTCGCCGACAATCTGCCCGTCGCGCACGATCACGCAGCCGACCCGTGGATTGGGGTGAGTCGTGTAATGCCCCTTGCGCGCCAGCTCCAGGGCCCGGGCCATGAAGTGAGCGTCGAGAATGGCCTGATCGGCGGCGGTGGTCATTCTTTCACCGGCTCACGGGCGAGGCGGTCGATCTCTTCGCGGAACTCGTTGAGGTCCTGGAAGCGGCGGTACACGGAAGCGAAACGGATGTAGGCGACTTCATCGAGCTTTTGCAGCTCGGCCATCACCAGTTCGCCGACCACGAGGGATTTGACCTCGCGCTCGCCGGTGGCGCGCAGCTTGTGCTTGATATGGACCAGCGAGGATTCGAGGCGCTCGACGCTCACCGGACGTTTCTCCAGGGCGCGTTGCATGCCGGCGCGGAGTTTTTCTTCGTCGAACGGTTGGCGGCTGCCGTCGGTTTTGATCAGGCGCGGCAACACCAGTTCGGCCGTCTCGAACGTCGTGAAACGTTCGCCGCAGGCCAGGCATTCACGCCGGCGGCGCACCTGTTCGCCCTCGGCGACCAGACGCGAGTCGATGACCTTGGTGTCGTTGGCACCGCAGAAGGGACAGTGCATGGTGGCTGGCAACAAAAAAAGGGAGGGCCATGGTAGCGCATCCCGGTGGCAAGACAAGCCATAGGCTTTGCGGTATACAGACTGCCATGATCGATTGATCCATGGATTTCATTTTGCTGGAGCCACCAATGTCCCTACGACCGCTCGTTTTGCTCAGTGTTTTCAGCCTGCTGGTGGCCTGTGGCAGCGACGCGCCCAAGCCTCAGCCGCCTACGCCGGGCCCGGCGCCGCAACAGGCGCAGAAAAAAGCCCGGGAAGCCGCCGACCTCGGCCCGCTGCCGGCGTATCAGCGCGAACTGAGCGGCACCCTGCAAGGCGTGCCGGCCGGCGCCGAAGTCGAACTGGCGCTGCTGGTGATCGACGAAAAGGATCGCCCGCAACAATTGCTCGCCAGTTCCAGCCTGATCGGCAACAACCAGATTCTGCCGTTTCACCTGCGCTTCAACCCCGAATCCTTCCCGGTTGGCGCGCGGGTTGAATTGCGCGGCCGCGCCAGCCAGTCCGGCCAGTTGATCCTGCACCTGCCGTCGCAGACCATCACTCAGCCAACCACCCAGGCGTTGGGCCAGCTGCAATTTGTCAAAGCCCCATGAATGCCCCGTCAGACCTGCAACAGTCGCTAGGCGAGTTGCTCGGCGACGCTCGACTGAAAGCCTGTACGTTGCCGGACACCGATTTGCAGCTGTGGCTGATCGATGGCGACAACATGGCCCGCGAATTCAGCCAGGAAGAAACCCAACGCATCCTGCATGAACCGCCCTACTGGAGTTTCTGCTGGGCCAGCGGTCTGGCGGTGGCGCGCTATCTCGCGCAATTCCCCGAGTGGGTCCGGGACAAACGGGTGCTGGATTTCGGCGCCGGTTCCGGAATCGCCGGCATCGCAGCGGTGAAAGCCGGAGCCCTGGAAGTGGTGGCCTGCGACCTCGACCCGCTGGCGATTGCCGCCTGTCGGGCGAATGCCGAACTCAATGATGTGCAAATGAGTTATTCCACGGATTTCTTCGCCGAGGCCGATCGCTACGATCTGATCCTGGTGGCCGACGTTCTCTACGACCGGGAAAACCTGCCGCTGCTCGACGCCTTCCTGAGCCGTGGCCGCGAAGCGCTGGTGGCGGATTCGCGGGTTCGGGATTTCCGTCATCCGTTGTACCGGCGCATCGAAATGCTGGAAGCCATGACCCTGCCGGATCTGGCCGAACCGGAAGAGTTTCGCCATGTCAGCCTCTACCACGCGGCCCGCGCCTGACCGTATAGTTGCCCCATTCACGCTTTTACGAGATACCCCATGAGTCAGCAAACGCCGTACATCTTCGACGCCACGACGGCCGACTTCGACCAGTCGGTGATCGAGGCTTCCTTTCAAAAACCGGTGCTGGTGGATTTCTGGGCCGAATGGTGCGCGCCGTGCAAGGCGCTGATGCCGATGCTGCAAGGGATCGCCGAGAGCTATCAGGGCGAGTTGCTGCTGGCCAAGGTCAATTGCGATATCGAGCAGGACATCGTCGCCCGCTTCGGCATCCGCAGCCTGCCGACCGTGGTGCTGTTCAAGGACGGTCAACCGGTGGACGGCTTTGCCGGCGCGCAACCGGAATCCGCCGTGCGCGCCCTGCTCGAACCCCATGTGCAGATGCCCGCGCCGTCGGCTGCCGATCCGTTCGAACAGGCTCAGGCACTGTTTGACGAGGGCCGCTACGCCGACGCGGAAGCGACATTGGTCACGCTGCTGGGCGAAGACAATACCAACGCCAAGGCGTTGATTCTCTATGCTCGCTGCCTGACCGAACGCGGTGAGCTGGGCGAAGCGCAAACCGTGCTCGACGCGGTCAAGAGCGACGAGCACAAAGCCGCGCTGGCTGGCGCCAAGGCGCAGATCAAGTTCCTCGGCCTGGCCCGAGACCTGCCGGACGCCGCCGACCTGAAGAGCCGTCTGGCGCAAAACCCGCAGGACGATGAAGCGGTGTATCAACTGGCGATCCAGCAACTGGCCCGTCAGCAATACGAAGCGGCGCTGGACGCATTGCTCAAGCTGTTCATCCGCAACCGCAGCTACGGCGAAGGCCTGCCGCACAAGACCTTGCTGCAAGTGTTCGAACTGCTGGGCAACGATCACCCGCTGGTGACCGCTTACCGGCGCAAGGTGTTTGCCGCGCTGTACTAAGCGCTTACTCGATCCAGCTGTAGAGCGGCGTATCGCCGCCGCTCGCCACTTTCACGTCGGATGAATGACGCAGGCGCACCAGCAAGCGCTTGCCCGCCGCTGCGCTGCCGGTCAGCCCTTCGAGCTGATCCAGCAGATCCGGGCCGCTGAGCTGCCCGGCCTTGCGCAGCAAATCCCTGGCGACCTGCCACAACGCATCGTCCTGACTCACCGGTTTCGCCACAGGCGCCGCCGCTGCTGTCTGCGGCTGGGCCGTCTGCACCTGCACGCCAAACTGCGCACCGAGCCGCGCCCAGTCGCTTTCATCCAGTTCCAGGGTCAAATCCACCGGCAACTCGCCGACGGTTCCGCGTATCCGCAACATAAGCTTTCTCCCGCACATTTCTGACCTGCATGCTCCCATGGCACTTGTGTAACGCCAAGCGGGCGGGCAAACTCTGCGCACTTTCGTTATAAGATTACATAACAAACTCTTCACTTTACTTCCCGGAGACCGCCATGCGTCGTCTGCTGCTCGCTTTGCCGTTTGCCCTGTTGCCGCTGGCCATCGCCCAGGCTGCCGATGAGCATGATCACGACCATGAGCACGGCAGCCTCGCTACCCACGAACATGGCGTTGGACGCCTGAACGCCGCGCTCGACGGCCAGACCCTGGAGCTGGAGCTGGAAAGCCCGGCGATGAACCTTGTGGGTTTTGAACACGTCGCCACCAGCGATGCCGACAAGGCCAAGGTCGCCGCCGCCCGCGCGCAACTGGAAAAACCGCAGGCGCTGTTCAGTCTGCCGGCCGCCGCCGGTTGCAAAGTCACCCATCAGGAGCTGGAAAGCCCGCTGTTCGGCGACAAGCCGGATGCCGACGATCACGACGAAGAGGAGGCCGGCAAGGACGGTCACGAGCATCATCACGACCACAGCGAAATCCACGCCCACTACCAGTTCAGCTGCGCGGCGCCGGGCGCGTTGAAAACCCTGGATCTGGCGAACCTGTTCACTACCTTCCCGGCCACCCAGAAAATTCAGGTACAACTGATCGGCCCGAGCGGCCAGCAAGGCACGGAAGTGACGGCCAAGGCCGCCGCCCTGAAGTTCTGACACGAAACGGCGCCATGACCCAAGCACTCATCGAACTGTCCGACCTGGGCTTCAACTGGCCCGGTCACCCGCCGCTGCTGGACATCCCGGCGTTTCGCCTGGAAGCCGGCGAAACCCTGTTCCTCAAGGGCCCCAGCGGCAGCGGCAAGACCACCCTGCTCGGACTGCTTGGCGGGGTGCAGAAACCCGGTCGCGGCAGCATTCGCCTGCTCGGCCAGGAACTGACCGAACTGGGTGCCGGCGCCCGGGATCGCTTTCGGGTCGACCACACCGGCTACATTTTCCAGCAGTTCAACCTGTTGCCCTTTCTCTCGGTGCGCGAGAACGTCGAGCTGCCGTGCCACTTTTCGAAGCTGCGTGCCGAACGTGCGAAGCAACGCCACGGCAGCGTCGATCAGGCCGCCGCCACCCTGCTCGCCCACCTGGGTTTGAAGGACGAAAGCCTCCTGAGTCGCCGCGCCGATTCGCTGTCGATCGGTCAGCAGCAACGCGTCGCCGCAGCGCGCGCATTGATCGGGCAACCGGAACTGGTGATTGCCGACGAACCGACCTCGGCACTGGATTACGACGCCCGGGAAAACTTCATTCGTCTGCTGTTCGCCGAATGCCGCGAAGCTGGCTCGAGCCTGTTGTTCGTCAGCCACGACCAGAGCCTCGCGCCGCTGTTCGACCGTCACCTGTCCCTGGCCGAACTCAATCGCGCCGCCACGTCTGCCGAGGTCTGAGATGTATCTGTTCCGTCTGGCCATGGCCAGCCTCGCCAACCGGCGTTTCACCGCCCTGCTCACTGCTTTCGCCATTGCCCTTTCCGTCTGCCTGCTGCTGGCCGTGGAACGGGTGCGCACTGAAGCCAAGGCCAGTTTCGCCAGCACCATCAGCGGCACTGACCTGATCGTCGGCGCCCGTTCCGGTTCGGTGAACCTGTTGCTGTATTCGGTGTTTCGCATCGGCAACGCCACCAACAACATCCGCTGGGACAGCTTCGAACACTTCGCCAGCAACCCGAAGGTGAAGTGGGCGATCCCGATGTCCCTCGGCGATTCCCATCGCGGCTACCGGGTGATGGGCACCACCGAAGCCTATTTCGAGCATTACCAGTACGGGCGTCAGCAACATCTGCAACTGGCGGATGGCCGCGCCTTCGCCACCGATCCGTTCGAAGTGGTGCTCGGTGCCGAAGTGGCCGAAGCGCTGCATTACAAGCTCGGCGACAAACTGGTGCTGGCCCACGGCGTGGCGGCGATCAGTCTGGTCAAGCACGATGACAAGCCGTTCACCGTGGTCGGCATTCTCAAGCGCACCGGCACCCCGGTGGACCGCACGCTGCACATCAGCCTCGGCGGCATGGAGGCGATCCACATTGACTGGCACAACGGCGTGCCGGCCCGTGGCAACGGGCGAATCAGCGCCGATCAGGCACGCAACATGGACCTGACGCCGCAAGCCATCACCGCGTTCATGCTCGGCCTCAACAGCAAGATCTCGACCTTCGCCCTGCAACGGGAGATCAACGAGTTCCGTGGCGAGCCGATGCTGGCGATTCTGCCGGGCGTGGCCTTGCAGGAGTTGTGGAGCCTGATGAGCACCGCTGAAAAAGCGTTGTTCGTGGTCTCGCTGTTCGTGGTGCTGACCGGGCTGATCGGCATGCTCACGGCGATTCTCACCAGCCTCAACGAGCGTCGCCGCGAAATGGCGATCCTGCGTTCGGTGGGCGCGCGACCGTGGCACATCGCAAGCCTGCTGGTGCTGGAAGCGTTCGCTCTGGCGCTGACCGGGGTGATCGCCGGACTGGCGTTGCTGTACGTCGGCATCGCTGCGGCACAGGGTTATGTGCAGGCCAATTACGGTCTGTATCTGCCGCTGGCCTGGCCAAGCGAGTATGAATGGACGCTGCTCGGTGGCATTCTGGCGGCCGCGCTGCTGATGGGCAGCGTGCCGGCCTGGCGCGCGTATCGCCAATCTCTGGCCGACGGCCTGTCGATCCGTTTATGAGGATGTTCACCATGCCCCGCGCCGTGCTTGCGCTGCTGTTGCTGGTCGCCCTGCCCGTGTGGGCGGCGGCGCCGAAAGACCTGACCTGGTCGGAGATGATCCCGCCGGACGCAGCGCCCGAAGTGCCGAACATGACGCCGCTGCATGACCTGTCGAAGATGGGCGATGCGCTGCCCGCCGAGTCCGCGCCGGCCGCCAAACAGGACATGCCCAACGCCCCCGTGGTGCAAAGCCTCGACGGCCAGAACATCCGCCTGCCGGGCTACATCGTGCCGCTGGAAGTGAGCGAAGAGGGCCGCACCACGGACTTCCTGCTGGTGCCGTATTTCGGCGCCTGCATCCACGTGCCGCCACCGCCATCGAACCAGATCGTGCACGTGAAAAGCGAACTCGGCGTGAAGCTCGACGAACTGTATCAGCCGTACTGGGTGGAAGGGCCGTTGCAGGTCAAGCAGTCCACCAGCGAACTGGCCGATGCCGGGTATCAGATGGAAGCTGACAAGATTTATGTGTACGAACTGCCGGAGTAAATCTGCTGGTTCTTTATTGCTTGTCAGCGATGAGGCCATGAAAGTTCCACAAAAATCCGGGGCATCACTGTTTCATTGAGCTGAGTCAAAAGACCGTATCAGACGGATTCGTACCATAGGACATCAAACATTTTTAACGTCCTTTGGGAGCTTCCATGAACAAGTCCTTGCTCAGCGCCTCGCTGTTTGCCCTCGCGCTCGCAGCCCCGCTCGCCCACGCCCACGAAGCCGGCGACATCATCGTTCGTGCCGGTGCGATCACCGTCAACCCGAAGGCCGACAGCTCCAGCGTCAAGGTCGATCAGGGTCCGCTGAGCGGCACCAACCTGGGCGGCAAGGCGACCATGAGCAGCGACACCCAACTGGGCCTGAACTTCGCCTACATGCTGACCAACAACATCGGTATCGAGCTGTTGGCCGCCTCGCCGTTCGAACATGACGTGAAGCTCAAGGGCACTGCCCTGCCAGCCGCCAACGGCAAACTCGGCACCCTCAAACACCTGCCGCCGACCCTGAGCGTCGTCTACTACCCGCTGGACGCGAAGTCGGCCTTCCAGCCGTACATCGGCGGCGGCATCAACTACACCTGGATCTACGACGAGCACGTCGGCAGCGAAGCCCAGTCCAACGGTTTCAGCAACTTCAAGGCGAAAAACTCCTGGGGCCTGGCCTGGCAGGTCGGCGCCGACTACATGCTGACCGACAACATCATGCTCAACGCCCAGGTGCGCTACATCGACATCGATACCCGCGCCACCGTCGAGAACAACGCCGTGGCCCCGGGCACCCGTGCACGGGTGAATGTGGACGTTGATCCCTTCATCTACATGGTTGGTCTAGGCTACAAGTTCTAAAGAACGTTCACGTGGTGGTGAATGAGGCTTGGTGGCGGGCAGCTCAGAACTGACGGCGATGTTTCGCAATCGACCGGGGAGCAAGCTCCCTCGCTACAGGAAACCGGTTTGAAACCCGAATTCCGGCCGTGAAAAAGGCGCCTGTCAAAAGGCGCCTTTTTCATGTCCGGGAGAAACTCAGCGGCCGAGCAGACGGGCCAGGCCGACGCTCATCGGCGTTGGCGTCGGGCACTTGAATCGCTCCAGCAGCCGGCGGTTGTTCGCCCGCGAATGACGGATGTCACCGGAGCGCGCCGGACCGTAGCTGACGGGCGGCAACTCGCCGACCACCGCTTCGAGCGCGGCCAGCATCTGCTTGAGGTTGGTCGCCTGATTCCAGCCGACGTTCACCGCACCGACGTCCACTTGCGGCGTCTCGATCGCCTGCACCAGCACATCGACCAGGTCTTCGACGTACATGAAATCCCGGGTCTGCTCGCCATCGCCGAACACGGTGATCGGCAGGCCTTTCTGCGCGCGTTCGCTGAAGATGCTGATCACCCCGGAGTACGGCGAGGACGGATCCTGGCGCGGGCCGAAGATGTTGAAGAAACGGAAGATCGCCGGTTCCAGACCGTGCTGGCGGCGGTAGAAATCGAAGTACTGCTCGCCGGCCAGTTTGTCCGACGCGTAAGGCGTCAACGGTGCCTTGGGCGTGTCTTCGTCAATCGACTCGCCTTCGCCATTGTTGCCGTAGACGGCCGCGCTGGAAGCATACAGCACGCGTTTGACGCCGGCCTCGCGCATGGCTTCGCAGACGTTCAGCGTGCCGATGAAATTGCTCTGGTGGGTTTTCACCGGATCGTCCACCGATGCCTGCACCGAAGCGACGGCGGCGAGGTGTGCGACCGCGCTGCAACCCTGCATTGCCTGTGCGACCAATGCGGCATCGGCCACATCGCCGACGATCAGTTCGACCCTGGGATTATCCAGCGGCAGATTGCTGCGCTTGCCGGTCGACAGGTCATCGAGGATCCGCACCGAATGGCCCTTGGCAAGCAGCGCGTCAGTCAGGTGCGAGCCGATGAAACCGGCACCGCCGGTGATGAGAACAGGGCCTTCAGCCATGACGATAAAACCTATCCAGTAAGCCCGGGAGTGCGGCACGCCAGGCGCGCGGCTTGATCCCGAAGGTGTGCAGAATTTTCTTGCAGGCGAGCACCGCGTGTTGCGGTTCTTCGGCGGCATCCGGCCGCGCGGCGTGGGCCTGGGCGGTCGGCGCTTCGATGGCCAGCGGGTGCAGGCTGCGCGCTTCGGAGAGAATCGCCTGGCCCAGCGCCAGCGGCGTGGTCGCCTCGTGGCCGGCGTAGTGGTATGTGCCCCACAGCGGCGCGGCGCAATCGAGTTGTTTGAGCACCGAAATGATCACCCGTGCCGCATCATCGACCGGCGTCGGGTTGCCGCGCCGGTCGTCTGCCAGGAGTAATTCATCCGGTTGCTCGGCACGGGCCAGGAAGCGTCCGAGGATCCCTTCCGGGCTGTCGTCGAGCAGCCAGCCAAAGCGCAGCAGCACATGTTGCGGGCAAGTGGCGCGAACGCTCTGTTCGATCCGCCACAACGCCTGACCGCGCAGGCCCAATGGCACCGGTTCGTCCTTTTCGCTGTAGGCGGTGGCGCGGGAGCCGTCGAACACTCGATAACTGGACGGCTGCACCAGCACGATGTTGTGGTGCTGGCACAGTTCGGCCAGGCGTTCGATGGCGCGTTCCTGCCCGGCCAGACGGCTTTCACTGACGACCTCGGCCTGGAACCAGTCGAAATAGTAGGCAAGGTTGATCAATGCATCGGGACGGGTGTCGTCGAGCAATTGGGTCAGGCTCGCGGCATCCCAGCCGTCTTCGGGCGGGCGGGGGGCGAGGAAACCGATGTCTTCCTCCGCACCGAGGCGAATCAGCGCCTGCCCAAGGGCATTTCCGCCGCCCAGTAACATAAGGCGCATTCGCATAGAGTCAGCAGGCCCAGTCTGATTGGAACGATGGCTTTGGCGACGATGCTTTGTGACACCGTCGTCGATAATTGCCGGAATCGTTGCATTTTGCGGGTTTAGTGCGCAACCGTCACCCGTAAAGTGTAGATCCCGAGCGGTACTTGCAACTTCGCCCACCCACCCGCATAACTGGAGCCATGAATCTGCCCCTTCCCACGGACGCGGCGCTGGCAGGCTTTCACCCCGCCGTCAGCGCCTGGTTCAGCAGCACCTTCCCGACGGTAACCGCCGCCCAGGCCCGCGCATGGCCGTTGATCCGCCAGCGCCGTTCGACGCTGATCGCCGCGCCCACCGGTTCCGGCAAGACCCTCACCGCGTTCCTTGCCGTGCTCGACGAACTGGTCCACCGCGGCCTGGAAACGCCTGACGGCCTGCCGGACGAAACCCTGGTGGTCTACGTTTCGCCGCTCAAGGCACTGTCCAACGACATACGCATCAATCTGCAGAACCCGCTGGCCGGGATTACCGAGCAGTTACGCCAGATGGACCTGCCGGCGCTGGAAATCACCACCGCCGTGCGCACCGGCGACACCCCGCAGAAAGACCGCGCCGCCATGCGCAAGAGCGCGCCGCACATTCTGGTGACCACCCCGGAATCGCTCTACGTGCTGCTCGGCTCCGAGTCCGGGCGCAAAATGCTCGGCACCACGCGCACGGTGATCGTCGATGAAATCCACGCCATCGCCGCCGGCAAACGCGGCAGTCACCTGGCCTTGAGTCTCGAACGCTTGCAGGCGCTGTGTCCTGAACCGCTGACCCGCATCGGCCTGTCGGCCACGCAAAAACCGATCGATGCGGTGGCGCGGTTTCTGGTAGGCCATGGGCGCCCGTGCGAAATCATCGACATCGGCCACGCGCGCCCACGGGATCTGGGCATCGAAGTGCCGCCGGTGCCGCTGACGGCGGTGATGGCCAACGACGTCTGGGAACTGGTCTACGACCGCCTCGCGGCACTGGCCCGTGAACACCGCACCACGCTGATTTTCGTCAACACCCGACGTCTGGCCGAGCGCCTGAGTCGACACCTCAGCGAACGCCTCGGAAAAGACGCGGTGGCGGCGCACCACGGCAGTCTGGCCAAGGAGTTTCGCCTCGACGCCGAACAACGGCTCAAGCGTGGCGAGCTGCAAGTGCTGATCGCCACCGCATCGCTGGAGCTGGGCATCGATATCGGCGAAGTCGACCTCGTCTGCCAGATCGCTTCACCGCGCTCGATTGCCGGTTTTCTGCAACGGGTCGGCCGCTCCGGGCACCAGGTCGGCGGCACGCCCAAGGGGCGCCTGTTCGCCACCACCCGCGACGACCTGATCGAATGCGCTGCCCTGCTCGACTGCGTGCGCCGGGGTGAACTCGATACGCTGCACATACCCGAAGCGCCGCTGGATGTGCTGGCGCAGCAGATCATCGCCGAGGTCAGTTGCCAGGAATGGGCCGAAGACGATTTGCTCGCGCTGTTCCGCCGGGCCGAGCCCTACGCCCGCCTCGACGAAAAACATTATCAGGCGCTGCTGGGCATGCTCGCCGAAGGCTACAACGGCCGTCAGGGCATCCGCAGCGCCTACCTGCACCGCGACGCCGTGAGCCGAACCCTGCGCGGACGACGCGGCGCACGGCTGACCGCAGTCACCAGCGGCGGCACCATCCCCGACAATGCCGACTACAGCGTCTTGCTCGAACCCCAAGGGCTGAACATCGGCAGCGTCAACGAAGACTTCGCCGTGGAAAGCATTGCCGGCGACGTGTTCCAGCTCGGCAACGCCTCTTATCGGATCCTGCGGGTGGACTCCGGCAAGGTGCGGGTCGAAGACGCCCAGGGCCTGCCGCCGACCATTCCGTTCTGGCTCGGTGAGGCGCCGGGACGCAGCGATGAACTGTCGGCGGCCGTGGCGCGCCTGCACGCGCAGCTGGATCAACTGCTCAGCGCCAGCCCCGGCAACCTGCAACCGGCGCTCGATTGGCTGACCGACACCCTCGGCCTGAACCTGGCCAGCGCCGAACAACTGGTGGATTACCTGGCCCGCGCCCGCCTCGCCCTCGGCGCCTTGCCGTCGCGGGACACGCTGCTGATGGAGCGGTTTTTCGACGAGTCCGGCGGCACCCAGCTGATCATTCACTCGCCGTTCGGCAGTCGTATCAACCGCGCCTGGGGCCTGGCCCTGCGCAAGCGTTTCTGCCGCACCTTCAACTTCGAATTGCAGGCCGCCGCCAGCGAAGACGCGATCGTGCTGTCGCTGTCCACCAGCCACAGTTTCGAACTCGATGAAGTCTGGCGTTATCTGCACAGCAACAGCGCCGAGCACATCCTGATTCAAGCGGTGCTGGATGCGCCTCTGTTCGGTGTGCGCTGGCGCTGGAATGCCGGCGTGGCGCTGGCCTTGCCGCGCTACACCGGCGGGCGCAAGGTCGCGCCGCAATTGCAGCGGATGAAAAGCGAAGACCTGATCGCCAGCGTGTTTCCCGATCAGATCGCCTGCCTGGAAAACCTCGCCGGTGAACGGGAAATTCCCGAGCATCCGCTGGTGGAACAGACCCTCGACGATTGCCTGCACGAAGCGATGGACAGCGAAGGCTGGCTCGAACTGCTGCGGCGCATGGAGCGCGGCGAAGTGCGCCTGATCGCCCGCGACCTGCCGGCGCCCTCGCCGTTGGCGGCGGAAATCCTCAGCGCCCGCCCCTACACCTTTCTCGACGATGCGCCGCTGGAAGAGCGGCGCACCCAGGCCGTGCTCAACCGCCGCTGGAGCGACCCGCAATCCACCGATGACCTCGGCGCGCTGGACGCTGACGCAATCAACGCCGTGCGCGAAGAAGCGTGGCCAACGCCGAACAGCGCCGATGAAATGCATGAAGCGCTGATGAGCCTGGCCTGCATCAGCGACGGCGAAGTCGAGGCCAATCCGCAATGGCGCGAGTGGCTGAATGCTTTGGCCGAAACCGGGCGAGCCTGCCGATTGCAGATCGATCCCGAGCACTCACTGTGGCTGGCGAGAGAACGCCTGACCTGTCTGCAGGCGCTTTATCCACAGGCGCATTCTGAACTGGCCGCGTTGCCCGGTTTCGACGAAGCATGGACCGCCGATGAGGCACTGATCGAAGTGATCCGCGCGCGGCTCGGCGCATTCGGTCCGCAACCGCTGGTGGCGATTGCCGAGCCGCTGGCCCTGATGCCGGCCGCTGTTCATCAAGCCCTCGCTCATCTGGAGCGTGAAGGTTATGTACTGCGCGGCCGCTTCACGCCGGGATCGACCGTTGAAGAATGGTGCGAACGGCATCTGCTGGCGCGCATTCACCGCTACACCGTCAAGCGTCTGCGCCGGGAAATCGAGCCGGTGGCGTTGCAGGATTTCATGCGGTTTCTGTTCGACTGGCAGCATGTGTCCCCGTCCACCCGTGGTCAGGGCAACGCCGTATTGCCGGTGATTGTCGGCCAATTCGAAGGCTACCCGGCCGCCGCTTCGGCCTGGGACAGCGACATTCTTCCGGCGCGGCTCAAGGATTACTCACCGAGCTGGCTGGATGATCTGTGCCGCAGCGGCAAACTGGTATGGACGCGCCTCAGCGCCCGGCAAAACAGCAGTGGCACGGCATTGCGCAGCACGCCGATCGTGTTGCTGCCGCGCACTCAGGTCGGCTTGTGGAGTGCACTGGCCGAACAGACGCCGGTCAGTGAACTCTCGCCCAAGACCCGCAAAGTTTTCGACGCACTAAGTCAGCACGGCGCGCTGTTTTTCGATGAACTGATTCATGAAGCGCACCTGCTACGCACCGAGCTGGAAATCGCCTTGCAGGAACTGGTCGGCGCCGGGCTGGTGAATGCCGACAGCTTTGCCGGATTGCGGGCGCTGATCACCCCGGCGAGCAAGCGCCAGCAGCGCAGCAGTCGGCGCGGGCGCGGGGCGCTTGTCGGTGGCATGGACGATGCCGGGCGCTGGGCGTTATTGCGTCGCGGGCCGGTTGTGGAAAACCGACAAACAGCGTCGCCCGAAACACTTGAACATGTCGCCGTGACCTTGTTGCGTCGCTACGGCGTGGTGTTCTGGCGCCTGCTGGAACGCGAAGCCGATTGGTTGCCGAGCTGGCGCGAACTGCTGCGCACATTCCATCGCCTGGAAGCCCGGGGCGAGATTCGTGGCGGGCGTTTTGTCAGCGGTCTGGCCGGCGAGCAATTCGCCCTGCCCGAGGCGATTCCGTTGCTGCGCGAAGTCCGCCGTCGCCCCCATGACGGCAGCCTGATCGCGGTGTGCGGCGTCGATCCGCTGAACCTCGCCGGCACCTTGTTGCCGGGGGCGAAAGTGCCGGCACTGGCGAGCAATCGGTTGGTGTATCGCGACGGATTGCCGGTCGCTGCCGAGGTCGCGGGCAAGCCGCAATTCTGGGTGGAACTGGACTCCGCCGCCATGAGCGAAATCCGCAACAGGCTCACCCGTCACTGAGTGCGCGCCTGCTCCGGCAACACCACCGACGAATGCGCCGGCGCCACCTCTTCTTCCTGGCGCTTGGGCAGCAAAACCTGCTGTGGATAAGTCTGGGCGAAATGCACCCACGGGCTGTTATCCACAAGCTTTTTCAGACGCTGATTGAACGCGCGGCTCACCGCATACTGCCCGCCCGACACCGTGCGGAATTGCGCGGTCAGCACCACGCCGTTCAGGTCCATCCTGTCCACCCCGAACACATCCAGCGGCCCTTGCAGGTTGTACTTGAGGAACGGGTCTTCGCGAATCGAATCCCCCGCCTCGCGGATCAGCTCAATGGCCTTGTCGACATCAGTGTCATAGGTGAACTGCACCGAGAAAAAGGCGAACGCAAACTGCCGCGATTGGTTGGTCACGGCCTTGATCTGGCCAAACGGCACCGAATGCACGAAGCCCTTGCCATCGCGCAGGCGCAGGGTGCGAATGGTCAGGCCTTCGACCGTGCCGGCATGCCCGGAATCGAGCACCACCCAGTCGCCGATCGACAGGGTGTCTTCAATGATGATGAACAGCCCGGTGATCACGTCCTGCACCAGTTGCTGCGAGCCGAAACCGATGGCCAGGCCGACCACCCCGGCACCGGCCAGCAGCGGTGCGACGTTGATCCCGAGATTGGCCATGGTGGTGATCGCGCAGATCACCACCAGGATGATTTTGATCGCATTGCGCAGCAGCGGCAGGATGGTTTTCACCCGGGTGCTGGGCTGGCGCGCCGAGCGTTTGCTGACCGGTGGTTTGAGTGCTTCCTGAATCGCCGTGTCGAGCACCACCCACAACAGCCACGTCACGAGGAAGATCAGGCCGATGCTGCTCAGCGCATTGCTGATCGCCCGACCGACCGTGCTGCTTTGCGCGAAGTCGAGCAGCGACACCCCCCAGATCCGCCCGAGAATATCGATGAACGCAATCGCAATGACGATCCGCAGCAAGGCGTGCAACAGGCTGAGAAAGCGTTCCTTGTAGGCACTGCTGCGCTGGATCGCCTCGGCCCTGCGCGACTTGAAAAGATGTTGAAGAATCGTGCTGAGAAACACCGTGCCGATCAGCAGCACCGTGGTGAACAACGCGCAGCGCAAGGCTTTCTGATTATCTTCGCCGATGCCGATCAGATTGACCGCCGAGACCAGCACCATCAGCACGATCGGCCAGTACCAGAGCCCGGAAAAAATCCGCAGCGACTCCTGCATCGACGGTTGCTTCAGGCGCTGGGCCAGCGGGCGATTGCGGATCAGGTGCGCCACCGGCCGACGCAGGCGAATCACCAGCAGGCCGAAGATGATCGACGCCAGCAGACCGGTGAACACCGCAATGCTGCTGGTGATGTTGCCGCCCAGTTGCCGGGCGATCTGCGGGCTGGTCAGGGCGTCACTCAACGCGGCGAGAAAGCCGATCAGGAACAGCGGTTTCGGGCAGTAGTCGCGGATGATCTGCACGGCGCGGCGCTTGTGGCCGACATTGAACATCACCACCACGCACAACAGCATCGACGTGGAAAATATCCCGCTGCTGGTGGCGTAGGCAAAACACAGCGCCAGCGCTCGCCCCACCGAGGCCGACAGAAAATGGCTGACGTACAGGGTCAGCGGCAGGCAGATCAGCGCGGGCAGCGTGTAGGGCAACAGGTAACCGAGCAGGTCCTGACTGCGCTGGCGGGTGCGCAGCCAGCGCCCTTCCCGCAGACGCTTGCCCAGCACGCTGCCGAGCACCGTCAACACGGCAAACGTGCCCAGCCACACGCCGGACAGCATCAGGAAATCCCCCGCCACGCTCCAGCCCGAGCGGTTCGAAGGTTGATTGACCAGCCTGTCGACTTCATCCGCCGCCCGATCGGCGCGCAGGCGCCAGGCGTCGACCAGATGCTCGTTGAGGTCGAGCTTGTCCTGCACGTCGTCGATGCTGGAACTGATGGCGCCGAGCAGTCCGCCCTGCACGATGGGCTCCGGTTTGGCCGGCTCTTCACTGGCCGCCGCAACGCCCGGCAGGCTGGCGGCTTGCACTGCATGGCCGCCGAACAACAGCAATGCCCCCAATAGAATCGCGATCCTGAACCTGGTCAAAACGCAGAGCTCCCTTGGTTGAACCTGTAAGGAACTGATCGGTTTTGGCCCGGCAAGTTCGGTTTTGATCGTTCCCACGCCCACGCCCCCTCACTGATCGTTCCCACGCTCTGCGTGGGAATGCAGCCAGAGACGCTCCGCGTCTCGAAGAGCGGACGCAGAGCGTCCACGGAGGCATTCCCACGCAGAGCGTGGGAACGATCACCTTGCGATCACCTCAAGGGGCTGATATTTGCGTCGCACGCAAATATCAAATGCCCATCCCTGTATTTTTCCACCCCCACCAAACCCCGACACTGCGCTCCATTCAATCCTCAACCGGAGTGCCGTCATGCCCATTGCCCTGCTCGCGCTGACCCTCAGCGCTTTCGCCATCGGGACGACCGAGTTCGTCATCGTTGGCCTGCTTCCCACCATCGGCGCCGATCTCGGCGTCAGCCTGCCGTCCGCCGGTCTGCTGGTCAGTCTGTATGCCCTCGGCGTAGCCATCGGTGCGCCGGTGCTGACCGCCCTCACCGGCAAGGTCCCGCGCAAACTGTTGCTGCTGTCGCTGATGGTGCTGTTCACCCTCGGCAACCTGCTGGCCTGGCTGGCGCCGAGTTATGAATCGCTGGTGCTGGCGCGGATCGTCACGGGTCTGGCCCATGGCGTGTTCTTTTCGATCGGCTCGACCATCGCCACCAGTCTGGTGCCCAAGGAGAAAGCCGCCAGTGCGATTGCGATCATGTTCACCGGCCTGACCGTGGCGCTGGTCACCGGCGTGCCGCTGGGCACGTTCATCGGTCAGCATTTCGGCTGGCGTGAAACCTTCCTCGCCGTGTCGGCACTCGGCGTAATCGCATTCATCGGCAGCCTGCTGTACGTGCCGAACAACATTGCCCACAGCAAACCGGCGACGCTGTTGCAGCAATTGCAGGTGCTCAAGCAACCACGCCTGTTGCTGGTGTACGCCATGACCGCCATTGGCTACGGCGGCTCGTTCATCGCCTTCACGTTCCTGGCGCCGATCCTCCAGGACATCTCCGGTTTCAGCGCCGGCACCGTCAGCCTGGTGTTGCTGGTGTACGGCGTGTCGGTGGCGGTCGGCAACCTCTGGGGCGGCAAACTGGCGGACAAACGCGGGCCGATCAGCGCACTGAAAATCATCTTCGCCCTGCTCGCCGCCGTGCTGTTCGTGCTCACCTTCACCGCCGCCAACCCGTGGCTGGCACTGGCCACCGTGCTGGTCTGGGGCGCGGTCGCCTTCGGCAACGTGCCGGGCTTGCAGGTGTACGTGGTGCGTCAGGCTGAACATCACACACCGCACGCCGTGGATGTAGCATCGGGGCTGAACATTGCCGCGTTCAACCTCGGGATTGCCGGCGGTGCGTGGGGTGGTGGTTTGATCGTCGAGCACATCGGCCTGATTCACACCGCGTGGATCGGCGGCCTGGTGGTGCTGGTGGCACTGGCCCTGACGGCCTGGAGCGGTCGCCTCGATCGCCTGGGCCCGGTATACGCCGAACCCGCCGAAGGCTCGGCCCGGATCGTCACCGGGCACTGATCAAGCCAGCCCGACCGTCCGTAATCCCGTCGAAACTTTCCGCGACCGCCCGCAGTCATCCACAGACAGAGGCCGTATGGGGACTTTCGACGGGAGGCGGCATGGCTACGATTCACATCGGTATTTCAGGCTGGCGTTACGCCCCGTGGCGCGGGGACTTTTACCCGAAGGGGCTGGCGCAGAAACGCGAATTGCAGTTCGCCTCACGGGCGGTCAACAGCATCGAAATCAACGGATCGTTCTATGCCCTGCAACGGCCGGAACGCTACGCCCAGTGGTACGCCGAAACGCCGGACGATTTCGTGTTCAGCATCAAGGCACCCCGTTTCATCACCCACATCCGCCGTCTGCGCGATATCGAAAAACCCCTGGCCAATTTCTTCGCCTCCGGGGTGCTGGAACTGAAGGAAAAACTCGGGCCGGTCCTTTGGCAATTCCCGCCCAACTTCACTTTCGACCCCGAGCGTTTCGAAGCCTTTCTCGACCAGTTGCCCCACGACACCCAGGCCGCTGCCGCCCTCGCCCGTCAGCACGACTCACACCTGCACGGCCACGCGAGCCTGAAGGCCTACGGCAAAAAAACGCTGCGCCATGCCGTGGAAATCCGCAACGACAGTTTCATCGATCCCGACTTCGTGCGCCTGCTCAAGCGCTACAACACTGCGCTGGTGATCGCCGACACCGCCGGGAAATGGCCGTACCGCGAAGACCTGACCAGCGATTTCGTCTACCTGCGCCTGCACGGTGCCGAAGAGCTCTATGCCAGCGGTTACACCCGCGCCGCGCTGCAACGCTGGGCCGAACGGATCGACGCCTGGCACCACGGCAGGCAACCGCGCGACGCCCATTTGATCGCGCCGCGCCTGAAGCCTCGGGCCCGTAAATCCCGCGAGGTTTTCTGCTACTTCGACAACGACATCAAGGTTCGCGCGCCTTTCGATGCCCGCAGCCTGTTGCAGCGTTTCGATCTGGATAAAAACCTTGAAACCGTGCCCGGTGAGCCAGCCGCCGAAGGGGTACTCGCATGAGCATTCCCGAGCCGCTCGGCTTCACCGACGAGCAGTCCACGGTCATCACCACCGAGCGCCGTTTCACTGTGCTGACGGTAAACACCCACAAGGGTTTCACCGCCCTGAACCGGCGCTTCATCCTGCCGGAATTGCGCGAAGCGGTGCGCAGCGTGTCCGCCGACGTGGTGTTTCTTCAGGAAGTCCACGGCACCCACGAACATCATCCCAAGCGCTACAACAATTGGCCGACGATGCCGCAGTACGAATTTCTCGCCGACAGTCTCTGGCCGCAGTTCGCCTACGGCCGCAACGCCGTGTACCCGGAGGGCGATCATGGCAATGCGGTGCTGTCGAAATTCCAGATCGTGCGCCATGACAACCTCGACGTGTCGATCAGCGGCCACGAAAACCGCGGGCTGCTGCATTGCGTGCTGCGCCTGCCGGGAGACGACCGTGAGGTGCACGCGATCTGCGTCCATCTGGGCCTGCGCGAAAGCCATCGCAACGATCAGTTGGCTCTGCTGAAAAAGCGCCTGGCCGAACTGCCTGAGGATGCGCCGGTGATCGTCGCCGGCGATTTCAACGACTGGCGCCAGCGCGCCGATGCCTTGCTTGAACCCTGTGGCCTGCGTGAAGTGTTTGCGGCGCATCACGGCAAACCGGCGCGCAGTTTTCCGGCCCGCATGCCGTTGCTGCGCCTGGACCGGATCTACGTGCGCAACCTCAAAGCCAGCCAGCCCAAAGTGCTGGCGAACCGTCCCTGGTCACACCTTTCCGACCACGCACCGCTATCGGTGGAGATTGAACTATGAGCAGTGCACCGTTGGAGAAATCCGCCGTAGAGCCGGTCAGCATCAACCCACCCGTGCGCCAGCCCGGCACCGTCGATGTCGAGTATCGCTGGCAGGGTAACAACCGCGTCGAGTTGCTGGAAAACGGCGAAGAGTATTTCCCCCGGGTCTTCGAAGCGATGCGCGCAGCAAAAAGCGAAATCCTGCTGGAGACCTTCATCGTCTTCGAAGACAAGGTCGGGAAAGAGTTGCAGGAAATTCTGATCGATGCCGCCCGCCGTGGCGTGCGCACCACCGTCAGCCTCGACGGCTTCGGTTGCGGCGAATTGAGCACCGGTTATCTGGCCGCGCTGAGCGAAGCCGGCGTCCACCTGCAGATCTTCGATCCGGCCCCCAAGCATCTGGGTATTCGCACCAACTGGTTCCGCCGTTTGCACCGCAAGATTGTGGTGGTCGACGGGCTGGTTGCGTTCATCGGCGGGATCAATTTTTCCGGCGATCATCTGGCCGATTTCGGTCCCGAAGCGAAGCAGGATTACTCGGTGGAAATTCAGGGCCCCGCGGTGGCCGACATCCATCATTTCGCCCTGCTGCAAAGCGGCCGTCCGGGACGGGCGAGGTTCTGGTGGCAACGCCGTCGACAGCGGCGCGCCGAGATGGCATTCGATGATCACGACGGTCAGGTGCGTCTGGTGTTCCGCGACAACGATCGCCACCCCACCGATATCGAAGATGTCTATTTGCAGGTACTGCGCCGCGCCCAACGGCGGGTGGTGATTGCCAACGCCTACTTCTTTCCCGGCTATCGCCTGCTGCGCGAAATCCGTAACGCTGCCCGGCGCGGGGTCGAGGTGCGGCTGATTCTGCAGGGGCAGCCGGACATGCTGGTGGCCAAGCTCGCCGCGCGCATGACCTACGACTACCTGCTCAAGGCCGGGGTGCAGATTCACGAATATTGCGAGCGGCCGCTGCACGGCAAAGTCGCACTGGTGGACGAGGAATGGAGCACCGTCGGCTCGAGCAATCTCGACCCGCTGAGCCTGTCGCTGAACCTGGAAGCCAACGTGCTGATCCGCGACCGCGCCTTCAATCGCCACCTGTTCGAACGCCTCGAAGACCTCAGCCACAACCACTGCAAGGCGATGGACGCCACGAAATCGCCACGCGGACGGATCTGGCACATGACCGTGGGCTTTCTGGTGTTTCACTTCCTGCGGCATTTTCCGGCCATGGCCGGTTGGCTGCCGGCGCACAAGCCACGACTCAAACCCTTTTCCCATGCCGCCGGGAGCGATCCTTCATGAGCCATTCCGAAGCCCACGCAGCCGTGCATCCGGCACCGGCGAGCAAGTCCCGCTGGAGTCGCTGGAAACGTCCGCTGACCCTGTTGTTCTTTCTGGCGCTGATCGTTTTGCTGACGATGTTCGCCAGTCGCATCGAATGGGCCGAAGTGCTGCAAACCCTCGCCGACTTCAAGGTGCGCACGCTGATCATCGCCTCCAGCCTGACCTTGCTGAGCTTTCTGGTGTACGCCAGTTTCGACCTGATCGGCCGCACCTACATTCGTCAGGACCTGACGTGGAAACAGATCCTGCCGGTGGGCGTCATCAGCTATGCGTTCAACCTCAACCTCAGCGCGTGGGTCGGCGGGATCGCCATGCGTTATCGGTTGTACTCGCGGCTCGGGGTGAGCAAAAGCAACATCGCCAAGATCCTCGGCCTGAGCCTGGCGACCAACTGGTTCGGCTACATGACCATCGCCGGCGTGGTGTTCGCCAGCGGGCTGGTGCGCATGCCACCGGGCTGGAAAGTCAGCAGCGGCGCGTTGCAGGGCATTGGCGTGTTGCTGCTGTTGGTCAGTGTCGGTTATCTGGTTGCCTGCCAGTTTTCCCGGCGTCGCGAGTGGTCGATTCGCGGGGTGGAAATCAACCTGCCATCGCTGCGCATGGCGGTTCTGCAATTGCTGCTCGGGGCGCTCAACTGGTCGTTGATGGCGGCGGTGATTTTCACCTTGCTGCCGAGCAAGCTCGACTATCCGCTGGTGCTCGGGGTGCTGCTGATCAGTGCGATTGCCGGGGTCATCACCCACATTCCCGCCGGGCTGGGCGTGCTGGAGGCAGTGTTCGTGGCGCTGCTGCAACACGAGGCCTCACGCGGCAGTCTGGTGGCGGGGCTGCTGGCGTATCGGGCGATTTATTTCCTGCTGCCGCTGCTGATCACCGTGCTGATGTACCTGGTGGTGGAAGCCAAGGCCAAGGCGTTGCGGATCGAGAAGAAACCCAAATCTGATCAGCGGGACTGAATGATGCTCAACCGCTCACCCACCACCATCTCGGTGATCCAGTCGACCAGGATTGAGGTGTAGGCCTGCTGAGAGGTCGGATCGCTCAGGGCATGGTCGGCGCCGTCGATGATGCGGTGGGTCAGCGAGTGGGTCTGCTGGCACGCGGCGCGGTAACTCATGATGGTCGCGTGGGGCACGTAGTCATCGGTTTCCGACTGCACCAGCAGCACGTCCCCGGTGAATTGCGAGCAGGCGTGCAAGGCGCGGTTGCTGTCGGCGCGCACCAGGGTGCCGCGATAGTCGCGCAGGTCGGCCTTGTCCAGATCGCGTTTGGGCGTGTGCCATTGCTCGTCGCGATACAGCGCCGGCACCCGCAGCGCCAGCCAGCGCACCGGGCGCAGCGAGGTGAGGATCGAGGCGAGATAACCGCCATAGCTGGTGCCGACCACCGCGATGGCCGAGGTGTCCAGCGCCGGATGGGCGAGCAGCCGATCGTAGGCCGCCAGCAAGTCACGCAGGTTGTCTTCACGGGTGACCCGGCTCAGCGGAATGCCGGTGCCGCCGGTGTGCCCGCGCAGGTCGAACGTCAGGCACACGCAACCCAGGCCGGCGATGCCTTTGGCCCGTTCCAGATCCCGCTCCTGACTGCCGCCCCAGCCGTGCACGAACAACACACCGGGGACTTTCGATTTGGGACTGAGAAACGTCCCGCTCATCTGTTCATCATCAATGTCGATTTGAATGCTTTCGCTTCTAGCCGTCATAGGATTTGACCGTTACGTATTTGAGGAGAAAGTCGCTGTTCTCTGCCGGCCCGCGATACACCTCGATGGCATCCGCCGGCAGGTCCTGATCGGTATAGGTTTCCACCGACGACACGCGGATCGCGCGCATCGAGGGATCGTTGACGAAACTTTGCAGCGCCGCCACTTCCGCGCTGCTGGCGCCGCCCATGCGCCAGGACTGCTCGAGCACGCCACTGCGCGGCCGGCCTTCGCTGTCCAGGCCCTGGGCGATGTCGTAATTGCGCCGCGAGGCATAGAAACGCGGATAAGCTTCGTCCGCCGCCCGGTCGAACACCTGCGCCTGCTGAATGGCCAGACGCACGTCGTCGGGCAGATCCAGCGTCAGCAGATCCTCGTAACCGCCCTGCACCACCAGCAGGTTCGAGCCGCCGTACACCTCTTCACCGTGGGCGTCCTTGGTCAAGTATTGATCACCGCAGTAACTCAGCACCCGGTCGCCGATGAACGACTGACCAACGCTGTGGGTAACCACCTGACTCAAATCCTGCTCCAGCACCACGCCATCACTGAACAATGCTTCAGCCTCGGGTCGGGCGAGGATTTCGTCGAACGCATCGAGACTCTTGATCACTTCCTGACCCCGCCCGGCACAGGCGTGGATGGGCTTGATCCGGATCGGGCCGCTGTACAACAGATGTTCGGCGGCGGGCCGTGCATCCTCCAGCGCAAAAACACTGAGCCCGTCCAGCACCACGGTGCGCACCCGCTCGGAAAACAATGGCGACCAGCCTTGCGGCGCATGGGCCTGATGGCTGAGCAAACCGTGGCTGATGGCTTTGGTGCAGATGAAATCGTGCTCGACAAAACCGCCCCACAAATCGTCCGGGCCGCTCACGCCCAGTTCGCGGGCCGCAGCGCCAACGAGGGTCTGGGTCGGCAGCAGATAAATATCCCGGCCGCGATGTTTTTCAGCGTCGTAACTGCCGCCGAACTTGAGGCCGAGGATCTGCGCCAGCCATCGCGCGAGGGCCTTGTTGGTCTGCACTTCATGTTGTGGTGCGCCGGGCCGGACCGAATGGGCGACGACCACTTTCCTGCGGGATGTCGGGGTCATGCGTCCCCCTCCAACGGCGGGTTGAATGTAGGTCAGAGGGTGCAGAGATCAGGCCAACCGGGGCTCGCCTGAAACACTCTGAAAATCAGCCACTTGAAAAACCCGTACTGGCACCGCGCCCGTTTCAATCTGCACGACCGCGCTGCAGGGTCCGGCATTTTGCACGACGGGTACGTTTTACTTCGCCACGGCAGGCGGCGGACTGACGCCGAATCGCGCGCGATATTCACTCGGCGCCAGCCCGGTGATTTTCTTGAACGTCGCGCGAAAGGCGCCCGGATCCTGATAGCCCACCGTCCACGCAATGTGATCGATGGTGCCATTGGTGAATTCGAGCATTTCCCGGGCCTTGCCGACCCGCAGGTGCTGACAGTATTCGGTGGGTTTCAAGCCGGTCGCCGCACGGAACCGGCGCAGAAATGTTCGCTCCTCCAGACCCGCACGTTCGGCCATTGCCGTCAGCGAGACATCGGTTGCGCCGGTGCCCTGCAGCCAATGCTGAACCTGAAGAATCGGCCCGTCGCCATGATTGAGGATCGGCGCAAAATTGCTGCCGCACGCACTGGCGCTGTCGCTGTGCTCCACCACCAGAAACCGCGCGGTGCTGCTGGCGATGCTCGGCCCGAGCAATCGGTCCACCAGACGCAAACCAAGCTCTGACCAGGCCATCAGCCCCGCCGTCGTTATCAGGTCACCGTCGTCGACAATCGGCGTGTCGGCCTTGAGCCTGATCTTCGGGTAACACTCGGCGAAGGCCTTGGCCGAAGTCCAGTGCGTGGTAGCGCTGCGACCATCGAGCAACCCGCTCTCCGCCAGCAGCCACGAGCCGACACAAACCCCGCCAAGCGTCGCGCCACGAGCATGTTGTTCACGCAGCCAGGGCTGCAGCCCGGCCGGCATCTGTGCCGCGGAAAAACCGGCAATCGACGGCGGGATCAACACCGCCAGCAAACCGTTGTCGGCTCCGGGATGACTGTCGTAAACCCGCACGGGCGGGCGGTCGTCATCGACCTGCCAGTGGCTGATCCGCAGCAGCGGCAATTGCGTGGCCTGGTGTTCGGCGGCGATCCGGTTGGCGACCCCGAACAGGTCGGTCAGGCCATGCACCGCCGCCATCTGCGCCCCGGGATACATCAGCACGCCCAGTTCCGCGACGGTCCTTTCTGCACCCATTGTCAGTTTTCCCCTGTGTATTGTCGGTGCGGCCAATCCTCGAAACCGTGGCCAGCGCCAATACTGAACCCACGCCAACCCACACTTCGAGGACACACCCATGGCCAAGCAAGCGCTCATCGTAGTCGATATCCAGAACGACTACTTCCCCCAAGGCAAGTGGCCGCTGGTCGGTGCCGACGCCGCCGCCGACAACGCCGCCCGGCTGATCGCGGCCTTCCGTGAAGCCGGTGATTCGGTGGTGCACATCCGCCACGAATTCACCTCGCCCGAGGCACCGTTTTTCACCCCGGGCTCCGAAGGCGCGAAACTGCATCCGAAAGTGCTCAACCGCGCCGATGAGCCGGTGGTGCTCAAGCACTTCGTCAACTCGTTCCGCGAAACCGAGCTGCAATCGATCCTCGACGAACAAGGCATCAACGAGCTGGTGGTGGTCGGCAGCATGAGCCACATGTGCGTCGACGGCATCACCCGTGCGGCGGCCGATCTGGGTTACACCGTTACGGTGATCCACGATGCCTGCGCCAGCCGTGACCTGGAATTCAACGGTCTGACCGTGCCCGCCGCCCACGTGCATGCGGCGTTCATGTCGGCGCTGGGGTTTGCCTACGCCAGCGTGGTGTCCACCGACGAGTTCCTCGCCGCCAGCCGCTGAGCTCTGCTCTGATACAACTGGAAATACCTGCGCCCGCCTCGCTGCGGGCGTTTTTTTGTGGCTCAAGAAAATCTCACGCGTGAGCCATTGATGGCATTTTGATTTGGTTGTAGTGTGGCTCACGCGTGAGATGTTCATAACGGAGTCATCGCCATGAAAAGCCGCTCCCCTGCCACCCAGTCAGAGAGCCCAAAGGGAGTGCGCTCGACACCGTCCGCGAAAAAACCGTCGAGCTTCTACATGAAGCAGATGCGCGCGGGCCTGGCTGCCGCCGGTTATGTGAAACACGAAACTTGGGTGCTTCCGGAAAACCGAAGCTTGCTCAAGCAAATGGAGCAACAGCTACGCCAACCGATTCTGGCTGGCTCTTTCATGTCGGAGAATTACATGAGCGCAGGCAACAACTGGAACATCGATAGCCTCTACAACGCTTTCAAGGCGCTGGACGAGGTGGCTTCGCAAGAGATCACGCTGTCTCTGATCCAGAGTTCCGAACCCAGCCTCAAGCTGGAAATGAACGAATTCGGCGGTCTGCCGATTCACATCGCCCTCGCCGGTCAGCAGATCATCGTCGACACCGTGCTGGTGGACATCGATTCGATCACCGATGTGCGCGCCTTCAACGACGCGGTACTGCGCAGCCGGGAAATGTTCCCGCTGTCGTCGATCGGCATCGAGACCATGCCCAACGGCCAGACCGTCTACAACATGTTCGGTGCACTGAGTGCCGACTCGAGCCTGACCAACGTGGTCACCGAGGTGAAAACCCTGGTCGACAACGTGCAGCGCGCCAGCGAAGCCTTCGAACACTTCTTCAAGTAATCAACAGGGAATATCCAATGACTCAGTCCATCTGGAGCAAGTTGTTCACCGCGCTGCGCGGCGGCGCCAACGAAGTCGGCGAAGCGATCGCCGACCAACAGGCCCTGCGCATCCTCGATCAGGAAATCCGTGACGCCGACAGCGCGCTGTCCAATGCCCGTCGCGAACTGGTCACCATCATGGCCAAGCACAAACTCTCCGCCGACCGCGTGAGCGAGTACGAAGCCAAGATCAGGGACCTGGAAGCCAAGGCCGTTTCCGCCCTGAACGCCGGCCGTGAAGACCTGGCGCTGGAAGTGGCCGAAGCGATCTCGACCCTGACCAACGACCTGGGCGTCGAGAAGAAACAAAGCGACGAATTCGGCACCTACGCCGACAACATGCGCAAGGACATCAACAAGGCCGAAGCGCGGATCAAGAGCCTGCGCCAGCAAGTGGACATGGCCAAGGCCCGTGAGAGCGTGCAGAAAGCGCAGGTCAGCGCCTCGATCGCCAGCGGCGGCGCCAACGGCAAGCTGGAAACCGCCGTCGGTACCCTGAACCGCCTGCAAGCCAAACAGCAGCAACGCGCTGCCGAGCTGAGCGCTGCCGACGAACTGGCCGATGCGTCGACCGGCAACGACCTGGATCGCAAGCTGCGCGAAGCCGGCATCACGCCGAACGAAGGCAGCGCCAACGCCATCCTCGAGCGTCTGAAGCAGAAGTCCGCCCAGTAACGGCGGCGAGAAAACAGAAGGGCACCGGGTGCCCTTCTTTTTTGCCTGCTCGTTTGTCACGAGGCCGGTACACTAGCGGCGTTTTGCCAACGAATACCTCCACCCGCTTCAAGGAATGTACCCATGGGATGGTTCAAAGATTTGCTCGGCACCAGCAACTGGCAGTCGGCCGCGCCAGCGTCCGGGTCTGCCGGCGGCCCGCTCGGACTGGCGCAGGGCAAGGCGATTCGCTTCGACACGACCCTCGGCCTGTTGCTCGACGGCAGCACTTCAGTGCGGGTTCCCGACGCCCAGGCCATCTGGAGCGCCGGCTGGATCGACCTCGGTCAGTCGAACAAACTGCATCGCTACTATCTGAACGATGAAGAATTCTGGGTACAGATCCATGTCACCGGTGATGACCAGATCGAGTCGGTGACGCTGTTCAACTACGTTAGCTACGTGACGGTCAACAGTGACGCCGAATTGCAGCGTCTGGCCGGCCCGAACAGCCTGATCGGCCTACCGACCTATCGCCACGAAGGCGTCGAATACACCCGTGAGTGGGGCACCGAACGCGGTCAGACCGAACTGGTGCCGCTGACCGAACAGGTGATCAACCCGGACGAGTCCTACACCATCAACCATCACTCGATGCTCTACGCCCGGGAGACCGGCCTGACCGATCGCCGCGAACTCTTGCTGTTCTCCGTCGAACAGGACGAAGAAGGCACCGTCAGCCTGAGCACCTCGCTGGGAATCTCGCTGTACACCACCGATTTGAGCACCATTTAAAAGGAAGTTTTCCATGCTGGAAGCGTTGTCCATTTCCCTGAACAAAGCCGCGCTGGTCGGTTTCGTTGCCTACCTGATCGGCGCCGTGCTGCTGTTCATGCTGTTTCAGTTCGTCTACACCCGCGTCACGCCGCACAAGGAATTCGAGCTGATCCGTTCCGGCAACGTCGCCGCCGCCATTGCCCTGTCCGGCGCGATCATCGGTTTCGCGATTCCGGCCAGCAACGTGATCGCTCATTCGATCAACGTCCTTGACTTCGTCCTCTGGGCGGTGATCGCGGCCGCGGTGCAATTGCTGGCTTTCCTGGCGACCGGGTTGGTGCTCAAGGGCACGTCCCAACGCATCGCCAACGGTGAAATCGCCGCGGGCATCTATGTGGCGGCGGTGGCGATCAGCGTCGGCATGCTCAACGCCGCGTGCATGACCCCGTCCTACTGATCGGCAGGAAGCCTGAGATGAAACGAAGCAAGTACGTTCAACTGTCGCTGGCCGCTTCGGTGGCTCTGGCGATTTCTGGTGAAGTGGCCGCCCAGGAACAGCAACGCAACTTCCAGAGCGTCGAACAGTGCGTCGATGCCGAAGTGGCACCGGATGTCTGCTCGAACGCCTACGTCGCAGCCCTGGCCGAACACCGGCGGATCTCCCCGGCCTACGACGACAAGGCTGCCTGCGACGCGGACTTCGCCGCCGACTGGTGTCAGAAAAATTCCGCCGGCCGTTTCGTACCGAAACTCGGTGGCTTCAAAGTGCCGCAGGACGGTGAGCCGGCGCAGAACCTCGATGCGATCGCCAATGCCCAGATGCCCGCCGGCGACGCGGCCGCCGTGCAGAGCAATCAGACCAGCACTTCGCACTCGTCCAGCGGTGCAGGCAATGGCTGGCTCACCGGATGGCTGATCGGCAATGCCATGAGCAACAACCGCGCGATCGACTCGCGGCCGGTTTATCGTGAGCGCAATACCCGCCAGACCTACGACACCTCGACGCTGAACCGTCGCATCGAATCGGCGCCGAGCCGCAGCCAGCGGGACTACGACAGCGATTACCGCAAACCGGTCAACGTCGCGGCGTCCACCTCCCGTGGCGGCTTCGGCAGCCAGTCCAGCGCACGCAGTGGTTGGGGCGGCTGGGGCCGTTCGAGCAGCTGACCATGAAGAAGATCCACTGCGCCGAGCGCCACGACTGGAAGCAGACCGCCGAGAGCCTCGGTTTTCTGTTTCACACCATCGACGACGAGCCGTACTGGGACGAGCGCGCCTACTACCAGTTCACGCTCGCACAGATCGAAAACGATCTGGAGGATCCGACCACTGAACTGCACGAGATGTGCATGGACCTGGTCGACCGCGTCGTACACAGCGAAGAACTGCTGGATCGCCTGAGCATTCCGGCGCCGTACTACGACATGATCCGAACATCCTGGCTGGAAGGTCATCCGCATCTGTACGGGCGCATGGACTTCTCCTACAGCGGCAACGGCCCGGCGAAGCTGCTCGAACTCAACTACGACACGCCCACCAGCCTTTATGAAACGGCGGCGTTTCAGTGGGGCTGGCTGGAGCAATGCATCGAGCGCGGGATGCTGCCGCGCCATGCCGATCAGTTCAACAGCATCGACACCCGGCTGCACGAAGCCTTCGCCCAACTGAAACTCACGCGGCCGTTTTACTTCGCCTCGATGAAAGACTCGGTCGAAGACAAGGGCACCACGGATTACCTGCGGCTGATCGCAGAAAAAGTCGGCATCGAATCGCGGCACATCGACATCGAAGACATCGGCCTGAGCGCTGACGGTCGTTTCGTCGATCTCGAGGACCGCTGGATTCCGCACCTGTTCAAGCTGCACGCCTGGGAGTTCATCTTTCATGAGCCATTCGGCGCGGCGATCGCCGAATGCGACACCCAGTTTTTCGAACCGGCGTGGAAGTCGATTCTTTCCAACAAGGGCGCCCTGCCGTTGCTTTGGGAATTGCACAAGGGCCATCCGAACCTGCTCGCCGCACATCTCGACCCGAACCCGGGCAGCGCGGTGCCCAAGGGTTGGGTACGCAAACCGTACTTCTCCCGGGAAGGCGCCAACATCGAGTTGCAGACCGCTGAAGGCCTGATCGTCAAAGAGGATGGGCCCTACACCGATGCGCCCTTCATCCTGCAGGAATTTGCCCCTTTGCCGAAGTTCGACGACAGCTACACGCTGATCGGTTCCTGGGTGATCGGTGATCAGGCGGCGGGGATTGGCGTGCGCGAAGACAACAGCCTGATCACCAAGGATTCGAGCCGGTTCCTGCCGCATTTGATTCTTGACTGAAAAACCTGCACACATGAAAAAGGCCCGTCGCATTCAGCGACGGGCCTTTTTTATTTAACGCGGATACAGCAGCGAATCAGAACGGAATATCGTCATCGAAGCTGTCGAAATCCGGAGCCGGTTGCGGTGCGGCCTGCTGTGGAGCCGGGGCCGGACGCTGCTGAGGTGCCGACTGCTGCGGACGCGGAGCCTGCTGGCGTGGCGCCTGCTGCTGATAGTTGTTGCCACCGCCTTGTTGGTCGCCCTGTTGCGGACGGCCGCCGAGCAGTTGCATGGTGCCTTGCATGTCGACCACGATCTCGGTGGTGTAACGCTTGATACCGTCTTTTTCCCACTCACGGGTCTGCAGCTTGCCTTCGATGTAGACCTGCGAACCTTTGCGCAGGTATTCGCCGGCGATTTCGGCAACCTTGCCGAACATCGATACGCGGTGCCACTCGGTCTTCTCGACCTTCTGACCGGTCTGCTTGTCGGTCCACTGCTCGCTGGTCGCCAGACTCAGGTTGGTCACGGCGTTACCGTTGGGCAGGTAGCGTACTTCGGGATCCTGGCCGCAAGTACCGACCAGAATGACTTTGTTAACCCCACGGGCCATAACGTTCTCCTAGGCTTCGCACGCAGTCTGCGCCGGGTTGTTCACCAGGCGTTCGAGAGTGGTGCGATCCATTAATTCGGTGTCCAGTTTGATGTAGATCGCCGCTTCATCAGCGACTATCACTGCATCAGTTACCCCTACGAGGGCCTTGAGACGCTCGACCAGACCCGCTTCGCGGATCGCTTCGGGCGACAACGGCAGGCGCAGGCTCGTCACGTAGGGAGGTTCGCGCATGGTAACAGCAAAGGCCAGCCAAAGTGCAGCCAGCCCGGCACATCCGAGGAACACAACCGACAGACCGCCATGCTGGAACATCCAGCCGCCGAGAATACCGCCGAGTGCCGAACCGAGGAACTGACTGGTGGAGTACACGCCCATGGCCGTGCCCTTGCCACCTGCCGGTGAAACCTTGCTGATCAGCGACGGCAGCGATGCCTCCAGCAGATTGAACGCGGTGAAGAACACCACCGTCCCGATCACCAGAGCCCGCAGGCTGTCGCCGAACTGCCAGAAGAATAGCTCAGTCAGCATCAGCGTCATCACGGCGCCGAGCAGAACTCGTTTCATTTTGCGTCTCTTCTCGCCGTAGATGATGAACGGAATCATGGCGAAGAAGGAAATCAGCAGTGCGGTGAGGTACACCCACCAGTGCTGCTCCTTGGGCAGACCGGCCTTTTCGACCAGCGCCAGGGGCAGTGCGACGAAGCTCGACATCAACATCGCATGTAACACAAAAATGCCCAGGTCCAGCCGCAGCAGGTCCGGGTGCTTGAGCGTCGGCATCAACGCCTGGCGTGCAACGCCGGACTCGCGATGACTCAGCGGCCCGGTGGACTTCGGCACCATGAACATCACGATCACGATCCCGACCAGGGCCATGCCGCCGGTGGCGAGAAACAGGCCGGACAGGCCGAACGCACGGGTCAGCAGCGGGCCGACCACCATGGCCACGGCGAACGACAGGCCGATGGTCATGCCGATCATGGCCATGGCTTTGGTGCGGTGCTGTTCGCGGGTCAGGTCGGAGAGCAGGGCCATGACCGCCGCAGAAATCGCCCCGGCGCCCTGCAGAATCCGCCCGGCGATCACACCCCAGATCGAATCGGCCTGAGCCGCCAGCACACTGCCGAGGGCGAAGACGATCAGCCCCAGGTAAATCACCGGACGCCGGCCGATGCGGTCGGAAATGATCCCGAACGGAATCTGGAAAATCGCCTGGGTCAGGCCGTAAGCGCCGATCGCCAGCCCGATCAGGGCCGGGGTCGCTCCCGCCAGATCCATGCCGTAGGTCGCCAGTACCGGCAACACCATGAACATGCCAAGCATACGGAAGGCGAACACCAGGGCCAGACCGCTCGCCGCGCGGGTCTCGCTGCCACTCATGCGTTCGCTGTGGGGATCGTGCATGGAAAAACCTCGTGTGAACCGGCGGCGATTCTACCAGTCCCATCGAGAGACGGGGTATATCGCGACGCTTTGACGCGTACAGATGAAACTCTCTTCATGTAAGGCAAAAAACCCTTCACTTGATAGTGTGCATCCATCCAGTATTTGGCCGTATACTCCTGTGTTTTCGACGCCCGCCGAGCGAGGCCATTTTGGACAAGATCCTGATTCGTGGGGCCCGCACCCACAACCTGAAGAACATCGACCTGACCCTGCCACGGGACAAACTGATCGTCATCACCGGCCTGTCCGGATCCGGCAAGTCTTCCCTGGCTTTCGACACGCTGTACGCCGAAGGTCAGCGCCGCTATGTCGAATCCCTGTCGGCCTATGCCCGGCAGTTCCTGTCGATGATGGAAAAACCCGACGTCGACACCATCGAAGGCCTGTCGCCGGCGATCTCCATCGAACAGAAGTCGACCTCGCACAACCCGCGTTCCACGGTCGGCACGATCACCGAAATCTACGACTACCTGCGTCTGCTCTATGCCCGCGTCGGTACGCCACGCTGCCCGGATCACGACATTCCGCTGGAAGCGCAGACTGTAAGCCAGATGGTCGACCTGGTACTCGCCCAGCCGGAAGGCAGCAAGCTGATGCTGCTGGCGCCGGTGATCCGCGAGCGCAAGGGCGAGCACCTGTCGGTGTTCGAAGAACTGCGTGCCCAGGGCTTCGTCCGGGCCCGGGTCAACGGCCGGCTCTGTGAGCTGGACGAACTGCCGAAACTGGATAAACAGAAGAAGCATACGATTGAAGTCGTTGTCGACCGTTTCAAGGTACGCGCCGACCTGCAGCAGCGTCTGGCGGAATCCTTCGAAACCGCACTGAAGCTGGCCGACGGCATCGCCCTGGTGGCGCCGATGGACGACGAGCCGGGCGAAGAGATGATCTTCTCCGCGCGCTTCGCCTGCCCGATCTGCGGCCACGCAATCAGCGAGCTGGAACCCAAGCTGTTTTCCTTCAACAACCCGGCCGGCGCCTGCCCGACCTGCGACGGTCTGGGGGTGAAGCAGTTTTTCGACATCAAGCGACTGGTCAACGGTGATTTGACCCTGGCCGAAGGCGCGATCCGTGGCTGGGACAGGCGTAACGTCTATTACTTCCAGATGCTCGGATCACTGGCCGCGCATTACGGCTTCAGCCTGGAGCAGCCGTTCAACGAGCTGCCGGCCGATCAGCAGAAGTTCATCCTGCACGGCAGCGGTTCGCAGAACGTCGATTTCAAATACCTCAACGACCGGGGCGACATCGTCAAACGCTCGCACCCGTTCGAAGGCATCGTGCCGAACCTTGAGCGCCGCTACCGCGAAACCGAATCGGCCAGTGTGCGTGAAGAGCTGGCGAAGTTCCTCAGCACCCAGTCGTGCCCGGATTGCCGTGGTACCCGCCTGCGTCGCGAAGCGCGACACGTGTGGGTCGGCGAGAAAACCCTGCCGGCGGTGACCAACCTGCCGATCGGCGACGCCTGCGATTACTTCGGCGCGCTGAAGATGACCGGCCGCCGCGGCGAGATCGCCGACAAGATTCTCAAGGAAATTCGCGAGCGCCTGCAGTTTCTGGTCAACGTCGGCCTGGACTATCTGTCGCTGGATCGCAGTGCCGATACGTTGTCTGGCGGTGAAGCGCAGCGGATTCGTCTGGCCAGCCAGATCGGCGCGGGCCTTGTGGGTGTTCTGTACATCCTCGACGAGCCGTCCATTGGCCTGCACCAGCGCGACAATGACCGCCTGCTCGGCACCCTCAAGCACCTGCGCGACATCGGCAATACGGTGATCGTGGTCGAGCATGACGAAGACGCGATTCGTCTCGCTGACTACGTAGTGGATATCGGCCCGGGCGCCGGGGTTCATGGCGGGCAGATCGTCGCCGAAGGCACGCCGGACGAAGTCATGGCACACCCGGACTCGCTGACCGGTAAATACCTGTCGGGCCGGGTGAAGATTGAAGTGCCGGCCAAGCGCACGCCGCGCAACAAGAAACAGGTGCTGGCGCTCAAGGGCGCGCGGGGTAACAACCTGCGCAACGTCGACCTGGAAATCCCGATCGGCCTGCTGACCTGCGTGACCGGCGTCTCCGGCTCCGGCAAATCGACGCTGATCAACAACACGCTGTTCCCGCTGAGCGCCACGGCACTCAATGGCGCGACCACCCTGGAAGCGGCAGCCCACGACAGCATCAAGGGCCTGGAACATCTGGACAAGGTCGTCGACATCGACCAGAGCCCGATCGGCCGCACGCCGCGCTCCAACCCGGCGACCTACACCGGCCTGTTCACGCCGATTCGCGAACTGTTCGCCGGCGTGCCCGAGTCCCGCTCCCGTGGTTACGGGCCGGGGCGTTTCTCGTTCAACGTCAAGGGCGGGCGTTGCGAGGCCTGCCAGGGCGACGGTTTGATCAAGGTGGAAATGCATTTCCTGCCGGACATCTACGTTCCGTGTGACGTGTGCAAGAGCAAGCGCTACAACCGCGAAACCCTGGAGATCAAATACAAGGGCAAGAGCATCCACGAAACCCTCGAGATGACTATCGAGGAAGCGCGGGAGTTCTTCGACGCGGTGCCGGCGCTGGCGCGCAAGCTGCAAACGCTGATGGATGTGGGCCTGTCGTACATCAAGCTCGGGCAGTCGGCCACGACGCTGTCGGGTGGTGAGGCCCAACGGGTCAAGTTGTCCCGCGAACTGTCCAAGCGCGATACCGGCAAAACCCTGTACATCCTCGATGAGCCGACCACCGGTCTGCACTTCGCGGATATCCAGCAACTGCTCGACGTACTGCATCGCCTGCGCGACCACGGCAACACCGTGGTGGTGATCGAGCACAACCTCGACGTGATCAAGACGGCCGACTGGCTGGTGGATCTTGGCCCCGAGGGTGGTTCGAAAGGTGGCCAGATCATCGCCACCGGTACGCCGGAGGAAGTGGCCGAGATGAAGCAATCTCACACCGGTCACTATCTCAAGCCGCTGTTGATTCGCGATCGGGCCTGATTGCCGGGCATGAAAAAGCCCCTGTCACTTCGTCAGTGACAGGGGCTTTTTTGTATCAATTGCAATCAGGACGCGTGGGACTGCAGGTAGTTCTGGATACCGATCAGCTTGATCAGGCCGAGCTGCTTTTCCAGCCAGTAGGTGTGATCTTCTTCGGTGTCATTGAGCTGAACCCGCAGGATCTCGCGGCTGACATAGTCGCCGTGCTGTTCGCACAGTTCGATGCCCTTGCACAGCGCGGCGCGCACCTTGTACTCCAGGCGCAGATCCGCTTCGAGCATGGTTTGCACCGTAGTGCCGACATCCAGATCATCCGGGCGCATGCGCGGGGTGCCTTCAAGCATCAGAATCCGGCGCATCAGCGCATCGGCATGACCGGCCTCTTCTTCCATCTCGTGGTTGATTCGTTCGTAGAGCTTGGTGAATCCCCAGTCCTCATACATCCGCGAGTGAACGAAATATTGGTCACGCGCGGCCAGTTCGCCGGTCAGCAACGTGTTGAGGTAATCGATAACGTCTGGGTGGCCTTGCATCGCCCTACATCTCCCTGCTTGAAAGTCTGTAGTTTGAACCAACCTGACTGGAAGGTCACTCACTTCGCGCAATAAAAGCGAAGATATTCTGAGAAAAGCAGCCTAAATAACGCAAAAACCGCCCAAATGAGGGCGGTTCTGCTTCTCGTTTAGACTTCGTTAAGCTGTACGTTGAGCAGCTTTGCGATTGCTTCTCCGTACGCCGGATCGGCCTTGTAGAAATGCTGCAGCTGACGATCGACGACGTCACTCGACACCCCCGCCATCGCCCCGGCGATGTTGCTGACCAGCAACGCTTTCTGTTCGTCGCTCATCAAGCGGAACAGCGCGCCAGCGTGGCTGTAGTAGTCGGTGTCTTCGCGGTGATCGTAGCGATCAGCCGCGCCGTTCAGGGCCAGTGCAGGCTCGGCATAGTGCGGCGCTTGTTTCGGCGACTCTACGTAGCTGTTCGGCTCGTAGTTAGGCGCTGCGCCACCGTTACTGCCAAATGCCATCGAACCGTCGCGCTGGTAAGTATTCACCGGGCTGCGTGGGGCGTTCACTGGCAGTTGCTGGTGATTGGTACCTACGCGGTAGCGGTGGGCATCGGCGTACGCGAATACCCGACCTTGCAGCATGCGATCTGGCGACAGACCTACGCCAGGCACCATGTTGCTCGGGCCGAACGCGGCTTGCTCGACTTCGGCAAAGTAGTTGAGCGGGTTACGGTTCAGTTCCAGTTCACCCACTTCGATCAGTGGAAACTCCTTTTGCGACCAGGTCTTGGTCACGTCGAACGGGTTCTCATAGTGCGCAGCGGCCTGGGCTTCGGTCATGATCTGGATGCATACGCTCCATTTCGGGAAGTCACCACGCTCGATGGCTTCGAACAGGTCACGCTGTGCGTAATCCGGATCAGTGCCCGCCAGGCGTGCAGCGTCTGCCGGCGCAAGGTTCTTGATCCCTTGCTTGGTCTTGTAGTGCCACTTCACCCAGTGACGCTCGCCCTGAGCACTGATCAGGCTGTAGGTGTGGCTGCCGAAACCGTGCATATGGCGATATCCGTCCGGAATACCGCGATCAGAGAACAGAATCGTGACCTGGTGCAGCGCTTCAGGCGAATGCGACCAGAAGTCCCACATCATCTGCGCGCTTTTCAGGTTGCTTTGCGGCAGTCGCTTCTGGGTGTGGATAAAGTCAGGGAATTTCAGTGGATCACGGATGAAGAACACCGGGGTGTTGTTGCCAACGATGTCCCAGTTGCCTTCTTCGGTATAGAACTTGAGGGCGAAACCACGCGGATCGCGCTCGGTGTCAGCCGAGCCACGCTCACCACCGACGGTGGAGAAGCGCAGGAATGTCGGGGTTTGCTTGCCGACGGCAGAAAACAGTTTGGCGCTGGTGTACTGAGTAATGTCACGGGTAACGGTGAAAGTGCCGTAGGCACCCGACCCCTTGGCGTGTACACGACGCTCAGGAATGTTTTCCCGGTTGAAGTGGGCAAGCTTCTCGATCAAGTGGAAGTCATCGAGCAGCAACGGGCCACGAGGGCCAGCGGAGCGAGAGTTCTGGTTATCGGCGACAGGTGCGCCACTGGCGGTCGTAAGCGTCTTGTTCTGGCTCATGCGATCTTCATCCTCTATCGGTCTTGAACTGCCGGCTAATCGGCTTGTTGGGGAGTATCGATCATCAGTATGACAGCCACAAATTCATTAACTTATGGTCATCAATAGAGAAAAACTAACACCGAATCCCCGCACATAGTGCAGACCCAAACAGGGTAGAAGCTTGTACGAACAGCGCATTTCTTACAGGCACAAAAAACCGGGCACTAGGCCCGGTTCCTTGTTTAAGACCGACGTCTTACTCAGCGGATACAGCTTCACCGCCGACAGCACGATCAACCAGTTCGACGTACGCCATAGGCGCGTTGTCGCCAGCGCGGAAACCGCACTTGAGGATGCGCAGGTAGCCACCCTCACGGGTAGCGTAACGCTTGCCCAGGTCGTTGAAGAGCTTACCAACGATAGCTTTCGAACGAGTACGGTCGAAAGCCAGACGACGGTTAGCAACGCTGTCTGTCTTGGCCAGAGTGATCAGCGGCTCGGCAACGCGGCGCAGTTCTTTGGCTTTTGGCAGAGTAGTTTTGATCAGCTCGTGCTCGAACAGCGACACCGCCATGTTTTGGAACATGGCCTTGCGGTGCGAGCTGGTGCGGCTCAGGTGACGCCCACTTTTACGATGACGCATGGTTCATTCCTTACCAAACACTACGTTCGGTGATTACGACGATCAGGCAGTCGCCTTGTCGTCCTTCTTAAGACTTGCAGGCGGCCAGTTGTCGAGGCGCATGCCGAGGGACAGACCGCGGGAGGCCAGAACGTCCTTGATTTCAGTCAAGGATTTCTTGCCCAGGTTCGGAGTCTTCAACAGCTCTACTTCGGTACGCTGAATCAGGTCGCCGATGTAGTAGATGTTTTCCGCCTTAAGGCAGTTAGCCGAACGTACAGTCAGTTCCAGATCGTCAACCGGGCGAAGCAGGATCGGATCGATCTCGTCTTCCTGCTCGACAACCACTGGCTCACTGTCACCTTTGAGGTCGACGAACGCAGCCAACTGCTGTTGCAGGATGGTTGCAGCGCGGCGGATAGCCTCTTCAGGATCCAGGGTACCGTTGGTTTCCAGATCAATAACCAGCTTGTCCAGGTTGGTACGCTGCTCGACACGGGCGTTTTCCACCACGTATGCGATACGGCGAACCGGGCTGAACGAAGAGTCAAGCTGCAAGCGACCGATGCTGCGGCTTTCGTCTTCATCGCTCTGACGCGAGTCGGCTGGTTCATAACCACGACCACGAGCTACAGTGAGCTTCATGTTCAGGGCGCCGTTAGACGCCAGGTTAGCGATTACGTGATCGGGATTAACGATCTCGACATCATGATCCAGCTGAATATCGGCAGCGGTAACCACCCCCGAACCCTTCTTCGACAAGGTCAGCGTAACTTCGTCACGACCGTGCAGCTTGATGGCCAGACCTTTAAGGTTCAACAGGATTTCAATTACGTCTTCCTGTACACCTTCGATGGCGCTGTACTCGTGGAGCACACCGTCAATCTCGGCCTCGACTACTGCGCAGCCGGGCATTGAGGACAACAGGATGCGGCGCAGCGCGTTGCCCAGGGTGTGGCCAAAACCACGCTCGAGAGGCTCGAGAGTGATCTTGGCGCGGGTTGGACTGACAACCTGCACATCAATGTGGCGGGGTGTCAGGAACTCATTTACCGAAATCTGCATGGATGCACCTATTTTCTAGCCCTTACTTACTTGGAGTAGAGCTCGACAATCAGGCTTTCGTTGATGTCGGCGGACAGATCACTGCGAGCAGGAACGTTCTTGAAAACGCCCGACTTCTTCTCAGCATCTACCTCTACCCATTCTACGCGACCACGTTGGGCGCACAGCTCGAGAGCTTGGACAATGCGAAGTTGGTTCTTTGCCTTCTCGCGAACAGCAACCACGTCACCAGCACGAACCTGGTAGGACGGAACGTTTACGGTCTGGCCGTTAACGCTGATCGACTTGTGCGATACCAGCTGACGGGATTCGGCACGAGTCGAACCGAAGCCCATACGGTATACAACGTTGTCCAGACGGCATTCGAGCAGTTGCAGCAGGTTTTCACCAGTTGCACCTTTCTTGCTGGCAGCAGCTTTGTAGTAGCCGCTGAACTGACGCTCGAGAACGCCGTAAATACGACGGACCTTCTGCTTTTCGCGCAGTTGGGTGCCGTAATCGGACTGGCGACCGCGGCGTTGGCCGTGGATACCAGGTGCTGCTTCAATGTTGCACTTCGATTCGATCGCGCGCACGCCGCTCTTCAGGAAGAGATCGGTGCCTTCGCGACGAGCGAGTTTGCATTTTGGACCAATGTAACGAGCCATTCTTTACAATCTCCTGGATTACACGCGGCGCTTCTTCGGCGGACGGCACCCGTTGTGCGGGATTGGCGTCACGTCGGTGATGCTGGCGATCTTGTAGCCACAGCCGTTCAAAGCGCGGACTGCGGATTCACGACCTGGACCTGGGCCCTTGACATTCACGTCGAGGTTTTTCAGGCCGTATTCCAGCGCAGCTTGACCAGCACGCTCAGCAGCTACTTGAGCAGCGAACGGGGTGGACTTGCGGGAACCGCGGAAACCCGAACCACCGGAGGTAGCCCAGGAAAGAGCGTTACCTTGACGGTCGGTGATGGTCACGATGGTGTTGTTAAAAGAGGCATGGATGTGGGCGATGCCATCAACCACTGTCTTTTTAACTTTTTTACGAGGACGAGCAGCAGGTTTTGCCATGATTAAATTCCTGTCGATTCGCTGGGGCGATTACTTGCGGATCGGCTTACGCGGACCTTTACGGGTACGCGCGTTGGTCTTGGTACGCTGACCGCGTACTGGCAGACCACGACGATGACGCAGACCGCGATAGCAACCGAGGTCCATCAAGCGCTTGATTTTCATGTTGATTTCGCGACGCAGGTCACCTTCAGTGGTGAACTTCGCCACTTCGCCACGCAGCTGTTCAATCTGCTCGTCGCTCAGATCCTTGATCTTTGCGGCTGGGTTTACCCCAGTCTCTGCACAGATCTTCTGTGCAGTAGTGCGACCAACACCATAGATGTAGGTCAGCGAGATAACAGTATGCTTGTTATCTGGAATGTTAACGCCTGCAATACGGGCCATTCAGTGGGACTCCAATTGACAGCTACCTACGCCCCGGAAGCCAAGAAATAGGGCGCGAGATAATATCGCTGTAATAACAAATAATCAACCCGGTAGCGCACTAGCTACCGGGCTTGAAGCACAATCACACTCAGCCTTGGCGCTGTTTGTGACGCGGTTCCGCGCTGCAAATTACTCGAACAACACCTTCGCGGCGAATAATCTTGCAGTTACGGCACAGCTTTTTCACCGATGCACGAACTTTCATCACCAACTCCTCGAACCTTATGGGTACTCAGCGCAACATGCCGCTGCCGTAACCCTTCAGGTTGGCTTTCTTCATCAGGGATTCGTACTGGTGCGAAACGAGGTGCGATTGTACTTGGGACATGAAGTCCATCACAACCACGACCACGATCAGCAACGAGGTCCCGCCAAGGTAGAACGGAACGTTTGCTGCAACCACCAGGAACTGGGGCAACAAGCACACGGCCGTCATGTAAAGAGCACCGAACATGGTCAAGCGAGTCAGAACGCCATCAATATAGCGTGCGGACTGCTCACCTGGACGGATGCCCGGAATAAAGGCACCGGACTTCTTCAGGTTTTCCGCTACGTCTTTCGGATTGAACATCAACGCCGTATAGAAGAAGCAGAAGAAAATAATCCCTGCACTAAACAGCAGAATATTCAACGGCTGACCAGGAGCGATCGACTGCGAGATGTCCTGCAACCAGCCCATACCTTCAGACTGACCAAACCAGGCACCCAACGAAGCCGGGAACAGCAAAATGCTGCTCGCGAAAATAGCCGGAATAACACCGGCCATGTTCACCTTCAGCGGCAAGTGGCTTGTCTGCGCAGCAAAAACCTTGCGGCCCTGCTGACGCTTGGCGTAGTGAACAGCGATACGACGCTGACCACGCTCAATGAACACCACGAAACCGATAATCGCTACTGCCAGCAAACCGATGGCAACCAAGGCGAAGATATTGATATCGCCCTGACGCGCAGACTCGAAAGACTGCCCGATTGCTCTCGGAAGACCGGCGACGATACCCGAAAAAATCAACATCGAGATACCGTTGCCTACACCACGCTCAGTAATCTGCTCACCCAGCCACATCATGAACATCGCGCCAGCCACAAACGTGGAGACCGCGACGAAATGGAAGCCAAAGTCACCAGTGAACGCAACGCCCTGCCCCGCCAGGCCAATGGACATGCCAATGGCCTGAACGAGAGCGAGGACGACGGTGCCGTAGCGGGTGTACTGGCTGATCTTGCGACGGCCAGCTTCACCTTCCTTCTTCAACTGCTCCAGCTGCGGGCTGACGGCGGTCATCAGTTGCATGATGATCGATGCCGAAATGTACGGCATGATCCCCAGTGCAAAGATGCTCATCCGCTCCAGCGCGCCGCCGGAAAACATGTTGAACAAGCTAAGAATGGTCCCCTCATTCTGTCGAAACAGGTCCGCGAGTCGGTCCGGGTTGATACCTGGAACCGGGATGTGTGCGCCTATTCGGTAGACGATAATCGCCAGGAACAGAAAACGCAGACGAGCCCAAAGTTCAGACATACCGCCTTTGCCGAGCGCAGAGAGAGCACCTTGCTTAGCCATTTATTCCTCGAACTTGCCGCCAGCTGCTTCGATAGCCGCACGCGCACCCTTGGTGGCGCCGATTCCCTTGCCGATAGTGACAGCGCGAGTCACTTCACCGGACAGCATGATTTTCACACGCTGTACGTTGACGTTGATCACGTTGGCATCTTTCAGGGACTGCACGGTGACGATGTCGCCTTCCACTTTAGCCAGCTCGGACAGACGCACTTCTGCGCGATCCATGGCTTTCAGGGAAACGAAACCGAACTTCGGCAGGCGACGATGCAGCGGCTGTTGACCGCCTTCAAAGCCTGGAGCAATGGTGCCACCGGAGCGGGAAGTCTGACCTTTGTGACCACGGCCACCAGTCTTACCCAAACCACTACCGATACCACGGCCCGGACGATGCTTTTCGCGACGGGAACCCGGCGCTGGACTCAGATCATTGAGTTTCATCGATTAACCCTCGACACGCAGCATGTAGTAAGCCTTGTTGATCATCCCGCGATTCTCGGGAGTATCCTGGACTTCTACAGTGTGACCGATGCGACGCAGACCCAGACCCTTAACGCACAATTTGTGGTTAGGGATGCGGCCGGTCATGCTTTTGATCAGCGTAACTTTAACGGTAGCCATGATTACTTGATCTCCTCAACACGCAGGCCACGCTTGGCTGCAATGGACTCAGGAGACTGCATAGCCTTCAGACCCTTGAAAGTGGCGTGAACCACGTTTACAGGGTTAGTCGAGCCGTAGCACTTGGCCAGAACGTTCTGAACGCCAGCAACTTCGAGGACAGCACGCATAGCGCCGCCAGCGATGATACCGGTACCTTCAGAAGCAGGCTGCATGTACACCTTCGAAGCGCCATGAGCAGACTTCATTGCGTACTGCAGAGTGGTGCCGTTCAGATCAACTTGGATCATGTTGCGGCGAGCAGCTTCCATTGCCTTCTGGATCGCAGCAGGCACTTCACGCGACTTGCCACGGCCGAAGCCAACACGGCCCTTACCATCACCAACCACGGTCAACGCGGTGAAAGTGAAGATACGGCCGCCTTTAACGGTTTTGGCTACGCGGTTAACTTGAACCAGCTTCTCGATGTAGCCTTCGTCGCGCTTTTGGTCGTTATTTGACATAACTTAGAACTCCAGCCCAGCTTCACGAGCAGCATCAGCCAGCGCTTTCACGCGGCCATGGTACTTGAAGCCAGAGCGGTCGAAAGCCACCTGCGAGACGCCAGCGGCCTTAGCACGCGTAGCGACCAGCTGGCCAACCTTAGTGGCCGCGTCGATGTTGCCAGTGGCGCCATCACGCAGTTCTTTATCCAAAGTCGAGGCGCTTGCCAGGACTTTGTTGCCGTCGGCCGAAATGACCTGGGCGTAGATGTGCTGCGAAGAGCGGAACACGCAGAGACGCACGACTTCGAGTTCGTGCATTTTCAGGCGTGCTTTGCGAGCGCGACGCAGTCGAGTAACTTTTTTGTCGGTCATTTGCTATGCCCTACTTCTTCTTGGCTTCTTTACGACGGACGACTTCGTCCGCGTAGCGCACACCTTTGCCTTTGTACGGCTCTGGTGGACGGAAGTCGCGGATCTCGGCGGCCACTTGACCTACCAGCTGCTTGTCGATGCCCTTGATCAGGATATCGGTCTGGCTAGGAGTCTCAGCGGTGATGCCTTCCGGCAGTTCGTAATCCACTGGGTGCGAGAAGCCAAGAGCCAGGTTCAGCACCTGACCTTTTGCTTGCGCTTTGTAACCAACACCGACCAGCTGGAGCTTGCGCTCGAAGCCTTGGCTTACGCCCTGGACCATGTTGTTTACCAACGCACGAGTGGTACCGGCCATTGCGCGAGTCTGTTGATCGCCATTGCGAGCAGCAAAACGCAGCTCACCAGCTTCTTCAACGACTTCAACGGACGAATGGACGTTCAGTTCAAGAGTACCCTTGGCACCCTTCACCGAAAGCTGTTGGCCTGCGAATTTTACTTCGACACCGGCTGGCAGCTTAACGGGGTTCTTAGCGACGCGAGACATGCTTATCCCCCCTTAGAACACAGTGCAAAGAACTTCGCCGCCGACACCGGCAGCGCGCGCAGCACGATCAGTCATCACACCTTTGTTGGTGGAGACGATAGACACACCGAGACCACCACGTACCTTTGGCAGATCTTCGACGGACTTGTACTGACGCAGGCCTGGACGGCTAACGCGCTTCACTTCTTCGATGACCGGACGGCCTTCGAAGTATTTCAGCTCGATGGACAGCAGCGGCTTGGTTTCGCTGCTGATCTGATAACCCGCGATGTAACCTTCGTCCTTCAGGACTTTTGCTACAGCCACCTTCAACGTGGAAGACGGCATGCTTACGACGGACTTTTCAGCCATCTGGGCATTACGGATTCGAGTTAGCATGTCCGCTAACGGGTCCTGCATACTCATGGGCTAGACGCTCCTAATACAGAAAAATTAGCCTTGCGGCTACTACTTGTCGCCGAGGAATTCCGGGCGTAAAAAACACGGGCTCAGGCGAGCCGGTCATTCTAGACATACCCCAGAAATGAATCAAGCCCCAAAAGGGGCTTGATTCAAGTTCAAGGCCACCGATGGTCAGGTTCTTGCGACCCCGACCATCAAGGCTTTGACAGCAATTACCAGCTGGCTTTAACCAGACCTGGTACGTCACCACGCATTGCCGCTTCACGCAGTTTGTTACGGCCGAGGCCGAACTTGCGGTAAACGCCGTGCGGACGACCGGTCAGACGGCAACGGTTACGCATGCGCGAAGCGCTTGCGTCACGCGGTTGCTTCTGCAGAGCTACGGTAGCTTCCCAACGCGCTTCTGGACTTGCGTTCAGATCGACGATGATAGCTTTCAGCGCTGCACGCTTGACGGCGTATTTAGCAACGGTGAGCTGACGCTTCAGCTCACGGTTTTTCATGCTCTTCTTGGCCATTTTCCTACTCCAATCAGTTGCGGAACGGGAATTTGAAAGCACGCAGCAGAGCGCGGCCTTCGTCATCGTTCTTAGCAGTGGTGGTCAGGGTAATGTCCAGACCGCGGAGAGCATCGATCTTGTCGTAGTCGATTTCCGGGAAAATGATCTGCTCTTTCACGCCCATGCTGTAGTTGCCACGACCATCGAAGGACTTGGCATTCAGGCCGCGGAAGTCGCGAACCCGAGGCAGGGAGATCGACAGCAGACGATCCAGGAACTCGTACATACGCTCACGGCGCAGGGTCACTTTGACGCCGATCGGCCAACCTTCACGGACTTTAAAGCCAGCGATGGATTTGCGAGCGTAGGTCACAACGACTTTCTGGCCGGTGATCTTTTCCAGGTCAGCAACAGCGTGCTCGATGACTTTTTTGTCGCCGATCGCTTCGCCCAGACCCATGTTCAGGGTGATCTTGGTAACGCGCGGAACTTCCATCACGTTCGAAAGCTTAAGTTCTTCCTTAAGTTTCGGAGCGATTTCCTTCCGGTAAATCTCTTTTAGTCGTGCCATGGTCTTCTACCTAGCAGTGTTCAAGCATCAACCGCTTTTTGGGTCGACTTGAAGACACGAATTTTCTTACCGTCTTCTACTTTGAAACCAACGCGGTCAGCCTTGTTGGTTTCGCCGTTGAAGATGGCGACGTTGGAAGCGTGCAGTGGCGCTTCTTTCTCGACGATACCGCCCTGTACGCCCGACATCGGGTTAGGCTTGGTATGACGCTTGACCAGGTTCAGACCACCAACAACCAGACGGTTGTCAGCAAGAACCTTCAGCACCTTACCGCGCTTACCTTTGTCTTTGCCGGCGATCACGATGATCTCGTCGTCACGACGAATCTTTTGCATGTCGGATCTCCTTACAGCACTTCTGGGGCGAGCGAGACGATCTTCATGAACTTCTCAGTACGAAGTTCACGGGTCACTGGCCCAAAGATACGGGTGCCGATCGGCTCTTGCTTGTTGTTCAGAAGAACAGCAGCGTTGCCATCAAAGCGGATAATGGAGCCATCAGCACGACGTACGCCGTGACGAGTGCGGACTACAACAGCAGTCATCACCTGGCCTTTTTTCACCTTACCGCGAGGAATTGCTTCCTTCACGGTAACTTTGATGATGTCACCGATACCAGCGTAACGACGATGGGAGCCACCCAGCACCTTGATGCACATAACACGGCGAGCGCCGCTGTTATCGGCCACATCGAGCATGGATTGAGTCTGAATCATATAATTTCTCCGACCCCTAGCCCTTAGACTTCCACAGCGCGTTCGAGAACATCAACCAGCGCCCAAGACTTGGTCTTGGCCATCGGACGAGTTTCACGAATAGTGACTTTGTCGCCGATGTGGCACTGATTGGTTTCGTCGTGCGCGTGCAGCTTAGTCGAACGCTTAACGTATTTACCGTAGATCGGGTGCTTAACGCGACGCTCGATCAGAACGGTGATGGTTTTGTCCATCTTGTCGCTGACAACACGGCCAGTCAGCGTACGGACAGTTTTTTCGGCTTCAGCCATGATCACTTACCTGCCTGCTGGTTGAGCACAGTCTTCACGCGAGCGATGTCACGCTTAACTTGCGAGAGCAGATGAGACTGCCCCAACTGGCCAGTTGCTTTCTGCATACGCAGATTGAACTGGTCGCGCAGCAAGCCGAGCAGTTGCTCGTTCAGCTGCTGTGCGGATTTTTCACGAAGTTCATTCGCTTTCATCACATCACCGTCCGTTTAACAAAGGAGGTGGCGAGCGGCAGCTTTGCAGCAGCCAGGGCGAAAGCCTCACGCGCCAGCTCTTCAGAAACACCCTCGATTTCATACAGGACTTTGCCTGGCTGAATCTGGGCAACCCAGTACTCCACGTTACCCTTACCTTTACCCATACGAACCTCGAGAGGCTTCTTGGAGATCGGCTTGTCCGGGAATACACGGATCCAGATCTTGCCGCCACGTTTTACGTGACGGGTCAGTGCACGACGCGCTGACTCGATCTGACGAGCGGTGAGACGACCACGAGCTACAGACTTCAGCGCGAACTCGCCGAAGCTGACTTTGCTACCGCGCAGTGCCAGACCACGGTTGTGGCCGGTCATCTGCTTGCGGAACTTCGTACGCTTAGGTTGCAACATTTGGCGTACCCCTTACTTAGCAGCTTTTTTACGAGGCGCTGGTGCTTGTGGCTTCAGCTCTTCTTGGCGACCACCAATTACTTCGCCTTTGAAGATCCAAACCTTTACACCGATCACACCGTAAGTGGTGTGAGCTTCGTAGTTGGCATAGTCGATGTCGGCACGCAGGGTGTGCAGTGGCACACGACCTTCGCGATACCATTCAGTACGTGCGATTTCAGCACCGCCGAGACGACCGCTCACTTGGATTTTGATGCCTTTGGCACCAATGCGCATGGCGTTCTGTACAGCGCGCTTCATGGCGCGACGGAACATTACACGACGCTCCAGCTGCTGAGCTACGCTCTGCGCAACCAGCATACCGTCGAGCTCCGGCTTGCGGATCTCTTCGATATTGATGTGCACAGGCACACCCATTTGCTTGGTCAGGTCCTGACGCAGTTTCTCAACATCTTCACCTTTCTTCCCGATAACAATACCTGGACGAGCGGTGTGGATGGTGATGCGTGCAGTTTGAGCCGGACGATGGATATCGATACGGCTTACGGACGCGCTTTTTAGTTTGTCTTGGAGGTATTCACGCACCTTCAGATCAGCGAACAAGTAGTCCGCATAAGTCCGACCGTCTGCGTACCAGACGGAGGTGTGCTCCTTGACGATTCCCAGGCGAATGCCAATGGGATGTACTTTCTGACCCATCTCTTCGACTCCGTTACTTGTCAGCAACCTTGACAGTGATATGGCAAGACCGCTTGACGATGCGATCAGCACGGCCTTTGGCACGTGGCATGATGCGCTTCAGCGAACGCCCTTCGTTGACGAAAACAGTGCTGACCTTCAGGTCATCAACGTCTGCGCCTTCGTTATGCTCGGCGTTGGCTACGGCCGACTCCAGCACTTTTTTCATGATCTCGGCGGCTTTCTTACTGCTGAAAGCCAACAGGTTGAGCGCTTCGCCCACCTTCTTCCCGCGGATCTGGTCGGCGACCAAGCGGGCTTTCTGGGCGGAGATTCGAGCGCCCGACAACTTAGCGGCTACTTCCATTTCCTTACCCCTTAACGCTTGGCTTTCTTGTCTGCCACGTGCCCGCGATAGTTGCGGGTACCGGCGAACTCGCCCAGTTTGTGGCCGACCATGTCTTCGTTAACGAGAACTGGGACGTGCTGACGACCGTTGTGTACTGCGATGGTCAGACCGACCATTTGTGGCAGGATCATCGAACGACGCGACCAAGTCTTAATTGGTTTGCGATCGTTCTTTTCCGCCGCCACTTCGATCTTCTTCAGTAGGTGAAGATCAATAAAAGGACCTTTTTTCAGAGAACGTGGCACTGTCGTATCCCTCTATTTACTTGCGACGACGGACGATCATTTTGTCGGTACGCTTATTACCACGAGTCTTCGCGCCCTTAGTCGGGAAGCCCCATGGCGATACCGGATGACGACCACCAGAGGTACGACCTTCACCACCACCATGTGGGTGGTCAACCGGGTTCATGGCAACACCACGAACGGTTGGGCGAACGCCACGCCAGCGCTTGGCACCAGCTTTACCCAGCGAACGCAGGCTGTGCTCGGAGTTCGAGACTTCGCCCAGGGTCGCACGGCACTCAGCCAGTACTTTACGCATTTCACCGGAACGCAGACGCAGGGTCACGTAAACGCCTTCACGAGCGATCAGCTGAGCCGAAGCGCCAGCGGAACGAGCGATTTGCGCGCCTTTACCTGGCTTCAGTTCGATGCCGTGTACGGTGCTACCAACTGGAATGTTGCGCAGTTGCAGAGCGTTGCCCGGCTTGATCGGTGCCAGAGCACCTGCGATCAGCTGGTCGCCAGCGCTCACGCCTTTAGGGGCGATGATGTAGCGACGCTCGCCATCTGCGTACAGCAGCAGAGCGATGTGAGCAGTACGGTTTGGATCGTATTCGATACGCTCGACAGTGGCAGCGATGCCATCTTTGTCGTTGCGACGGAAGTCGACCAGACGATAATGCTGCTTATGACCACCACCGATGTGACGAGTGGTAATACGGCCATTGTTGTTACGACCACCAGACTTCGATTTTTTCTCGAGCAGCGGTGCGTGAGGAGCGCCTTTATGCAGCTCCTGGTTGACCACCTTGACCACAAAACGGCGGCCAGGGGAAGTCGGTTTGCATTTAACGATTGCCATGATGCACCCCTTCCTTACTCAGCACTGCTGCTGAAATCGAGATCTTGGCCTGGCTGAAGGGAGATAACTGCCTTCTTCCAGTCATTACGCTTGCCCAGACCGCGAGCGGTGCGCTTGCTCTTACCCAGAACATTCAGGGTAGTAACACGCTCAACTTTCACGCTGAACAGGCTTTCGACGGCCTTCTTGATTTCCAGCTTGGTTGCATCAGTAGCAACCTTGAAAACGAACTGGCCTTTCTTGTCTGCCAGAACCGTAGCCTTCTCGGAAACGTGCGGGCCAAGCAGAACTTTAAATACGCGTTCCTGGTTCATCCCAGCAGCTCCTCGAATTTCTTCACGGCCGACACGGTGATCAACACCTTGTCGTATGCGATCAGACTAACTGGATCGGAACCTTGCACGTCACGTACATCAACGTGTGGCAGGTTGCGAGCAGCCAGGTACAGGTTCTGATCAACAGCGTCCGACACGATCAGAACATCGGTCAGGCTCATGTTATTCAGTTTGCCCAGCAGGTCTTTGGTTTTCGGAGTTTCAACTGCGAAATCCTGAACCACGACCAGACGATCAGTACGCACCAGCTCAGCAAGGATGGAACGCATTGCTGCGCGATACATCTTCTTGTTCAGCTTCTGGGAGTGATCCTGTGGACGAGCTGCAAAGGTGGTGCCGCCGCCGCGCCAGATTGGGCTGCGGATAGTACCGGCACGAGCACGGCCAGTACCTTTCTGACGCCATGGGCGCTTGCCGCCACCACGAACGTCGGAACGGGTCTTCTGCTGCTTGCTACCCTGACGGCCGCCAGCCATGTAGGCCACGACTGCTTGGTGAACCAGCGTCTCGTTGAACTCGCCGCCAAATGTCAGTTCGGAAACTTCGATCGCTTGAGCGTCATTTACATTTAATTGCATGTCAGCTTCCCCTTAACCGCGAGCCTTGGCTGCCGGACGTACAACCAGGTTGCCGCCAGTAGCGCCAGGTACAGCGCCCTTGACCAACAACAGATTGCGTTCAGCGTCCACGCGCACTACTTCCAGGGACTGCACGGTCACGCGCTCAGCGCCCATATGACCGGACATTTTTTTGCCCTTGAATACACGACCAGGAGTCTGGCACTGGCCGATAGAGCCTGGGACGCGGTGGGATACGGAGTTACCGTGGGTGTTATCTTGCCCGCGGAAGTTCCAACGCTTGATCGTACCCTGGAAGCCTTTACCTTTGGACTGACCGGTTACATCAACCAGTTGACCAGCAGCGAAGATTTCAGCGTTGATCAGATCGCCGGCCTGGTACTCGCCTTCTTCAAGACGGAATTCCATTACGGTACGACCAGCGGCAACGTTCGCCTTGGCGAAGTGGCCAGCTTGAGCAGCTGTAACACGGGAAGCACGACGCTCGCCGACAGTGACTTGCACTGCACGATAGCCATCGGTTTCTTCAGTTTTGAACTGGGTGACGCGATTCGGCTCGATCTCAATGACCGTGACCGGAATGGAGACACCTTCTTCGGTGAAAATACGGGTCATACCCGCTTTACGACCGACTACACCAATAGTCATGTTGTAAACCTCATGAGTGTACGGGGCTTTCACCCGCTATGGCCGCCCATTTCAGAGCGTTACACGACCAAGACCGAGTCTTAGCCGAGGCTGATCTGCACTTCCACACCGGCCGCAAGATCAAGCTTCATAAGTGCATCAACGGTTTTATCCGTTGGCTGAACGATGTCCAGAACGCGCTTATGAGTGCGGATTTCGTACTGGTCACGCGCGTCTTTGTTGACGTGCGGGGAAACCAGAACGGTGAACCGCTCTTTACGGGTAGGCAGTGGAATTGGACCACGCACTTGAGCACCAGTACGTTTCGCGGTTTCCACGATTTCCTGGGTTGATTGGTCGATCAGGCGATGGTCAAAAGCCTTCAACCTGATACGGATTTGCTGATTTTGCATTGGATTTCAGACTCCGGCTGCTATTCCCACCGGGCGCAATACGCCCGTTAAAAGGAGGCGCAATTCTATAGACGCCCCAGATAGGTGTCAACCCAATAAAAAAGCCCCCGCTAAGCGGGGGCTTTTTCAACTCATCAGAGCTGACTCAATAAAGAGATCACTCGATGATTTTAGCTACGACGCCAGCACCAACGGTACGGCCGCCTTCACGGATTGCGAAACGCAGACCGTCTTCCATCGCGATGGTTTTGATCAGGGTAACAGTCATCTGAATGTTGTCACCTGGCATTACCATTTCAACGCCTTCTGGCAGCTCGCAGTTACCAGTCACGTCAGTAGTACGGAAGTAGAACTGTGGACGGTAGCCTTTGAAGAACGGAGTGTGACGACCGCCTTCTTCCTTGCTCAGAACGTAAACTTCTGCGGTGAACTTGGTGTGCGGCTTAACCGAACCCGGCTTAACCAGAACCTGACCACGCTCAACGTCGTCACGCTTGGTACCACGCAGCAGAACGCCGCAGTTCTCGCCAGCACGACCTTCGTCCAGCAGCTTGCGGAACATCTCAACACCGGTGCAGGTGGTGGTGGTGGTGTCACGCAGACCAACGATTTCCAGGGCGTCCTGAACGCGAACGATACCGCGCTCGATACGACCAGTTACAACAGTACCGCGACCCGAGATCGAGAACACGTCTTCGATTGGCATCAGGAACGGCTTGTCGATAGCACGCTCTGGCTCTGGGATGTAGCTGTCCAGAGTTTCCACCAGCTTCTTAACAGCGGTGGTGCCCATTTCGTTGTCGTCTTTGCCTTCCAGCGCCATACGAGC